>CAZCVY010000270.1:0-9191 GCA_964501985.1 uncultured Acidobacteriota bacterium | reverse complement strand
AGGGATGGTATACCCAAACCGAATTACGCGCAATATTTAGTATAGTCAACTTAGGGTTGCACAAGAAAGAAACTCTTGACAAATATGGTACAATTTGCCCGATTACACCCCGATGCCAGTCGGGGAGATTTGGGTTCCTTGTGAGGGGATGCTCCAGATCTCATATGGGAGTGTGCCTAATGGCAACCCACCAGATGGCTGCCGGAAACCTTCGTCGAACAGAACGCCGACCAATCGAGATCCCCATCAGGCTGGTTTTAGCCCCCAAGAAGTTCAAGGAGGACAACTCCGCCCTTACGACCGACATTTCCGGAGACGGCGTGGGGGTTCGAACCAACCTCTCGCTCGTTGCCGGCGAGTGGGTGGGATATATCGATAAAAGGAAATTCCCCTACGCCATTCCGACCCGCGTCATCTGGGCAAAGGAAGACGAACACACGCATTGGATCTTTGCCGGGCTCAAGTTCTGACCCACGGATATGCCGGAGGCTATTTTTGAGAGCCTAGTTATGGAACATGCTCCGCCCGTTGCTGTGTGGAAAGGCTCCGCCTTTTCGGCTGATTTGCGCCCTTTTCTCCTCGTTCGGGGTTGGCGTCTCACGATCCCCTGCCAGTAGGTGCGATGACCTCGGCACTGGTTCCGCGCTTTGCCGTTATGCGGCGGGTACGCCTAATTCCCTTCCCTACTGGGCTTTGCCAAATATGGTGACGGTTACATCCGTAGCGCGGGCATCTTGGCCGCTGTCTCGGGAGCGTCCCGCTCCCGTCGGGGCGCGGCCAAGATGCCCACGCCCCGGCGGGCGGGACGCCCGCGCTACGAAACGAATTCGTCACTATATTTTGCTATCGTCAATAAGTGTCCGCGCTCCCCCCGGTCCGGGTTCATCGATGGCCGATCTCCGCGACTTTTGCCTTTGCCAAGGATAATTGCTCACGCTCGGCAAGGCGCGTTTTCATTCGGCGCGACTGCCCCGTCGTGAACAGTAGATCAAGGCGCGCGTCCAGGCGGAACTCTCGGGGAGACCAATGGCCGCGCATAATGCCGGTCGGCGAATGGGAATTCGCCCCCAAGAGCAGGTGGCCAAGCTCGTGAGCCATGGCCCGGCCCAGGACAACCTGCGCCGATGCACGGTCGCCGCCCGCCAATTTACTGACGCGGTCGAAGAAGACGCTGGCCGTGCAGGATGGGCCCATCCCGCATTCGGTTGCCAATCCCAGCGCATCATCTGATTTCCCCAGCAAGACCGCCATCGAGTCCGGTATCACATTCATGACATAGTCGTTCGCCTGCCAGGGTGGTTGGCAGTTTGGAAAGCTGGCCAAATCGCCGGGCGAGGTCGGGCAATCCGTCCAGCGTGCGCTTACGCCAGCTTGGGCGAGAATCCCGGTCGCTTCCTGCTCCGCCCCCAGCAAGATCGATCGATTCAAGTGGGAGTAGTCGCGAACTCTCAGGGTCATCGCCATGGGGCCTCTCGGGGTTTCTACGGGATCCTTTGCCAGTGTGATCGTGCTGACCGTC
Organism: uncultured Acidobacteriota bacterium; assembly: GCA_964501985.1. Taxonomy (GTDB): domain Bacteria; phylum Acidobacteriota; class Terriglobia; order UBA7540; family UBA7540; genus Bog-366. The sequence goes on along the minus strand of CAZCVY010000270.1, from coordinate 7,672 downwards.
GTCACGACAAGTGCCGCCAAGCCTGCTAGCCAAACCACTAAATTTGCTGTTCTGCTCATCGTCCCCTCCGCCGCGGGTTGCGCGGTAGGAGCGACTCTGAGCCTGATCAGCTAAGGACTCGATGCACGGGGGTTCAACTAACTTTTGATTGAATATCAACAGCTAAGCCATTAAAAAAACAGGGTTAAACGCGGTGCCTGGGGAGAGTTGGGGGTTCCCGGATCGGGGCGCTCCAGGAAACAAGCTCGCTCATGTTCCTTCGATCGCTGACTCGTCAGCGGTAGGTGCTTCGCGCGGACGAGTCGTGGCGAGGGCTGGAGTTTCTATATTTTTCGCGCGGTGCAAGCCGGGGTGAGAGGGCACCAAGGAAGTCAAATGTCACGAGCCCTCGAATTTCCTGCGTGAAGGACAAAATGCGCTCAATTTTGTAAAATTATTTGCTTCCGGTATGAAATTAGAAAGAATTGTCTTGACAATCTAGTCTGGCCTCTAGTATAGTCTACGGGAGGGCGAGTTGCAGCACGCGGATCCTTCACCGGGCCACTCGCAGGATTAAGGACAAATGCCCACACCGGCCGGGAGAACCCAGGACAAATTATCTGACGTAGCAGAGGTTCCGTCGTGGCGGTGGAGGGAAAAAGTCGCGCCTGGGGCGAAAACACGAAAAAAAGATGTTAAAAAGTTACGTTCGAAGCCGGAATGTCGATGAAAACAAAGGGACACAAGACACAATGCCCGAATAAAATCAGACTTTTAGGTCTCAATTTTCGACATTTACCTCGAATCGAGCGCTATTTTGCAGAATTCTGCAGAAACCGGCAGCCCTTTTGTCACTTTTCGAGCGTTGGGGAATGTATTCTTGGCATCGAGATGTACCAACTCGAGGCCTCGCCGCGACGAGTCGCCGCCCTTCAAGGGTTCGGGCCAACACGGAGCGTGGCGCAGGGCGGCGAAGCCGCAACCGAATCTGTAGGGCCGAGCAGCGCTCGGCCTGGACCGAACGCTGTTCGGCCCTACATTGCGCACGAAATTCTTGCCAGAAAGATGAGAATTTACGGTATTGCATTGCAGAGTGAGTGCAATAACCGGAGCAAGTGACAGGAGGATTTCCCTTGCGCATTCGGGTCTGGCTGCACGGTGCGATTTCGCGAACGTTGCTCCTCGCGATGGCGAGTGTTGCTCTGAGCGCAGGCTGGGCAGCCCGTGCTAACGGTCAGGGCGGGGCGGTCAAGAATCCATTGGCCGGGAACCCTGCGGCGATCCGGGAAGGAGCTTCTCTCTTTCGTGCCAATTGCTCACCCTGCCACGGCCTCAACGCCAAAGGCGGGGGCAAGGGACCCGATCTCTCCTCGGGGCGATGGACTCACGGCGGGAGTGATGAAGCGATTTTCCGCACCATCTCACAAGGGGTGCCTGGCACCGAGATGCCCGCCAACAGCTTTGAAGATTCCGAGACCTGGGCCATCGTCGCCTATCTGCGCTCGCTCAGCCCTCCCGCGCGGCCCGTGGTTTCCGGGAATCGTGCCGAAGGCGAGAAGGTTTTCTGGGGCCGTGGAGGGTGCTCCGGCTGCCACATGGTGAATGGCAGCGGCGGCTTGCTGGGCCCCGACTTATCGCGAGTGGGCGCGGCGCGCTCGGTTTCCTCCCTCATCGACTCCATCCGCGACCCCGACAAAGACCTCAGCGACGGAATGAGCGACCCGAATAATCATTACGGTGTTCCGCTCGTTTACGACACCGTCACCGTGGTGCTGGCGGACGGCCGGCGCATCACCGGCGTGGCAAAGAACGAAGATGCCTTCTCCCTCCAACTGATCGACACCAGCGAGCAAGTCCATTTGCTTCTGAAAAAGGATCTCAAGTCGGTCGAGCACGAGCACAAGTCCCTGATGCCCGCCTACAGCGCCGACACACTGAATGACGCCGACCTCCACAACCTCGTGGCGTATCTCGCGGGCTTGCGGGGCGAGGGCGCGCCGAAATCTCCGCCTCGCTCTGGAAGTGGCCCTACGTACGAGCGCATTTTGAACGCGGCGCACGAACCGGAAAGCTGGCTGACCTACTCGGCAACCTATGAGGGTTGGCGATACAGCAAGCTGGACGAGATTAACACCGCGAACGCCGCGCATCTGAGTCTTGAGTGGGCATTTCAGACCGCCGACCTCGGGCAGTTTGAAACCACTCCTCTGGTGGTGGACGGCGTGCTCTACGGAACGGGGCAGAACGATCGCGCCTTCGCCCTCGACGCTCGCACCGGGCGCCCGCTGTGGCGATATCAACGGAATCTGCCGGATAAACTCCAGCCTTGTTGCGGCACGGTGAACCGCGGCTTCGCCATTCTGGGCAACAAGCTCTTCATGGCCACGCTCGATGCCCACGTCATCGCCCTCGACACCAAAACCGGCAACGTGATTTGGGACGTGACGGCCGCCGATTACCACGCGGCTTACACTTTCACCGTGGCTCCACTCGTCGTGAAAAACGAAGTCATCGTCGGCGTCTCGGGCGGCGAATATGGCGTGCGCGGCTTCGTCGATGCCTACGACGCCGACACAGGCCAGCGCCGGTGGCGCTTCGAGACCGTGCCCGGCCCCGGCCAGCCGGGCCATGAAACTTGGGCGGGCGATTCCTGGAAAACGGGCGGCGCTCCGGCGTGGATTACCGGGTCATACGATCCGGACTTGAACCTCATTTATTGGCCGACGGGGAATCCTTCTCCCAGCGACTTCGGAGGTGAACGGGGCGGAGAGAACCTCTACAGCAACTCCATGCTGGCCCTCGATGCCGACACGGGAAAACTGAGATGGTACTTTCAATTTACCCCACATGACCTTCACGACTACGATGCGACGCAAGTCCCGGTGCTGCTGGACGCTGACTGGAATGGCCAGCCGCGCAAGCTGTTGATCCAGGCCAACCGTAACGGATTTCTCTACGTCCTTGACCGTGTCACGGGGCAATTTCTCTCCGCCAAGCCTTACGGGCGTGTTACCTGGGCCAACTCCATCGGACCGGATGGCAAGCCGGTGGCCGATCCCGCAGCCGTCCCCAACCTAACCGGCGCCACGGTCTGCCCCGGCGCGCTCGGCATGACCAACTGGTTCTCGCCGTCGTACGACCCTGACACTAAGTTGTTCTACGTGGCCACGTCGACCGAGTGCGATGTTTTTACCGGCGCTTCACAAAGGTACCGGCCGGGGCACGACTTCCTCGGAAGCATCTACGTTCCCGCTCCCAGCGAGAGGCCCTCGGGCGCGCTCACGGCTCTCGACCCGTTGACGGGAGAGAAGCAATGGGAGTTCAAATACTACAGCACGCCCTGGGGAGGCGCGCTTTCTACAGCCGGGGGAGTCGTCTTCGCGGGAGATGCAGATGGCAACTTTATCGCCCTTGATGCGCGCAGCGGTCACGATCTGTGGCACGTGCAACTCGGCGCGGCCATTTACTCCACGGCGATCACGTATCGGCTCGACGGCAGGCAGTATGTGGCAATTCCTTCGGGCGCCACGCTGTTCGCGTTCGCTCTCGGTCGATAGGTGTGCCGCAAATAGTTCTTTTAGTAGCGCGGGCGTCTCGCACGCTGGGGCGTGGGCATCCTGCCCGCGCGCCGACGGGAGCGGGACGCTCCCGTGACAGCGGGCAAGATGCCCGCGCTACGGACGTTATTGTCACTGTATTTTGCAATCCGCAGGAGGGCGGCGGCTGATTTCCGTGGCGCGAAGATCCAAGTGCTGGTAGATTCGAACATCGTGCAAACCAAACCGGAATCCCACGTTTCATATCGAGGGACGAAAACCGTGCTGATCTTCGCCGCGGCGCTTTTCCTCGGCGCCTGCGAGCGCGCGCCGCAATTCGACATCGTCCTTCGCAATGGCGTGATTTGCGATGGCACGGGCGCGCCATGCGTCCCTGGCGGAGTTGCCATCAATGGCGACACCATCGCCAAGGTCGAACCCCTTGCCGATGCGCGCGGGCGTACCGACATTGACGTCCACGGCCAGGTGATTGCGCCGGGCTTCATCAACATGATGAGCGGGGAAACCAGCCTATTTGCCGACGGCCGCTCGCAGAGCGATATCCGGCAGGGCGTCACCCTGGATATTTTCGGCGAAGGCGAATCCATGGGCCCGATGAACGACGCCATGCGCGCCGAGTACGAGAATCAGGAAGCCGACTTCCACTATGACGTACCCTGGCATACGCTGGCAGAAGGGCTCGACACGCTTGCCCACCGCGGGATTTCCACCAACATCGCCTCGTTTATTGGGGCGGCCACACCGCGCGTCAATGTGCTCGGCCGCGCCAATCGCGCGCCAACCGCAGCCGAACTCGACCAGATGCGCGCTCTCACCGCCAAGGCGATGCAGGACGGCGCGCTGGGAGTCGCTTCCGCATTGATCTATCAGCCCGGCGTTTACGCCAAGACCGACGAACTGATCGCGCTCGCCCAGGTCGCCGCGCAATACCACGGCATCTACATCTCGCACATGCGCAATGAAGGCGATCACGAACTCGAGGCCATCGACGAACTGATCGCCATAGCGCGCGAAGCGAAAATACCCGCGGAGATTTATCACCTGAAGGTGTCCGGCGAGAAGAACTGGGGGAACCTGCCCACGATCATCAAGAAGGTTGAAGACGCTCGCGCCGCGGGCCTAAAGATCACCGCCGACATGTACACTTACACCGCCGGCGCTACGGGGCTCGATGCATCCATGCCACCGTGGGTCCAGGAAGGCGGGCTGGAGGCCTGGCGAAAACGCCTTCAAGACCCGGCCATCCGCGCGCGCGTGAAGCGCGAGATGCGCTCGCCCGACGACAAGTGGGATAACCTCTACCTGGCCACGGGATCTCCAGAAAAGGTTCTGCTGATCGCTTTCAAGAACGAGAAGCTGAAGCCGCTGACCGGAAAGACTCTCGGCGAGGTGGCACGAATGCGGCACACTTCGCCCGAGGACGCCGCGATGGACTTGGTTGTCGAGGATGATTCCCGCGTCGGCACCGTGTATTTCCTCATGAGCGAGGACAACATCCGGCGGCAGATTGTTTTGCCCTGGGTAAGCTTCGCTTCCGACGCGGATTCCATGGGAAATGATGGGATCTTCCTCAAGGCGAGTGCACACCCGCGCGCCTTCGGAAACTTCGCTCGCGTGTATGCCCGCTACGTTCGCGATGAGAAACTGCTGCCCGTGGAAGAGGCTGTGCGCAAGATGACCTCGCTTCCCGCCTCCAATCTGGGCATCGATCGGCGAGGCCTGCTGCGCGAGGGTTATTTCGCCGACGTGGTGGCCTTCGACCCTGCCACGATCCAGGACCATGCCACCTTTGAAAATCCCATGCAATATGCCACCGGCGTTTCTGAGGTGTTCGTGAACGGAGTCGAGGTGATCAAGGCCGGCGAGCACACCGGGGCGAAGCCGGGGCGCGTGGTGCGCCGGAGCCGATAGGGCTTGCGGGTCACCAGACTGGGCCGATGAATCTGGCTGCCGCCGGTTATCAGCCAATGGGAGCAGAGGTCAGAGAATCGCGTGCGCTTTCGACGCGCGAAAGCAGCCAAATTTCGCAGGGTGCATTGTGGATAAACCCGCAATACCTGACACTGGGCGGAAGACCTCGGGACGAACCGCGTCGGACATTTTTGCCGCGGGTGGCAAAAACTAGCCCAGATGTCCTAGTCGTCAGGCCAATAATCCCGACAAAATAACCGATCTTTCCTCTAATCCACTCGACATATATCTATCGATAAACTGGCAAGCGACTTGCCTATGCTTGCTTCAGGTGCGTGATGGGGACCTATCCCCCATTGCGCCGAACTTACGCCGCCTGAGTAGTGACCAAAGGGAGCAGGCGCGCTTCGGCCCTCCCTCATGTGACCCCGTGCGTTCCCTCACGTCACCACCCTCGAGAGCTAAAGGTCTTGGGGAGTGTCGAATGCGCAACCTTATATTGTGGATATTCAGTTTGACCCTGGTGCCTTGGCTGGCCTTCGGACAAGCAAGCCATTGGGACGCCACCATGATTGCCGCCCAGAAGGCTTACGGCCAGGCGCAATTTCCCGAGGCGGAGGGGCAGTTTTTGCAGGCGGTGAAGGAAGCTGAGTTATTCGGGCCCGGTGATCCTCGATTGGCGACGGCATTGAACAACTTGGCGCTGGTTTACGTTCGGGAAGCCAAGTACGCCGACGCAGAACCTCTCCTTAAGCGTGCCCTAGGCATCGTCGAGGTGAACGGACATCCGACTGCCGCCGAGAAGGCCTCTACGCTCAATAACTTGGCGGCGTTATATGCGTATCAAAGCCGCTACGAAGAGGCTAAACAGGCATACCGCCAGTGCCTCGATCTGCGCGAGAAGAACTTGGGCCCGGACCACCCTGACGTAGCCACTACCCTGAACAACCTCGGAGCACTCTATTGGGATCAAGGCAAGTCGGCGGAAGCTGAAGCGCTCATCACGCGGGCAATGCACATTAAGGAAAATACCTTCGGCCCAGAGAACCCGGAACTTGCATCCAGTCTCAACAACTTGGCGGTTCTGTACATCCGCCAGGGGAAATACACTGAGGGCGAGGCGTTCTTTAAGCGTGCCTTATTCATCCGGCAAAAGGCCCTTGGTCCTGACAGTCCCGATGTGGCCAATTCCCTCAATAACTTAGCTGCTCTGTACAGCTTTCAGGGTCGATATTCCGACGCTGAGCCGGCATTTCTCCGCTCCCTCGCCATCGCGGAGAAAACTCTGGGACCGAAGCATCCCGATGTCGCCTCAGGATTGAACAACCTGGCGGAGCTTTATCGCACGCAAAAGAGATACGAGGAGGCCGAACCCCTTTACAAACGCGCTCTTTCCATCCGGGAGGAAGCGTTGGGTCCTGACCATCCCGACGTGGCCGATAGTCTTGACCATCTTGCCGGCCTCATGGTTCTGAAAAGCAAGGAGGTCAATGTCGATTTGCTCTATAAGCGAGCTCTCGAGATTAGGAAGAAAGTCTACGGACCAGAAAGTCCCCCAGTCGTGGCTACGTTAAACAACATGGGAGTCGCATACGCCCAAGAGGGAAGGCTCTCGGAAGCGGAACGAGCCTTCTCGGACATATTGGCCATCCTCGACAAGCAGCCGAAAATCGATTCCCCCACCCTCTCCACGGTTTATACCAATTTGTCCAACCTTTACCTGCGCCAAGGGATGCGCAAGAAAGCAAGGAAGATGGCATCCAAGGCCAAGGCGGTGCGGGAACAGGAGGCATCTCCCAGCTAGCCAGCGTCGAGAGGCCCGAAATGCCAACCCGCGGCGGAGCGTAAGACCGGAGCCCCGCGGTCGTAGCGCCGGGCTTCAGTCCTGCCCTCGGCGACGTTTTTCCTCCTCCTGGTTCCCGACCCAACCGATGACCGATGGGGGGGAGTGTGGGCGGCCCACCTGCGGCTGTAGGGCCGTGCTGCACTCGGTGCCATTTTTCCTCATCCTGAATCTCGATTCCGCCGATAACCGTTGTGGGGAAGTGCGGGCGGCCCGCGCGACGTGTAGGGCCGAGCCGCGCTCGGCCCCATTGTTTCTCATCCTGAACCTCGGTTCGGACGATTACCGATGCGGGGGAGTATCCGTGCCCCGTTCTGGGCTGTAAGGCTAGCAGCCCGTGGTAAAAGTCAGCCCCACGCGGATCCTGAGGTAGGGGTTTTGC
>CAZCVY010000269.1:0-9221 GCA_964501985.1 uncultured Acidobacteriota bacterium | reverse complement strand
GGTCATCTACCCCTGTGGGCAGGCCTTTTCTTACCGGCCCAACGACATTTACAAGCCGAAAGAGTGGATCCTGAAAAGTCTGATTGATATCGTTTCCAAAGGCGGGAATTTCGAGGTGGGATTTGGGCCCATGCCCAACGGCCAATGGCCGCCGGAAGTCGGTAATCGGCTCGAGTGGGTAGGGAATTGGCTGAAAGTCAACGGCGATGCGATCTACAAAACGCGCCCCTACCAAACCTATCACGAGGGTGACGACATTCGATTCACCCGCAGCGCGGACGGGAAAACGGTCTATGCCATCAGCCTCAAATGGCCGGGGAGCGAGTTGCGCTTAAAGTCAGTCCCTGTTATGCCGGGCTCAGAAATCACGATGCTGGGAGTTCGGGACAGGTTGAACTGGCACCAGGACAAAGATCAGATTGTGATCGAGATTCCCGATTCTATCGCGAAAAATAAACCTTGCGAATTTGCCTATGCCTTTAAGCTGAAAATGCGGCCCTGATTATGCCGGGATATTGCATGAATAAGGAGCGGAGATCGAACCCATTCGGCTTCAATCGTTGCGAGTGGCCAGAACTCATCGTGGGTCTTCGGGTTGCTTCTGAAATTCTGGCTTGCAAGCAAGTGAGCCATGGATTGTCTACATTATCAGGCTCACTTTTGCCCGGATTTGACACTTTCGCTCTTTCCGAGTCTATTGCAACACATCCTTAATAACCAACTGCGAGACATAGAATAAGGGTTCCCGAAATGAGAAAGCTCTGCTATTGCCTATTCTTTGTCGCGTCCCTGCTCAGGGCCGGGGACGAGAAACCCTTACGCCCGCCGGCGGTGCCACTCATCGTTCATGACCCGTACTTCAGCGTCTGGTCGATGACAGACCGGCTCACCGATGAACCGACGAAGCACTGGACGGGCGTCGCCCAGGCCATGACGGCGCTCGCGCGCATTGACGACGCTAGCTACCGCATTATGGGCCGAGCGATTGGCAGTGACGTGCCGGCAATGAACCAGATCAGGCTAGAAGTCCTTCCGACACGCACGATTTATGATTTCGAGATCCCTGGTGTGCGGCTCACCTTCACGTTCCTGACCCCCACGCTTCCTTCGGACCTCAACATCCTTTCGCGCCCGGCAACCTATCTGGTCTGGACAGCGCGCTCGACTGACCGGCGGCAGCACGTCGTCTCCGTCTACTTCGATGTCACGCCCGACCTCGTCGTGAATTCACCGAATCAGCCAGTGGGGTGGTCGCGGTTCAAGCTCGGCTCGCTCGATGTGCTACGGATGGGCTCGGTGCAGCAGCCCGTGCTTGAGAAATCAGGCGACGACCTTCGCATCGACTGGGGCCACCTGTACACAGCGGCTCGGCGCGATGCGGGCACTGCCCAGGTGGTGGCGGACCGCTCTGTCACTCTTGGGACTTTCCTCAAAGATGGCAAGTTGCCCGATTCCGACGACCTCACCGTTCAACTCCGAGCCGACAGGATGCACACCCCTGCGCTTGCCTGGCGGCTGGACTTGGGCTCTGTAGGCGCATCACCGGTCTCACGTCACCTTATCATCGCCTACGATGACCTATTCTCGATCGAGTACTTCCACCGCGCCTTGCGGCCATACTGGCGGCGCAACGGGATGGATGCCGCGGGCCTTCTGCATGCGGCCGAGCAGGATTACGAGCGACTTTCCACCGAATGCGCGGGTTTCGATGCGGAGTTCATGGCTGACCTCACCCACGCGGGCGGAGAAAAGTACGCGCGTTTGGGAGCGCTCGCCTATCGTCAAGCCGTCGGAGCCCACAAGCTCGTTGCCGACGCTGACAACACACCGCTATTCTTTCCAAAGGAGAATTCCTCCGGCGGCGCTATCAGCACGGTCGACGTGTTCTATCCAAGCTCGCCTTTGTTTCTGCTCGTGAACCCGGCACTCATGCGTGCCGCGATGGAGCCGATCATGTGGTACGTTTCGGCCGGCCGCTGGAAGTGGCCCTTCGCGCCACACGACCTCGGCTTTTACCCCCTTGCCAACGGCCAGGTTTACGGAGGCGGAGAAGAGACCGAAGAGGATCAGATGCCCGTCGAGGAGAGCGGCAACATGCTGATTCTCGCGGCAGCATTGGCAAAGGCCGAGGGTAATGCCTCATTTGCGGAGAAGTATTGGCCGCAACTTGCCAAGTGGGCGGAATATCTGAAACAGAAAGGCCTCGACCCGGAGAACCAGCTCTGCACCGATGATTTCACCGGGCACCTTGCGCACAATTCGAACCTCTCGGTCAAAGCGATCGTGGCGCTGGCCAGCTTCGCGCGCCTGTGCGAGCTTACTGGGCACAAGACCCAAGCGGCCGATAACCAGCGGACCGCCCAGGAATTCGCGGCCCGCTGGCAGAATCTGGCTGATGACGGCGACCACTATCGTCTGGCGTTCGACCGGCCCGGAACTTGGAGCCAGAAGTACAACCTGGTGTGGGACCGCATTCTCAGATTGAACCTTTTTCCGCCGGAGGTTGCGCGCAAGGAGATTGCTTACTACAAGCGCGTGCAGAACACCTACGGGCTGCCGCTCGATAACCGCCATGGATACACCAAACTCGATTGGCTCCTGTGGACGGCGACTCTTGCTGAGTCGCAGGCGGATTTCGAGGCGCTTGTCGATCCGGCGTACAAGTTTGTAGATGAATCCCCCAGCCGCGTCCCGCTGACCGACTGGTACCGGACGGACGATGCCAGGCAGCAGGATCTCCGGGCACGATCGGTCGTCGGGGGGCTATTTATTAAGATGCTGGCCGACGAAGAAACCTGGAAGAAGTGGGCGGAACGCGGCGGGCGATGACGGGCCAGTCGGGAGAGCACGATCAACTTTGGTGCTTGGGCTGTGTAGGCAACCCGGAGCCGAAAACCCATCTTAAGGAGTTGAGGAAACCATGGACAGACGAGAATTTCTAAGGCGGTCAACCCAAGGTTCTTTGGCACTTAGTCTTGAAGCAGAGCTTGCGAGCCACCCTATGGCTGCGGATGAGGGTCAGCCAACAACTCCATCCACTGCCTCAGCGGCATCCCCTGATACTTTGCCAGGCACAATGCCCCTCACGATGCAAGGGGATCTCGCCTTGCAGATGGTGGAAGGGATTAAAAGGTCCTTGCTTCACAAAACTGACGGCGCTGCCAGGGAGCGCTCACAATTCTGGAATCGGGATTATCAGTCGGTGGACGCTTACAATCACTCGGTTTCTCTGAATCGCGATCGCCTTCGTCACATCATCGGAACGGTCGATCCCCGCGTAGAAGCCTCCGTGCCGGAGCTCATTAACACGATAACTGCACCCGCTCAAGCCTCCGCGGGTCAAGGCTACAAAGTCCACCCGGTTCGATGGGAGGTGTTTGGACCGGTAGTAGCAGACTACGGAGGACTTAGCGCTGAAGGATTATTACTTCAACCAGAGGGCGACGTAGTGGCTCGTGTCGTGGCTATTCCTGATGCCGACTGGGCACCAGAAATGTTGGTGGGTTTGTCGCCGGGGGTTCCTGAATTGGGACAATTTGCACGTCGCTTGGCCGAGAACGGATGCCAAGTCATCGTTCCTGTGATCATCGACCGGGACGATCAGTTCTCTGGCCTCCCGGGAATTGGTATGACGAACGAGCCTCATCGCGAATGGATCTTCCGCATGGCGTTCGAAGTAGGTCATCACATTGTTGGGTATGAGGTGCAGAAAGTCTTGGCGGCCATTGACTGGTTTGAGATGGAAAACAAGGAGCAGCGGGTACCCATCGGAGTGATGGGATATGGCGAAGGTGGGCTATTGGCTCTTTACGCTGCCGCACTCGATTTGAGAATCGAAGCTACCGTGGTAAGTGGCTATTTCCAGTCGAGGGAAGGACTCTGGCAGGAGCCGATCTATCGGGAGGTTTGGGGACTCTTGCGTGAGTTTGGAGATGCCGAGATAGCCAGCTTGATTGCTCCAAGATCATTAATCGTCGAGGCGAGCCGCGGGCCTGAGGTGGCCGGCCCGCCACCGGTAACGAGCGTGCACAAGGAAGGGGCCTGTCCGAACGGCAAGTTAGTATCTCCATTACTCGATTCGGTTCAGGATGAAGTTGCCCGAGCGCGCCCCTTCTACGCCAGCTTAAAAGGAGAGGATAAGTTGCGACTGGTCGTGAGCGAGAAAGGCCTTGGGCTGCCGGGTTCAGACCCAACTCTCCGTACCTTCTTGCTTGCCTTGGGGGTGGAAGCCAGCCTCCGGCCATCAGGAACGCGACCTGTTGAAGGACGTGGTAATTTCGATCCCAAAGCACGGCTGCACGACCAGTTCAACCAACTGGTTAGCTATACGCAGGCCCTGATACGGAAATCGCCAGATCGGCGTAAGGAGTTCTGGTCTGACACGAACTCCACCCACCCGGACGAACCAGAGAAAGCAACAAGGGAATACCAGTCGGCAGCGGAGTCAGAATCGTCTCAGTGGTGTACCTACCCCGCGCGTTGGCGTCAGGTGACGAAACCCCACCGAGATTATATTTGGGAGGAGGTAATCGGGCGGCTGCCCTCGCCCAATCTTCCAGCGAATCCTCGGACGCGGACGATTTATGACACGCCGAAATTCGTAGGGTACGAGGTGGTGCTTGATGTGTGGCCGGACGTGTTTGCCTACGGAATTTTGCTGGTCCCGAAAGGGTTGAAAGAAGGTGAGCGCCGTCCAGTGGTGGTGTGTCAGCATGGATTAGAGGGCCGTCCTCAGGATGTGGCGGATCCCAATGTTGATTCCCAGTACTACCATCACTTTGCAGCTCAACTCGCTGAGAAAGGCTTTGTGACGTACGCCCCCCAAAATCCTTACATTGGCGAAGACAGCTTCCGCATCATCCAACGCATGGGGCACCCACTCAAGCTAGCTCTCTTTTCCTTCATCATCGGTCAACATGAACAAACCTTAAACTGGCTGGCGGCTCAGCCGTTTGTGGATCCTGATCGGATCGGATTCTATGGGCTGTCCTATGGCGGCAAGACAGCGATGCGCGTTCCGCCGTTCCTGGATCGTTATGCCCTTTCGATCTGCGCAGGGGACTTCAATGATTGGGTCTGGAAAACCACGGACACGGGATCGCACTTCAGCTACCTTTTATGGGGTGAGTATGATATGTACGAATTCAACTTCGCCAACGTCTTGAACTATGCCGAGCTGGCCAATCTGATCGCTCCACGACCGTTTATGGTTGAGCGGGGACATTATGACCCGGTCGCTCCTGACGACAGAGTAGCCTACGAATTTGGCAGGGTGCAATGGTTTTACAATTACATGGGAATACCAGACAAAACCGCCATAGAATTCTTCGACGGTCCCCACACTATTAATGGCGTGGGAACCTTCGAGTTTCTGCGTCGGCATTTGCGGTGGTGATCCTTTCGTTCGACAACGAAGATAAGGGGCAGTAGATTTGCCAACCTTATCAGGGTTACTCCCACGGCACTGAAATCAGTAGCTTTCTGCCCCAGGCCAAATCAGGTGGACTTATTCATGGGCACCCGTAAAGCGAAACACACCGCTGCAGAATTTTCGCGGCGCGAATTTCTTTTGACCGTGGGAGCGGGAACGCCGAGCCTCAGCCTGGTGGCCAGAGAAGCACTGGAATCGGCAAGCGCGCCGCCCAAGTCAGGGGCGGCCGTCGCCAGCAGTAAGTTTACCCCCATCGACTTGAGGTCGTTCTTCACAGCCTCAACTCGGGACTTCGGACCCCGCGAGCAAGCCTGGGCGCTGGGGGGAGATTGCACCAAGGACCTCTTGATCCGTGTGCCGCGAGGGAAACGAGGCTTGCGGGGAATTCCGTTCACCCTGGGACCCGAGGATTTAGACAGCAAGGGTTGGATTGTCTTGAGTACGAAGTCCGACTCCGCGGCCGTAGCGCAAGTGGAAATCCCCCTGCAACAGAATGCTCATTTTCTTTGCCTCGCTTCATTTTGCGACTTTGACGAGAACGAGGAGCCGGGACCTGGGAAGGATGTGTTCCAGCAAATCGGCCAGCGGTTGGCCGTCGTCACCCTGATTTACGACGACGGTACAACCCACGTTGCACCCATTCGTCGCCGCTTTGAGTCCAATGCCGTCGACGAGCCCTGGGGGCACAACAGCTTTGCCGCCGCGCCACCGGGGGAGATGCATGGCACAAGACTGACCGACCCGCTCGAAACGGGCACCGACTGGGGAACTCTCCAGACCTCGCTGACCGGGGGAATGGGTGAAGCGCCCGGAATGGGGATCCTTTGGATATGTGCACTTGAGAATCCGCAGCCCGATCGAACTATCAAAGCCGTACGCCTGGAAGCGGCGGGCGAGGACTCCCTGGTGGTCTGCGGGTTGACGCTCTTTCAACGCCCCGAAAACCCGCTGCGATTCGAGCCTCGCAATTTGTACCGGGTGACTTTGGCCGAGGTTGGTGTTAGTGAGGCAAAGCGGTGGCGAGTAGAAATCGACCTGGGTTGGCATGGCCGGACATTTACTCTTCCGGATTTTCAGCCCGACGCTTGGCTGGCATCTCCCGCCGTGGGCCTCGGCGAAGTGGCGAGATACGACCCCAATGCCTGCCACCTCTATATAGAGTTCACGGCCAATGCCACCGCGACGCTGACCCTGCATGATACCAAGACCGGAAAACGGTACACCTTTGAACTCGCCAAAGTCTTCGCAGGCGGCGAAGCCGAGGCCAGCGAGGGCGGCGGACACATCGAGATAGCGGAGCCCGGCCACCGATGGGTTCACGGCCGCGTAGTCGATCCTGACACAAAAAAGCCCACGCCGGTACGCCTCGCTTTCCGGTCGAAGGAAGGGCGATACATTCCACCTTACGGCCACCGCGCGGAGATCAACGACGGGTGGTTTCAGGACTATGGCGCCGACGTCAAACTGAATGACACCTCCTTCGCTTACGTGGACGGCACCTTTCAGGTGGAACTTCCCACCGGGGAAGTTTACCTGGAGATGACCAAGGGATTCGAATATCAAGCAGTGCGACGGAAGCTTGAAATCCAGCCGGGGCAGCGCGAACTGACCGTAGAGATTCCTCGCCTCACCAATCTGCGCGCCCAAGGCTGGGTGACGGCCGACACCCACACCCACTTCCTCTCGCCCACAACTGGAGTGCTCCAGGCGCAAGCCGAAGGACTGAACCTGATCAACCTGCTCGCCGCCCAGTGGGGCGACCTTTTTACTAACGTGGGTGACATCCCCTTTGGGCCGGTGGTTTCGCAAGATCGCGAAACTATGGTTTGGGTGGGGAGCGAGAATCGGCAGCATTTGCTTGGCCATATAGGGCTCGAAGGCATCCGAGGAAAGCCGGTTTTCCCGATGTCAGCTGACGGTCCCTCCGAATCATTATTGGGCGAGCCGCTCTGGACCAGCCTGGCCGAGTGGGCCGAAACTTGCCGCCAACAAAAAGGCTTGGCCGTGGCCGTGCACTTTCCTTATCCCACGGGCGAAATCGCCGCGGACATCATCCTGGGCAAAATTGACGCAGTAGAGATTTGGCCTCGCGATGAACCCACTATGCATCCAAAGACTATCGAGCAGTTCGATAATCTCCGTTATCTGGATTGGTATCACTATTTGAACTGCGGTTATCGGCTTCCGGCGGTGGGTGGGACGGACAAGATGGGCGCCAACATCCCCGTGGGTACCAATCGGGTATACGCCTACCTCGGACGGGAAGAGTTCAATTTTCCAAACTTTGCGAAGGCGGTGCGGGCAGGGAATACCTTCGCGACGACGGGGCCGCTGCTTATTTTTCAGGCTGACGGCCAGCCCCCCGGAGCTGAGATCACTCTGGCGACCGGCGGGGGTACCATTGAGGTCTCGGCCGAAGCGCAGTGTTTCGTGCCTTTCCATCGGCTGGAGGTTGTCTACAACGGCAAGGTGGTTGCCTCGCGAGAAGAGTCGGCAGGTGCGCAGGCCATGCACTTGAGCGAAAAAATCAAGCTCCTTGGGCCAGGCTGGCTAGCCGCGCGATGTGCTTCCCAGTTGGGGCCCACAACCACCTGGCATTTGAAGATAGCAGCGCATACGTCTCCGGTATACGTCCGAGTCCCGGGGAGAGAATTGTTCTCGCCTGAGGCTGCAAGCTATTTCCTCCGGCTCATCGACGGGTCGCAGTTGTATGTTGAAACACTTGCCACTCGGCCCGATCCAGATACCTTTGCAAAGATTCGAAAGGTCTTCACGGACGCTCGCGGTATGCTGCACCGCCGGATGCATCAGCACGGGATCCCTCATTAGGCGGCCGTTGTTGCAACGCCCGCTGAACTGGATGGATTGGACAATCGGGAAGGTGTATCCATGTGTCTCCTCAGCTGGTAGGGTCCGGACCTGTCCTTCGATACGGTGCGACGTCACATCGTGCTGAAAGAGGTTGCTCGTCGGGTAAGCGATGCAGAGGTTCTATGACTACTCAAGTCAAATTGCTGCTCAAAGCGTCGGGGAAGGATGGTGTTCCGCGAGGCTGAGTGATTTCGTCCTTGTTCAGTAACGGCTACCTCAATGAGGTGGACCAGATGCCGGAGGGTGCGAAGCAAGTCACCTGCCAGGGACCGGGGATGAAAGTCGACCACGCCAGGATTGCCGATGGTCTGGTGGTCATGGTCGAGTCTCATCCTCGGCAGGCTTGGCTTTACGAGACGGTGGGGAAGCGGCTCCGAGAGGAGTTGGCCAAGCTCCATGTTGAGGTCAACGAGAAGAAGAGCCGGAAGTGAACCTACAGCAAGGAGAAAGTTTCGGATTTTTGGGCATTGAGTCCCGTCGCGTCCGCAGTCGGCGGGGGCGAGGGATGCTGATGTATACGCCGGGTGGCAAGAAGCGGACGGCATTGCTGCGCAAGGTCAAACTGATTTTCGGAGCTATTGCTCTCAGCTTGTGAGTGGGTTGATCACGCAGATCAATCCCATTCTGCGGGGTTGGGTGAACTACCTTGCGGCGCAGTCGGCAGAGTTTTGGATAAGGAAATGGGCAAGGATTTCTGGTAGCGTTTCTTCCTAAATATTTCCGCTCGTCCGGCTTCACTTTCGCACCCCTTACTTTCAACGGCGCTGCGCCGCCGTTCCCACGGTGACGTCCGAAGGCCGCCATCATTAGTTAGGCTGTGGACTGCGGCGCGCTTTTCGCTATGGCCGACTAAGGGTCGACCATGCACTCTCATGGTCCGCCATCTGCCTCGCAACGTCGAACTCCCAGCCGTTCTTCA
>CAZCVY010000268.1:0-9291 GCA_964501985.1 uncultured Acidobacteriota bacterium | reverse complement strand
ATAGAATGTCACCCACGCTTGGAAACGACAGTGAAGGCGCTCCTGCCGAACGAGTCACATCTCGGATCGAGAAGCATTCCTCCGGCCTCCGCACAATTCATGTTGGCGTCATTCTGCTCGCCGGCTTGTTGGTCCGGGTCCCTTTCTATCTTGCTTTCTGGCCCATCTGGTCGGGAGATTCTCCGGGATATTCCTTGTTCTACTACCTATGGAGGCATCACGTCTTCTATCTCGGAGCACGGACTCCCGTTTATCCGTTTTTCCTTGGGGCCGCACAATGGCTGGCAGGAGATCCGCTCGAGCCATTTCTGAACCAGCCGGCGGCTTACGCTGCAATCCTCCTGCAGTCCGCTTTGGATATTTATGCCGCCGTCTTGTTTTACCTTACCCTGCGCTCCTTGCGAATACGCGGAAGCTTCGCGCTCGGCGCATCCCTTTTTCTCGCCACGATTCCGAGTGTCTGCCTTCTTGAGGTGAACATCCTGAATATGTCGTTGGGTTTTTTCTCTCTCGTCGGCGTCATGAGCCTCTTCATCCCTACAGTGCAGCGGCTGCGCACCGGCAAACACCTTGGGTTTTGGGCAGGGCTAACAGGGGCAGCCCTCGCTGTCGCCGTGCTGAATCGTCCTGAGCTTTTAATCTTTTCCGTAATCTTGCTGCTGATTACGGCCTGCCTTCCGCTGAGGGCGCGTCAAACCGGCTCTGTCTCGATATTCTCAGCGCGCTCGCTGGGCGCGGCAGGATGGATGACACTTCCGCTGGCTTCCGCGGTTTTCGCCTGGATGCTTCTCATGTACGTGGGCATCGGCGAGTTCCGTATCACAACTTCCGATGGGTGGAACCGGACTCGAACCGTTTACAACCTATTCGATCGGGTGGATGCAGAAGATTCTGCCATCGGCGAAATCATGGCCCGAGCCTACCAGCAGCAAGTCCCCCGTGCCGCCAGCGTAAACCTGCGGGAAATCATGTGGCAGGTACAGGACAAGCTCATCCTCAACTATCGTCGTTACCCCATCACCGACCCCACCCGCGAGCCCAGTCGCTTTCACTTGAGAATGGATCGCTTCGCCCACGACGTCTTTGGGCTGGTCGAGCTTCCGTGCGAAGTGAGTCCGAGGTACTTTTGCTGGCAATCCATGCGAAGGTGGATCAATATTGGCGATTATCTCGGAAGGGTATCGTGGAAACTGGCGCGCAGATATCCCGAAGACTGGATTCGCAACGTTGCCGCCAACTTCTTCGAGGAAAGCTTTACCTTCAGGTACTCGGATGCAAAGCCCGCCGTCGAGGGCTTTGAAGCCCATGCCGCCGGCGGAGGACCATTCGTCAGAAATAGCTCCCTTGCAGCGCTTACAACCAGGGCTGCGAACGCGGAATCCCCTCTACTGACGGTCATGTATGTCGTGACGCTTGGGTACTGCGTTTTCTTTCCCGTCATCTTCTCCCGCGAACAGGATGACCATTGGTTGTCCGATGTCAGCGTTGCCGCGCTTGCCATGGCCTCCGTCGGAACGATAGTCGGGACTTGCGTGCTGGCCGGCTTGAATCGGGTCTATAGTCTGCCCCATCTCGTCGTATTCACCACTTGTACGGCCTACGCGCTGGAGAACCACGCGCGTATCGTGTCCGTCTTCCGTCGGGCCCGACCTGCAAACCCGAGTTAGCGCAAATGTCGGATGTAGGATCGGGCAGCGCGAAAAGACGCGTCTGCACCAGCCCGCGCCTGTTGAACACTAATGGCTGCCCGCAGATTCGCCGACTTCCTTCCGGAGTCGATGGTGTTTTAGATGCGCGCTGGCAAGAACTCAAGCCCGGCAATGATCCAACGGCTTTCCTCATCCTCTCTAGCCCAAACCACACGACTAGGGACGGCATGGGGGAACTCACTTTTATCGATATATCCAACCCACTCTCCGGGAACTAGTGTGAGCTTGGTTCGAACCCCTACTCCGTCCGTGGAAATGTCCGTCGCGATCGCGGAGTCGTCCGCCTCAAGGTTTGCGGCCTCCAGCACAAGTCTGACGGGGATAATTGCTGGTCGGCGCTCCGACCGGCGGGGAACGGGGGGCATATTCGGTGGCATCAACAACCTCTTTACAGTGATAAGGCCATCGGTAATGGCTGTATGTTATCCATCAAACTTAATTTCGTCAAATTTGGTAATATCAATCGTTGTCCAACCTCAGGCATGCAGTTCAAACCAGACCCTTAGCCGGACGCGGCTTCACCACCACCGTCGCCCGAAGCCAACCGCGCGCCACATCTTGTCGAAAATAACAGTCGAGAGCATCAACGTGTATGAGCTGCCGCCCATTGCCCATAGGTTCGCGGGTTTCCCACGGCGACAGTGCTTCTGCTAGAATACGTCCATCCCTGGTCGAATTGGCGTTCATGAAAACCTGCCCCGCATGCCAGAAGACATATCCGGACGGTACCGATTTCTGTCTCGAAGACGGTACTCGCCTTGCCGCCCCAGTGGCGGTGGCGGATGCGCAGCTTGCCGCGGGGCTATCCCGGCGTTATCGCATCGTCCGCCGCCTGGGCAAAGGCGGGATGGGTACGGTATTCCTCGCCGAGCAGACGGGGGTGGGAAACCGCCTCGTGGCGCTCAAGGTCTTGAATCGCAAATTCCTCGCCGACCCTGACTTCCTCATGCGTTTTGAGAACGAGGCGGGTTCGACGGGCCGCATCCATCATCCCAATGTCGTCACCATCCATGAAGCCGCCCAAGGGGATGACGGCACACCCTATATCGCCATGGAATTCCTCGAAGGCGAATCGCTGCGGGGGTTCCTCAAGGAGCGTGGCGCGCTGCCTCTTCCGGAGGTTGCGAACATCCTCCAGCAGACCGCCCGGGGGATCAACGCCGCGCACAAAATGGGGATCATTCACCGTGACCTTAAACCCGACAACATCTTCCTGACGGAGGGTGAGGACGGGGAAAAGGTCGTCAAGGTGGTGGACTTCGGCATTGCCAAGCTGCGCGAATCCCCCGTCCACACGCAGACGGGCATTGTGCTGGGCACGCCTGCTTACATGTCCAGCGAGCAGGCTCGTGGCATGCGAAGCGCTGAACTGGACGCGCGGTCCGACATCTACTCGCTGGGCGTAGTCGTCTACGAGATGCTTACCGGGCACTTGCCTTTCCACTCCGACTCACCTGTCGAATTCTTGCGCAAGCACGCGCAGGAGCCGCCACCGCCCTTTAGGACCATCGCCCCGGGCTTGGACGTGCCCCCACAAGTTGAAGCCGTGGTGATGAAAGCGTTAGCGAAGAAACGGGAGGAACGATACCAGTCGGCATTGGAATTCTCGAAAGCCTTTGTAGCCGCGGCCGCGTCGGAAATCGGCCAAGAACTCGCCTCAACGCTGGTTGCCACGTTGGTTCTGGAGGGCAGCGATACCTCCGTGCTGGTGGCAAAGGACGCGCACGCCCAAATTCACACGGCGGAGCAGGAACCATCCCCGGCTCCGCCGGGAAGAATGGGCGAATATCTGAACGCGCAGCCGCATGGCAGTGAGCCTGGAGCCGGGATAAACGGCCAGCCGGGACCGAGCGGACCGCCGGAGCCGCTTCTGGCGCCGCTGCTCCAGAGCAAGCTGAAGTTCGTCGCGATAGGACTGGCTGCGCTGATCTTGATCGTCGCCGGAGTCTGGCGCTTCTGGCCTTCGCCCAAGCCGGCGGCTGAGAAACCACCGGCTGGGGTCGTACCGCCCCAGGGGGACGAAGACCTCCGTCCTCCGTCTCCGTCGCCGACCACAAAAACCAACCTAAGTTCAACACGCACTCTCACCTCAAATCCGACTCGGCCCGTCAATCCAGCCCCTACTTCAACCTCCGACCCCATCGTGGGATGCTATCTGTGGTTCAACGGCGCTCCGGTGGTCATTCGAGCGGACCACACGATGACCGGCGGGCCGTTCACCGGGACCTGGCAATTGCTGAATGCGGCTGGTCGAGAGTATCTGTTTACCTGGCCGCAGCAGGTCAAGACCGTCGTGAAAGTCGCCGCGGACCAGCAATCGCTCGCCGGAGGGAACCAGTACGGCGGCCAAGATACGGCAACGCGGACCGCGGGTTCCAGCGGTCTGGTCGGGACCTGGCAGTGGTCGGACGTCGTCACGAGTACGGTCACCGTCAACTCCGCCGGCTCGTATTCGGCGGTGGCGGCCAACGCGTCGTGGCACGGAACGTGGCAAGCGGTCAACGCCTTCGATGGAACGTATTTGCTCACGTCGTCAGACCTGCCGAAAGATCGGGTCACGCTGGCGGAGGATGGCTCGCGCGTCGCTGGCGCGGACCAATACGGCATCCCTATTTCGGGAGTGCGAACGGGGTCGTGCCCGTGATGAGTTTGGACCGCTTCGCTTTGGGTCACCGCGATGCGGAGTCGAGCCGGATGGCGACCACCCGCAGGGCCACGCAAATCCTCCGCGCTTGAAGCTCCGTCCGCAGCCGGCCATGCGACCGCGCAACATTTTCGCCAATCGCTTATGAGCCTTACGTCACCCTCCGGCAACATGGCGGCCCAAACCCGCGCCGCCCGCCCCGGCGGGTGGACGGGTTAAGACCTTTGTGGTACAAGTTACGAAGAATGGTCGCGGCCGGCGACAGAGAAGCGAATTCATGTGGACTCCTCAGCATGTCGTGATCGTGGGTGGGTGTGGACACGTCGGGCTTCCCTTGGGCCTGCTCTTCGCCTCCCGCGGCGTCAACGTTCGTCTTCTGGATATCGATAAAGCCAAAGTCGATAAGGTGAACCGGGGCGAAATGCCGTTTCTCGAGCAGGGCGCGCCGGAAATGCTCCGGCAAGTCGTGGGGAACGGTTTGGAGGCGACGCTGGACGACAGTTGCCTGGAGCACGCCGATGCGGCCATTGCCGTGGTGGGGACGCCGGTAGACAAATACTTGAATCCCACTCTTCGCAACCTCTGCCGGAGCGTGGACGATTTGCTGAACCACCTCCCCGACGATGCGTTGCTGGTGTTGCGCAGCACCGTCTATCCGGGGGTCACCAAGATCGTTTACGATCGCGTCCGCGCTCTGGGCCGAAACGTTCACGTCGCCTTTTGTCCGGAGCGAATCACCGAAGGAAGGGCGCTCGACGAGCTGACGCGGCTGCCCCAAATTGTTGGCGCATTTGAGCCGGAAGCGATGGCGCGCGCCAGCAGCCTGTTCTCCCGGCTCTCTCCCGAGATTATCGAGCTGGAACCCACCGAGGCGGAACTCGCCAAGCTGTTCACCAACAGTTGGCGATACCTCAATTTTGCCATTTCCAACCAGTTTTATATCCTCGCCCAAAGCTACGGACTCGACTTCTATCGCATCTATGACGCGGTCACGCGCGACTACCCTCGCATGGCCAGTTTTTCGCGGGCGGGTTTCGCCGCCGGACCCTGCTTGCTGAAGGACACCTTGCAGCTTGCGGCGTTTACAGGCAACAATTTCTTCCTCGGACACGCCGCCATGTTGGTGAACGAGGGTCTTCCGAACTATCTCGTGGCGCAATTGCGGCCTCTGGGATTGGGGACGAAATGTGTAGCGATCCTGGGCATGGCTTTCAAGGGCGACTCCGACGACGTCCGCGACAGCCTCTCCTACAAACTGCGGAAGCTCCTGGAAGTCGAGGCGCGCGAAGTCCTGTGCACCGACCCGTATGTGCAGGACCCTACTCTGGTTCCGCTGGATCAGGCCTTGGCGCGCGCGGATATCTTCATCTTGGGCGCTCCCCACTCGGTATACCAATCACTTTCCTTCCCTGCTGACAAACAGGTTGTCGACGTCTGGAATTTTTGGCCCAACCTCAAAGCCGCACCCCGCAAGGTCGAACCCGAACTGTCGCCTCTAAAGCGTTAACCTATTCCCCCGCAATGCAACCCTCAGTAAGCCGACGGGCCCGCTCTCGATTTAGTCCTGCGCTCGGTCTGCGGCAAAGGTAAACCCGGCTGATCCCTCGGTGAAAGAAGGAACGCCACTGGACCGTATACGCTGCCAGCCAGCAGTGGGATTCGTGGAATATTGAGTTTCGTCGCTGCTGACGCTTCCGCCGCCGGTCGCCGCCGCAGTCGCGACAAGGCGTAGCGAAGAATGGGCGCGCGCAGCGACGGTTTCTGCAAAAAGTATTTCGAGAGAATGGCGGAGTGCGCGCATCCCGATTGGAATGCCCAGCGCCGAACCGCTCCCCATTCGGCCGAGTGCCGGTGAACGATCCGAGCCGCAGGCTCAACAGCGACCTTGGCCCCACCGAGCAGGAATCTGATGAGGAGATCCGGTTCTTCGCCGGAACCGATTCGGGTTCCGCGACCGAAGCGCGGGTCGAAATAACCGAAGCGGTCAAAAGCCTCCCGCCGAATCGCCATGTTGGCGTTGCCCACTAAGGCCGCGCGCATGGGGAAAGAACCGTCCACGGTACTTCCCCCGAGGGTCAGTTGCGACTCAGGGAACTGCGCGCGATGGAGAAAATCGAGCGCCTGGCTCGCGGGATCGCGAAGAGTTTGGGCGAAAATGCTGCCCACAACCGCAACCACCTCGGGATCCCGAAACGCCTGCAGCAGAAGCGGAAGCCATTCCGCATCAGCCACCGAGTCGTCGTCGAGAAATGCCAGGATGCTTCCCTTTGCCGCGCGAATTCCCGCGTTGCGCGCCCGACTCACACCACGCTGGCCTTCACTGACGACCGAGGCATCATAGCGCCGGGCAATCTCCGCCACTGCCAACAAATGGGGGCCATTGTTGACGACAATGATTTCGGCAACTGCCGCCTTGAACGGCCGCAGCGATTCGAGACACTTCTCAAGGTCATTCAGGCGGTCGACAGTACAAACGATGATGCTCGTCTGATTCAGTAGTTCGCCCGGATTCTCCATCATTGTTCCTCTGAGGGGAGCGGTTCCGTCTCGCTTCGGCGCATGATTATCATGGAGCTGGTCAGCCCGCCCGAGGGTAAAGCTTTCACCCCTCAATTCACCCTCGGGGGACCGCTCACTTCCGAGTCTCATGCAAGAGTTCATCGTAAAGCCGCGCAAACTGCTCCGTCATCTGCGCGGCGCTAAAGTGATCTCGCACGCGCGCATATCCGGCTGATCCCATGCTC
Organism: uncultured Acidobacteriota bacterium; assembly: GCA_964501985.1. Classification (GTDB taxonomy): domain Bacteria; phylum Acidobacteriota; class Terriglobia; order UBA7540; family UBA7540; genus Bog-366. The sequence goes on along the minus strand of CAZCVY010000268.1, from coordinate 2,194 downwards.
AGGCGCAGATCCGGGTCCGAGAGGAGCGGGCGGAGCCGGTCGGCCAAGGCTTCGGCATCCTGGGGCGGAACCAGCCAGCCCGCCTTTCCATCCTCAATCAACTCCGGTACCCCGCCTACGGCAGAGGCAACGACGGGCAGGCCCGCGGCCATGGCGTCCAAAGCGGCAATGGGAAAGCCCTCCTCCAAGGATGGCATCACAAAGATATCCCACCGACCTAGAACTGATGAGAGGTCGTCGATCCACCCGAGAAACTTAACACTTCCGCCGAGTCCGGACTGCGCAACCGCTTCGTCCAGTTTCCTGCGTTCCGGTCCTGAGCCCGCGATCTCCACCCGGAGGGTTGGGAATTCACGTCGAAGCATGGCGGCCGCTGCAAGCAAGTACTCGATCCCTTTCAACGTTACCAGTCGCCCCGCGGTTCCAAGGATCATCTCAGCCGCGCCGGGGTGGCGCAGGGCGGACGGGTCGCCAGGGGCGATGGTCACACCCGCATAAATCACCCGCGCCACACCGTCAGCCACCCGGCTTGCCACCGCCTGAGAAACGGCGACGACTGCATCCGCGCCACGCGCGGAGAAGTGGACCGGCGTGAGGCCCTGCGGCTCCAAAATCCGGCCGTGCAGATGCCTGACAATCTTGGCATTGGTAGCCTCCCTAGCGAGCCATTGGACAGACCTCCCTCCGGAGTGGAGATGGACGATTTCAAACTGCTGATGACGCAGCCTTCGCCAGTACCTCCAGGCTCCTACTGGGTCTCGCATTCCCCGCAACCAATCGAGCGCACTCGCCCGCACGCCAGCCGCCTCGAGCATTCCGATCTGAGGTCCCGCCTCGCTCAGAAACCAGGTGTGCAAGCGGTATCGATCGGGATCGAGGCCCTGCGCCAGCGCGCGGACGATGCGGGCCATACCCGTGCCCTCGCGTTGTGCCGAGCCGAGAATATGAAGTACTTGGTGAGCCATCCGTTCACTCGAAGCCTGGGCATCCGGGTCACTACGCCCCCGATTAAGGTTTCAACCCAGCCCATGCATTTGTCCTCAAAAGCAAGCTGAGTATAGTCCAAGGGGTCCCAAAGTTCGAAGCGCGAGGTGGCGCGAGCGGACTGACTGCCTTCTCTCGCGTTCCATCGTCTGGCCGAGCCTCCAGGCGGGAGCGGCCCGACCTGGGCTCAGGATCCCCAACCCCCATATTGACGGCGGCTCGTGAAAAAACGAATTGCTCTGACAAACTGTCGTCCAAAAGCAGTAATTCTCTGCAAAATAGCGCTCGATTCGACGTAAATGTCGGAAACTAAGGCCTAAATGTCTGTTTCTATTCGGGCATTGTGTCTTGCGATCCTTTGTTTTCATGCACATTCCGGCTTCGAACGTATATTTAATAATTCTTTTTTGTTGCCCTGCCCGAAACGGGCCACGGCGGGACTGACTCCGGTCTCCGGCGCGGATCCCTCGGAGGCGCTCGCGGCGTTCATTTCGGGCGCGTGGACGATCGGCAATTCGGGTTTGCTCTCGCGAGACAAAGGGTGCTGTTCTCTCTTATCTCTCATTCTCTGCTTCTACGGCTGACCGCGGCGCACCACTACCTTTACTTTCATAGATATCGTAGGTGTACAGAAATAAGTTGCTTGTTTTCATGAACATCGTAGGAGTAGCCAACACTGACATTCTTTCTCCGTGTTTTTTCAATAACATCGTAGGAGTAGCCCTCATTTTTAATTCCCCTTTTTTCACCACTCCCGCGCTTTAGCTTGACATTAAGTCTTTTTATATCATACATATACATTTTTTAGGATTTCGCTCTCCCTACTGCTAAGTGCTTTTGTTTTCTGATACATCGTAGGATACCGCAGCCTGAGCGCTGGAATCCGGTGCTTCCGGACTCTTTCGGCGCTGGATTTTCAGCAGCAAATTGGTGAGCCGCCGCACTTCCCGCATGTTGGCATCTTGCACCCTGCGCATCTGCAAGGTCTCGCCGGGAGGCGAAGCAACTTCCGCGGCGAGTTCGTAGGGCGAAGGGCCTGCGAGCAGCTCCTCGAATTCGGCCGGGTCCTCGCCCAAGCCGCATCAGGCGGTTTCTTCCCCCTTCGAATAACGGCCGTGACGGAACTGCGCGGCGCCGATTCTGGCCTTCCCTTCATCCGTAACTGCGCCTTGGGATTGACCCCCGTTGCGCCGATTGGCAGCGAGTTTCT
>CAZCVY010000267.1:0-9317 GCA_964501985.1 uncultured Acidobacteriota bacterium | reverse complement strand
TTGACCCACGGCTTACGCCGTGGGCTACGATCTTGCGCCGCTACGCGGCTGGCACAGTCTTAGGTTAACGCTTATACGGCTGGCGCCGTGGGCTAATAGGACAGCGCCCGCTTCGCGGGCTCAGGGTACCTCATAGAAAACTGAGATACGCAATCTCTGGGTTGAAAGTGGCAAGCCTGCGGGTGAAGGATGAGAGGGACCGACAATTCGTACCAACGTCAATGCGACTTAATGTCCGCTTGCTTCAAAGCAGCCCAAAGCTGATAACTTATTCATAACAAAGGCCGTGAAAGCTCGCTTTTCTATATGCCAAAGCTGACAACATACTGAAAATAAGCCGCTTGCAAGAAAATCCCAAAAGGCGCAAACAGGGGGCAACATGCCCGAGGCCCGAGGCGACGATGTGTCGCTAGATTACGGTTCCGCCAAGCTGCTCCCGTGGCTCACGGGGACTGAGGCTGGCGTGCCCGGGCCGTCCGTGGCAGAGATGAAATTCTTCTCTGTAGTGCCGTCCTTCGCAGGGATCAAAACGTAGCCGCTCACTCCCTTTTGAGTGACGCTCGTCACGATCATCATATAGGCCTTGCCCTGCTCGGTTGGAAAAAACACCACCGGCGTGCGGATACCCTGGCTCTGAACGGAAACCTTCTGGTGATCGGGCGCGGCAATGGTTCCATCGAAGCGTTGATGCCGGACGTCGGTTTTGGTGAGCTGGAAGGAAACGCCGGGGGCCACTTCATACTCATGGCTTTTTTGCGCTTCGAAGTCCACCTGACGGGTGGGGAGCGAGTCACTGAGGGAAGTGAGTTCGCGATGCTCCACGATCTGCTGCTCGCTCAGCCTCGCGACCTTGCTCGAGAAATCAGTCCGCGCGGCTTCAAGGTCATTCCGAGCTTGCAAGAGCTGCTCCTCAAGCTGCGCCAAGTGAACCTGGTCGGCGCTCCGCGCACTCGCCAACTGGGTTAGTTGCGCTTGCAACGTCGAGGTTTGCTGGTTTAAGCCTTTGAGCAAGGACGCCTTCATGCTGGCAACCATTTGACCTGTTTGCTGCCGCGTCTGGCCGAGGGCCAACTGGGATTCCGCGTCAATGTTGCGCACCTGCGAAGCGAGCTTTTGCTGGTCCGCTCGCGCGTCGGCAAGGCGCCGCTCAACGTTTCCCAGATGTTGGGCGATGGCGGGGAGCGATTTCGCGATCCCGGGAACCTGCTCGACTTGAATGCCTTCCTGGCTTAAGACCGCGTAGCCATACACCACAACCGCCGCGAGGGCAACGGTGAGGGTGGCCAAGCATGCCCAAACCCCCGCCGACCTTCGCTTGTAGTAAGCAGGAACCTCATCGATATCGGGCCGGTCGATTTCCCAATCGTGCGCGGCTTCCGACCGACTGAGATTGTGAAGCTTCAAGTCAACCACATGCCCATCACTCATTGCCCGACCTCCAAGAACAGGGCGCCAGACCTACGGCCAACCGGCTTCGTGGCACCCAGGTGATGAATCGCAACAGCAAAGGTGAAGCAAGTCGCGTTCCAGTACCAAAATTTCCGCAAGTCATTGAATCCCCAGTATCTTCCCCGAACCTATAATTCGTGAAAGGCAATACCGACGATGTAATAGATACCCGATGCAGACGAAATTTCCAGGATGCCGCGCGGGGCGAGGGATTCTGGCGGCCTTGGGTTCCGCGTAAATTGCCGATTGACGATTTTCGATTGCCGATTGATGATAGCACTTAATGATCGGCAATGGAAGGCGATGGCTCGACCGAAGACGGCCAATTGCCGTCGGCCAAGCCACGTTTCCTAGTTCCAGTCGTCAATCGGCAATCGGCAATACTTTGGTCCTCCTATGATCAACAGTCTGCGCTCAAATCAGGTTTGCTCTTTCAATCGTCAATCGACAAACGACAATCGGCAATTCTTGGGGTTAGTGGCGTGCACGATGTTGATGTGCGCTTTGGTCACGCCAGAGCTTTTAGGTCAGGTCAACCCTCCGCCGCAGGCCGAGACCATCACCATCGACGCGCAGGCGCCCTCGCAACCTTTCCCCCACTCTTGGGAGCAGATGTTCGGCTCTGGGCGCGCCATTCTCTCCTTGCGTGACAGTTACCGCCATGACCTGCGCGCGGTGAAAGAAGCCACGGGGTTTGAGTACATCCGCTTTCACGCCATCTTCCATGACGAGGTCGGGCTCTACAACGAAGACGACCACGGCAGTCCCGTCTACAACTACTCCTACGTGGACCAGATTTACGATGGGCTTCTAGCGAATGGCGTACGTCCCTTCGTCGAGTTGAGCTTCATGCCGGAAAAGCTGGCGTCCTCGCCGGTTCGCCAAGCCTTCTGGTACAAGCCCTTCAATTCCCCTCCCAAGGACTGGGACCACTGGGGCGACATGGTCCGGCACTTTGCCCAGCATCTGGTCGATCGGTATGGCATAGACGAGGTCTCCGAGTGGTATTTTGAAGTTTGGAACGAGCCCAATATTGACTTCTGGGCTGGAGATCCGAAGGAGTCAACTTACTACCACCTGTATGACGTCTCGGCTCGCGCGATCAAGGCCGTCAGCCCGCGTTTGCGGGTAGGGGGGCCGGCGACCGCGCAAGCGGCATGGGTGGACCGGTTCATCCGGCACTGCGTCGAGGGCAATGTGCCGGTCGATTTTGCCTCAACCCACGTTTACGCCAACGATACCGCCAAGGACGTCTTCGGCACCAACGAGCAGATTTCCCGCGACCAGATGGTCTACCGCGCGGTCAAGAAAGTCCACGAGCAGGTGAAGGCCTCCGCCAAACCCGATTTGCCCCTCATCTTCAGCGAGTACAACGCCAGCTATGCGAACGAAGTTGATGTGACGGATTCCGCCTTCATGGGCCCGTGGCTCGCCAACACCATCCGCCAGTGTGATGGATTGACCGACATCATGGCTTACTGGTCATTCTCCGATGTGTTCGAGGAGCAAGGGGTGGTCAAGCGGCCTTTTTACGGAGGTTACGGATTGATGGCCGCCGGAAGCATTCCCAAGGCGGCTTACAACGACTTCAAGTTGCTGCATGAACTCGGTCCCCAGCGCATCCGCGTCGATTCAGACTCGGCGCTCGCGACCCGCCGCCCGGGCGGTTCTCTCGCCATCGCCGTGTGGAACTATGCGCCACCTGGGAATGGCGGCGCTGCGAAGCACGTTATACTTTCCATCAACGGATTGACAGGGGCAGGTGGGGCGAGCGTCCAAGTGGTCGATCGCCAGCACGGCTCGGCCCTTGCTGCGTGGGAGGCGATGGGCAAGCCGGACTTCCCCACCCGCGAACAGCAGGAGAGTTTGCGCAAGGCGGCGGAACTCGGTGCGCCGGAGATCCGTCCTCTCTCGGCGGCCAATCCCGTCACGATCGACCTGAATCTTGCGGCTCAGAGCCTGGCGTTGATTGAGATTTTGGGAGGCGGTTCGCGGTAGGGGCGGTGATGCGCCGCACCATGGCGAGGTGAACTCGCCGCTACGCTACAGTTGGGCTGTAGGGTTTAAATCCGGCGCGTTCCATGCCGCGCCGGGCTTCCGGGCTCTTCATGAAGGTTTCCCAAACAAACCCAGTGCGCACGTTCTCCGCCATCAGCAGGGTGATTCCCGTGTCGATCCCGACCACGTCGTTGTCATACCAGCCTTTAAGCGGGTTGAAGGCATTGACGAATCCATACTTGCTGAAGGCGCCGTCGCCATAGCGCGCGCGGATGTTTCGCAGCACTCGCATGGTTGCATCGGTAAGGAAAGGCAGCGAGCCTCCTGCGGCGCTGGGCACAACGCTCCCGTCGATCGGCCCCATTTCCGGAGGCCCGCCCCAGGCCACATAGCCATACAGTGAGTCCGACGCCGTGATGCCCCAAAGGTCGTCGCTGTAATCGGGAAATTGCTTGCCCAGTTCTAAACAGAAACGGCGATGGACTTCCGTGGCGGTCACCGAATTCTGAAAATAATCCGCATACCGGTCGCGCTTACCGCGGAAATCAAACCACGCCTGGGAGTATTGATGCACAAACAAGGGCGCAAACGACCCGATGTACCGGAGGCCCTCATAATCGAAGGTCGTGCGCTTCCAGGCATCCCAGGCGTCCTGCGGCAAAGGATGCGAGGTTGAACCAAGGCCCAGCAAATACATCATCATCAATTCGCTGTAATAGTCCCAGCGATAGGGCAGGAAGCCGTTCTCCGGCAGCCACCCGTGCGGGAGCAAGCGGGTATCCATCGAGAGCCAAGTCCAATCGACTCGGTTAAAGATGGCGCGCGCAAGGTCGCGGATTCCGGTATCGTCAAAGTGTTGGGCGCAGGAGAGAACGCCGCAGAGCAGGATGGCGGTATCCACCGAAGAGATTTCTGAATCCCACAGTCTTTCGCCGGTTTTGACGTCGGCAAAGTGATAGAAGAATCCCCGATGCTGAGGCATTTTCTGCCATAGGAACATCAAGGTGCTCAAGGCCCGCCTTCGCGCCTCGAAAAAGTGAATGTATTTGCGTTTGTCCCCGATGCAGAGCGCCGTCAGTCCGAAGCCGGTCGCCGCAATACTCGCGACCACCGTGTTGTCGGCCGCGCGGACGTTGCACCGGTCCTTCACCAGACCCGTCTGCGGATTCGCTTGCTCCCAGAAGTAGGCGACGGTAGCGCGCTCCAATTCTTCCAGGAACAGGTCATCCTCGGGAGAGAGCGCCAGGAGGCGGGAAGCCGGAGTAGCGGGCGGACCCTGCTGTCCCAGCCGCGCGGGCAAGGTGGGTAGCTTCGCCCATTTCAAGAGAGGCGCGCTCATCGAAGCGCCGGAGATTCGCTTGAGCGCTTCTCTTCGCGATAGGGATTCGGAGGTTTCTTTCGACTCGCCCATATCGTGCATTCTAACCGATTTTAGTCCGCGCGGTCGCCAAGTGGTGGTATATGCGCTTCGACGGCCTCCCAGCAACTTTAAATTTCTAAGTCGCATTCGGCTTCTGTTTTGGCATGCCGCTGAAGATCTCGAGGATCACTCCCAGATCGCGGTGCGTGTCGAGGTAGGCGACCTTGACGCCCTCGAACTCGCCGCTGAGGACCAAATCATTCCCTCGTTTAGCTTCCCTTGCCACCAGCTCGTCGTAGCTCTCGGGCGCGACGGCGATGTGGTGCACACCCCCGCCTTTCTCGGCGAGAAAACGCGCGTAGATGCTCTCGTCGTCGAGCGGCTCAATCAGTTCCCACTGCACCTGGCCGACCATGGCAACGGCCAGGCGCCAGGAGCGCCTAACCGCCTGGCCGTATTCGCGGAAATCCTTCGCGTTGCCGGCGTTAAATTCGTACCTCGCCCACGGACCGATCCCGTAGTCGTCGACATATTTCCGCACCGCCGCGTCCAGGTCGCGCACCACGATCCCGATCTGCATCGTCTGGGTGAAGGCAGGCTCGCGCATCGTCGCACCTCCAGCGGCCAACATGGCACCGTCCGTGAATCTCGTCAAGTCGCCGCGCAGCGTTCATGCATATCAGCCACGGATACCACTCACGCCGGCGCGATGGAAAGCAGGCGTAGCGAGGACCGGTTCTTGAGGCCCGAGGCCGTTGCCCCGCCCCCTGCGGGCGAAGCCCGCTTTGGAGTGCGGCCGCGAAGCTGCCGCTTTCGTCCCTCGGTCCAATGGGCAAAGCGTGAAGGGGAAAAGCGGCAGCTTCGCGGCCGCACTCCAAAGCGCTTCGCGCCGAGCAGTCGTACTGCAGACCCCCGATTTTGCGCTTTTCCAGCGAGTTCGGTATGGTTTAGCTTTATTGACCTAACGCCAGGGGGAAATCGAAATGACAGATGAAATGGACGGATCGAAGGGTCCGGGCGAGACGAAGAGCTCGGAGGCAGCAAAGGAACCGTACGTCAACCCCATCGATAAGCTCACCGCCGAGCAATGGCAACGCGCCTGGATGCAAGGAATAAGCGACTCGAAGGCCCAAAGCGCAAGCGTCAGGAGAGATCTGCTTGTCTATTATTGGGCGAGACGGATGCCGGAGGCAAGAGAGCAGGTGAGCAAGGCGGAATCTGCTCTCCGAGCTTACTTGGAAAGACCCTCTTCCGAGCCGCCGGACAACCCGCGTCGCCGACGGCTGGCAGAGGACCTCAAGCGAGCCACGGACGATTTGAAGAATTGCACGGACGAATATGTTGACATCACGTTGAAGCATTATCCTAGCGAGTAGCTACCGTAAACGGGGGCTGGCGCAGACCCGCGGTTCAGTGTCTACGTTTCCGGTAGCTCAATCTGGATAATCTCAAAGTACACGCCCCTTCGGGATCGCAGACTGCAACAGAAAGCAGTCTGCGCCAGCCCCGTTTCAGGTTACTTGGTGAGGGTGTCATTGACGTTGTGCTTCCCAATCCAAAACCACAGGTATTCGTCGGAAAACTTGACGGCAAGGGCGCGACATTTCGGCGTGACCCGCGCCTGCCCCTTGCGCTCGCCGAAGGCCCGAAGCGCGTCCGCACGCTGGAGGTGGAACATGTCCCCCTCGATTGCGACATCCAGCTTGGCGTGCTGCACCTAGAGCGGCTTGCGAGACACGGCGACCACGCGGTCCACGAGTGGGGAGTCGATAAGCCAGCGCAGGACACCATCGCCGACCAAGCCCGTTGCGCCGAAGAGAAGAATCTTCATGATGACTTTAGGAGCGGACGGTGGTCACCCGCGAGCCGGCTTGATGCCCAGTTTGGCAGAAATTCGGGCCAGTTCAGCGTCGTCCGAGATGCCTTGGAAATCGTGGCGCGGGGTATACGGCGCCTCGAGCGCGGACACTTCATCGTCGGTCAGTTTGATCTCCAGCGAGGCAACTGCGTCATCTAGATGCGACGGCTTCGTTGCGCCCACCAGCGGGGCGACCACGACTGGATTGCGGCGTAACCATGCCAGCGCAATCTGGGACCGGCTGACGCCTCGGGCCTTGGCGATTGCAGCGACAGCGTCGATGATGGCGCGGTCACTCGATTGCTCGGTATAAAGCATGGCGGCAAAGGGATCGCGCTCCGATCGGCCGGTTGCCGCTTCACTCTCCCGAGCCAGTCGGCCGCGCGCGAGCGGGCTCCACACAATTGTGCCGATTCCTTCGTCGGCGCAAAGCGGCAGCATCTCGCGCTCTTCCTCGCGCGCGAGCAAGTTATAGTGATCCTGCATCGAGACGAAGCGAGTCCATCCGTTGTGTCGTTGAAGGTGAAGCACCTTGCCGAATTCCCAGGCGTGCATGGATGAGGCGCCGATGTAGCGGGCCTTGCCGGCATTCACGACGTCGTGCAGCGCCTCCAGTGTCTCCTCGATGGGTGTCAACTTGTCCAGGCGATGGATCTGATAAAGATCCACATAGTCCATCCCCAGGCGGCGCAGGCTGTAGTCGATTTCGGTAAAGATGGCCTTTCGCGACAGACCCGCGGCGTTCGGTCCTGCGTGCATGGGGTGGCGAATCTTTGTTGCAACCACGACCTCATCGCGGTGGGCGAAATCCTTGAGCGCCCGGCCGACGATCTCCTCGCTCGAACCCTGCGAGTACATATTCGCCGTGTCGAAGAAGTTGATCCCAGCCTCAACTGCTTGCTTGATGAGGGGACGGCTCTCCTCCTCACCGAGCGACCATACGGGATGGCCGCGGCCTGGCTCTCCGTAGGTCATGCAACCGAGTGCAATGGGTGAGACGTCGAGGCCGGTTTTGCCAAGTTTGATGTAGCGCATGATGCTCCGCCTCCTTCATTTCTATTCCGAGCCAGATCATTGCCAAGATATTTTTGCGGCCGGGCCTTCTCCGAATGACAGGTTGATCATTGTGTTACGCCGAGCCATCGACTGATTTCATGTTTGTGCCGATCCGCCATCAACGAACAGCTCGCTGCCGGTGACGAAGCTGCTTTCATCAGAGGCAAGGAATAAGGCGGCATTCGCAGTTTCTCCGGGGTCAGCCAGGCGACCGAGTGGCGTGGTCGCTACCACATAGTCCTGCATCGCCTTGTGCTGCGCTTCTGATGACGCCGCCCCATGCCAGCCTGGCGTCGAGGTCGCTCCCGGGGTAAGAACAGTGATGCGGATGCCCCTCGGCGCGAGTTCCAGAACCCAGCACCGGGCAAAATTACGGATCGCCGCCTTGCTGGCAGCATAAAGGCTTGCATTGGGCAGGCCAGTGCTGGCCGACGTCGAACCTGTCAAGATGACCGACCCGCCATCCTTCAGCAGCGGCAACGCCTTTTGCACCGTGAACAACGTCCCTTTCACGTTTGTGTCGAATGTCCGGTAGTAATGCTCCTCGGTCACCGCCTCCAGGGGCTTGAGTTCACCGCCGCCCGCGTTAGCAACCAACACGTCGATCGTGCCGGCCTCCCGCCGCACAATCTCAAAGAGGCGATCCAAGTCGGCAGGGTTCGAGACATCGCCCTGCACGCCCTGGGCGCCATGAAGCACTGCTTGGACGGCTGCACCTAGTTCCGGCTGGCGTCGTCCCGTCATGAAGACGCGAGCTCCTTCCCCGGCAAAGCGCTTGGCGATCGCCAGTCCGATGCCGCCGTTGGCTCCAGTGATGACCGCCACCTTGCCTTCTAATCTTCCTGCGCTCGTCTGCCCGATTTCCGAATTTGTGCCTCCCATAACGACTCTCCGAAAGACAGGTTGATTAATAACCGCGACAAGGCTGGCCTCGACTTTGTCCCTATTGCTCGTCGTCCTTGCGATCCGAAGATAGAAACTACAGCGGTTGGGGGAAAGTAGCCAGAGTCCTGGCGTTCCTAAGGATTGGCAGGAATAGTCTTGCTGGGCTATCGACGCCGCAAGTTGATCGTTTTCGACTGCGGACGCGTGCGCGGCCCTTTTGGGGCGCCCTGTTTAGGGTCGATTGTGGCTATGGCGGCCAAACGCCTTAGAGCACGCTCAGCGGGGCTGCCAGGGACGGCATGGTAGACGCTTATGATCTGCCCTTCCGTGCCGGCAATGGCCAATAGCTCGTGTAGTAACTCAAGGGGACCGACGAGCGGATGATGGAAGGTGCGGGGGGGACTCGCTACAACCTGGATGTCGTGGCGCGCCCATAACTGCTGAAACCGATCGCTTCCCCGCGACAACTCCGCAACCAACTCGGCAAGACGCGGATCGTCGTCGCTGAGGCCGACCTGCGAGCGTAGGCGTGCGACCATCGTTTGGGCGACATCATCCCATGCGTCGCCCACCAATCTGCGCACGTCACAATCCAGGAAAGTGGCCCGCACCAGGTTCACGCCGGGAGACAAGGCGGGGGAGAGAGCCGAGGCCAGCACATTGGCCGCGAGTACATTCAGGCGGCGTCCTATCACGAACGCAGGAGTATTC
>CAZCVY010000266.1:0-9324 GCA_964501985.1 uncultured Acidobacteriota bacterium | reverse complement strand
TCAGGTGTCAGGTGCTAGGTGTCAGGGGGGACCAACCGACCGTCTACGACTCGATCATGGCCGGAATTGACGCAAATGCCAGTTAGCCTCAAACATGTTGAAGAACCCCTCTTTGAAGGGGTGCTCCTTGATCAGGTCTTCGTTCAAGGAAATGCCCAAGCCGGGGCCTTGAGGAAGATGAAAGTAGCCGTCGTGGGGCCGTGGGGTTCCGGGCACCGCCTCGATTACCCAGGACTCGGAAAAGTCGTCGAAGCACTCCTGCACCTTGATATTGGTGGTGCAGAAACCAAAATGCACGCTCGCCGCCGTGCAGACCGGGCCGTTGGAATTGTGCGGCGCCACCATCAAGTTGCGTGCATCGGCCATGGCAGCGATCTTCTTCATGTCCAGAATTCCGCCGGCGTGGATGACGTCAGGCTGCAAGATGTCGGCGGCGCCGGATTCCAGAACCTCGCGAAACCCGTGGTGGGTGAAGTAACGCTCACCCGTCGCGACCGGAATCCGCACTTGGGCGGCGACCTTTTGGAGCGAAGGGATATCCTCAGGCGGGCAAGGCTCCTCGATCCAACCCGGCTGATAGGGTTCGAGCATACGCGCGATATCAATCGCTGTGGCGGCGCTAAACCGGCCGTGCATTTCCACGAAGATTTCGACATCTGGTCCCACGGCATCGCGGATCGCCGCCACGAGTCCGACAGAGCGAATCTTTTCCGCGCGGGAAAGCTCCATGGCGCCGGGGCCAAAGGGATCGACCTTAAGCGCCTTGTAACCCTTCTCCAGAACCACTTTCACGCGCTTGGCAAATTCCTGGGGCGTACGCTCGACCGTATACCAGGCATTCGCATAGGCCTTGATTCTTTCATGGCATTGCCCACCCAACAGCCTCCACACAGGTTGGCCAACCGCCTTGCCGATGATATCCCAACAGGCCACATCAATTCCGCTCATCACCGAGGTGGCAATCACTCCGCCGCGCCAAAAGTCGTTGCGGTACATGCGCAGCCAAAGATCCTCGATGTTAAAAGGATCGGAGCCCAACACGTGCCGCCGTACCGCACCGGGCAAATATCCCAGCACTCCTTCTTCGCGATTCTGGGTGGTGCACTCGCCATAACCCACCAGACCTTCGTCCGTCGACACTTTCAAAAAGATCAGATTGCGCCAGCTCGTTCCCAGGACCAAGGGCTCGACGTTTGTAATTTTCATCAGAAGATTCCCCAGCGAGCAATCTTAGCTCAGCCGCACGCTCTAAGCGCCGTCAACTTCGACATATCTAAAGGAGAATTAATCTAACGGAAAAATCACTTCCAGACAACTGAAGAGAGACTTCAGGATGTGAACATGAGAAGGAAACAAGAAAGGGCAGACGCGCCAGCAAGGCGAATTCGCAATGGGTGGCGCAGCGCTTTGCCTGAAGGGCACGCTGGCGCGTCAATCAGGAAACCGTGGCAGCGGACCCAACTACTGGTAGTACTCTGCGTTCTTTGCCGTAAGGTCCGTGAGATCCTCGGGCAGCTCGGCCTCCGGGAAGATCGCCGATGCCTCGCATACCGGGACGCAGGCGCCACAGTCAATGCAGTTGACGGCGTCGATGAACAGTTGGGGGACCTCGGCGAATTTGGCTTCATCGTGGCGAGGATGAATGCAATCAACCGGGCAAACCTCGATACATTTTTCATCTTTGGTGCAACTATCAGTGATCACAAAAGCCATGAATGATTTCTCCTTTAATGAGTGCTTGATCCTTCAAGCGCCGCGACAAAAGCGAGCGCCCGGCGGATCGACTTGCGCCCGCAGATTCAACGCGAGGGCAGATAAGATGTGCAATTCTCGCGCCAAATGGCGCGAACATTTTGTCGCTTGCGGGCCGAGGAAAAGCGATTCGGAACCCGCAAGCTGGATTGAAAAACCCAGCCAAGGGGGCAAATTGCCCACCTCCGACTTAGGTCGTAGGCCCTGTAGCCACGACATTCCTCGCGCAGAACTTGATTTCGCTGATAGAATACGCCGTGGAGCCTTGTCGTCGCTCACGGACGCGGTAGGATACTCCCGCCAGGAGCATGGTCAGCTTCTCCACCATAACCTCAATGTGTGTTCGGTGGAAGCGATTGGCCTTTCTTGGACAAGCATGCAGACTCACCGGCGAGTCCCGAACCCAGCACATCAAGCAGGGAGCCGGGCGAGATCGGAGTCCCACTCCGCAATCAAAACGATGGGAAAAGCTGACGCACCGGAATTGCAACCTCCCGACCCCGCCGTGAAGCATTCCTCGTGGAAAACGGAGGTGTTGCTTCCCGGCAGTTGGCGGGGCGCAACAAGCACGCTGCTCACCCGCGGCCACCAACATATTATCGTCGATACCGGCATGCCGCATGAGGCCCACCGGCTTCTCGAAGCGCTCGAACGGCGAGGCCTCAAACCAAGCGATATACGAATGGTTGTCAATACACATTTTCATGTCGACCATGTTATGAACAACTGCCTCTTTCCCCAAAGCGACATCTATGGGTCGCAGCAATCCTACGATTGGTGCTGCGAGGCTTACGCCGATCTGCTCGACGTGCCGAATTGGGAGAAGCTGAGCTTGAAGTATTACCCGGAATCACCTGACTACGAACGAACGTCGGAGATGATGGGCGCCCTGCGCCGATTCGCCCTGCGCTGGTGGGACCGCAAACGGCTGGGCGACCCCTCGCGCTTTCGGTGGACCGAGACGAAGCCTCTCCCGGACGACTTGGAGTTCCTGGTGACCAACGGCCATGTGCCCGGCCATGTCTCTGTGGTCGTACACAACGGCGATCGCCCTACGGTCATCGCCGGGGACGCCGTCCTGACGCGCGAGCACGATGAGAACGTGTTCACCATGATCCCGCATAATCGGGCGCAGTTTCAGCGTGACCGGGCGCGCATCCTGAGCATCACGGGACGCATACTTCCCGGGCACGATGGGGATTTCTCCAGCGGCGAGGAAGAGGCGCCAACGCTGCCATAGGCCGCGCGCCATTGCCTGCTTTCCTCGAATTGTCGGATTTTGCAGAACGGCCAACTGGGCGGCTCTTGTGCCGGCAGGAAGGGGGGCGCTACGTCTCAAAGTTGCACAGGACGGCTCCATCAATTGACTTGACTTGGAGCTAAATATCTTTCATAATAGCTTACAGTTGCCGACTACGTCGGCAAATTTGAGTCGTGAATCATCAGAAGACTCCACTGAGCCCGTTGTATCGGGAGCGATTGCCGTGGCCTCTGTTGCTCGTCGTCGAAAGGTTTTGGTCATCGAAGATGAACCCTCCATCAGGAATGTCATCTATGTCCTTCTGGCAGGGCTCGGGTGTGACGGCGATGTGGCAAGCGACTCTCAACACGCGCTGGCGATGATTCAACAGGATCGCTTTGACGCCGTCCTGCTCGACCTTCGCTCCTCCCATATGCCTCCTGACCAAATGGTTTCCGCCATTACTCAACTTCGGCCAAGTTTGCTGGGGCGCGTCCTGGTAATTACCGGAGAAGTCTCTGACCCTAACACCCTCGAGATGCTTGAGAAGTTCTCCGTGCCGTACGTTTCGCGCAGCCGTGTGACATCGGACCTCTGGAGCCGCATGCGCGCCGTGCTCAGCTTCACGCCATCGCCCGCGGACTCATCTGCTCAATGAACTGACATAGTCAGCCAAAGCTTCCTGCCACGGCCGGGGAAGCGCAAAGCCCCCACGCCGCAAGGCTTCCATGGCCATCACCGAGTACTTCAATCGAGGAGCTCGCCGCTGCATCTGAGCGTCGGGCACACCAATGACCTTTGCCGGGTCAAGCCCTGCAAGCTCCGCAGCCATGCGTGCCAACTCGAATCGTGTACACTCGCCCTGATTGGCCAGGTGGTAGAGGCCGCACGGGCCGGATTCCACGACCTCCATGATCTTCATGCCGGCATCCACGGTGTGGGTGGCGCAACCCAACTGATCGCTTGCGACCTTATACTCCTCGCCCGCCGCGATCTTCCGCAAGCCCTTATCCACAAAGTTGATCTTCCCCGGTCCGAACAGCACCGACACCCGAAAGGTCCAGTGACGACTGAGAGTTTCCACTGCCTGCTCGGCTTGCAACTTAGTTTGACCGTACACCGTGATGGGGCCGGTGGGATCCGTCTCCACATAGGGGGTCGTCTTTCGTCCATCGAACACCGCATCCGTGGATATGTGGGCGAGGCCCGCGCCCAATGAACGCGCAGCCTCGACGACGTTGCACGTGCCTTGGTAATTCACTCGCACGGCCTTGGCGGGATCGGCCGCGCAGAGGTCGATGTCGGGAATGGCGGCGGAATGCACGACCAAGTCCGGCCGAATTCGTTCCAAAGCCGCGCGGACGTTCTCTGCATCGGTAATGTCTGCCTCCGCGCGCGTCAAGGGGAAGACCTCATGACGCGAGGAGAACGCTTCGACCAACCCATGTCCGAACAATCCTGCCGCACCCGTGATCGCAACTCTCATAGCTCGATGATCCTCTGCCTCCGTTCTAATCAGTTTGCGCAGGTTGACTGCGTCCTTTGTCGCCTTGCCCTTTACTATACCTTTTGCCGGAATGCTGCGCGTAGGAGAATACATCCATTCAGCGGAACGGCGGTCTCCCAATCACTTCAGAAGAACAACGGCGCCAGGGGTGTTATAGAGGCGAATCAAGGTATTCAGATCCCGCTGACTGGGTTTGCTGACGAGAGATTTCCAATCAAATGGGTATGGAATGCCCGGGACGTAGACGCGGCGGTTCTTCTCCTGCACCTGCCAATACATGATGTCTCCCTTTGAATCGCTATGGCCTTGGATTCCCAGGGCGTGCCCCATTTCGTGCAGCACGATGGCACGCATCTCATCCTTGGACCATCGCCGAGACAGATCGACGGAGATAAAGGCCACGCGTCGCCCGGTCAGCTCGTCTCCAACGCGGCGAAACTGCACCCAGTCCTTTTCTTCGCCCGCAGCGTTCTCGATGTCCGTGTCCGCTTCCCAGTTGAAGCGGATATCCGCTTCCTCGGCTTCCGCGGCCAGTTCCAAAGGGAATAGCTGTTTCCATATGCCGAAAGCCTCTCGGGTTCCTTGCGCCCAATTGGCAACAGGAACACTTCCAATCGAGACCCTGATGGGAAACGAGTTCCATTTGCGGGATTCCGAGCTTTCCGAGATCTCCGCGTAGTAGTCCGAAGCGGACGCAACGTAGCGCGAGGGCTGTAAGCCGTCTGGGTAGGCCGGCAGCATGGTCAGGATCTGGATTCTGGCATTGGCCTGAGCCACCTGAAACTTGAACTCCGAGGCGTTGGCGGCGAGGTCAGCGAACTGCCGCCAATCCTCGATGGCCTTCCTCCGGTCAACCATCTCATCTGCCAGAGCGCGGTCGTAATAGGCCTCAAAGTATTGTGCGTCTTGCGCAATGGCCTGACCGTATGCAGCCGAGGCGTCGGCAAACCGATTCTGCTCGAACAACGCGTTGCCTTGCTGAAAGCTGGCCTTCGCCGCTTCTCGATCCGCGAAAGCCGTCGGGATGGCAATCGCCAGGAGCAGCAATCCCAGCATAACGTGGCGCATGGGTTGTCACCTCCCCCGCTTGGTTCGGTGACATCATACCGGCACACGAGCGCAGGTTCCAGAGGTAAGAGAATGGATCAGACGGCGTAGGGGCTGGCGCGTTCCCCGGTGAGGATGTGAAGATAAGTACCAGCTTGTGCGCGGTGGTGGATATGGTGATCGATGATGCGGAAAAGCATGACGCCGATGGGCCGCCGTGTCTGGAACTCAGCGTTCTCTCGAATCTCATCCCACCGATCATGTGGAAGCGCTTCCACGGCGCGCACCGTATCCAGGTGGACGCGGCGGATTTCGTCCAATTCTTCATCCAGAGATTTCACTTCCCCCAAAACCGCGAATAGGCCCAGCGGAATCCGCGTTTGGAAATAGCTCCAATCACCATCAAGAGCAATTCGGCGAACACCCTCTTCCGACCGCCATACATGCCGCGCCAACTGACCCAAGGAAAGCATGCCCTCCGCCGGACGCCAATCCAAGCGATCGCGCGGAATCTTCCCGTAGACCGAGATTGTTCCCCGGTGCTCACTTTCTTTCTGTATGAGAAAGAAGTCCTTCAGGTCCATGATGCCCCTACTGAGTACGAACGATTGAGAACCTTCCCCGCGTTTCTATGTCACGCGAGCTTTTTAAGCTCCGCCAGAATCTCTCCATTGTCCGGTTGTTCCCGCAGTTCGTAGATTTTCGACCAGGCGATCTTCCCGTCCCTATCGACAATGAAGACGGCCCGATCGTTGATGAAGGGGATGGGGTGTTTGGTGGGAGGGAAAACCCCGTAAGCTGTTCCCACCTCCGCGTAAGGCCAGCGGTCAGTAGCCAGAGGGAAACTCAGGCCGCCCAAGTGCTTCTGGAACGCGATATGGGCGAAGACCGAGTCCGTGCAGATGCCCACGACCTCGGTGTCCGCATTCTTAAACTTGGCCAGGTCCGCCTGGAATGCCCCCAACTCGCTTTGGCATACCGGGGTGAAATCGAGAGGATAGAACGCCAGCACGACGTTCTTGCCGCGGTGAGCGGAAAGCTCAAACTCCCCTTGCGTCTCTCCAGTTGCACAGGTGAGTTTGAAGTCCGGGGCAGGATCCCCTGCTTTCAATGCCATATCAACCTCCAAGGTTCTGCTTCGAGTTGGCGGCCCACCTGCGGTGTGCGCGGACGTGCGGAATTCATTCAAGTCTCGTGATCACCTTAATGTAAGAAGTGAAATTCTACCTGAGGAATCCCGGAAAAGGAAGTGCGACGCAGGTGATCCACGAAACGGTCGGCATTCCGTTGAACTACCTTCCCCTTCTGGCAGCTTGTGAGTTCGCTGGCGCGATAGGCCTGCTGGTTGGAATCTGGTGGCCGCCCCTGGGAATCGCTGCGGCGATCGGCCTCATTCTTTACTTTGTGGCCGCCGTTATATCGCATCTTCGTGTCGGCGATGCCAAAGGCATGGGCCCTGCCGCATTCATGCTGGCGCTGGCGGGGGCGGCGCTTGCCGTAAGGCGTCTGACTTTAACGCCGCGTCGCTGAGATGGAAGGTAAGTGTCAGGTCTCAGGTGCGAGGTGTCAGTGAAACCCCAACCCCTCAGACCTGGCGCGCGGCACCTGGCGCCTATTCACTAAATCCCATCGTAAAGACTCCATGCATGGTCCCCAGCGTTGAAAATGAACAGCTCGGGATCTTTAACGGTCACCCGGCTATAGGGGGCCACGGAGTGGGTGAGCCATACGTTCCCGCCGATCACGCTGTGATGACCAATATGAGTATTGCCTCCCAAAATTGTGGCGTTGGGATACACGGTGACGTGGTCCTCGATGGTCGGGTGTCGCTTATTTCCCTGCCCCCGGCGCAGTTGGCCATCCTCATCCTTGCTCAGCGGATTGAATGCGCCCAGCGTCACGCCGTGGTAAAGCGTCACCTTGTTTCCGATGATGGAGGTCTCGCCGATGACCACGCCCGTCCCGTGATCGATGAAAAAAGATTCGCCAATGGAAGCTCCGGGGTGGACGTCGATGCCCGTATGGCTGTGGGCAATTTCGGTCATCATGCGGGGGATGAAGGGTACATCGAGAAGGTAGAGGCGATGCGCAAGACGTTGCACGGTCACGGGCTCGATGAAGGGGTAAGCCAGCAGGATTTCCTCAACGCTCGACGCGGATGGGTCGTTGTGGTAGGCCGCGTCGATATCTGTCGAGAGGAGGTGGGCGAGTTCCGGCAACTGTGTGAACAAGCTCTTGTGGGTCTCCTCGGCATAATGCTCAAGGTCCGAAGGAATGGGCTTACCACTGCGGCGGCACTCGAACCGCACCGCGCGGCAGATCTGGTTCGAGAGCAGCGTTTGGATCTCGATCAAGTGATGACAAGCCAGCGTGCCCGGCACCTCGCGTTCTCCGCAGAGGTAGTAGATGGGAAAGAGAATCTCCAGGTATCGGCGGCAGAGAGTCGCTACCGCCTCACGCGTAGGCAGATTGAATTCGCTACCCTCATCTCCGGCCAGTTGCGCATCCAGGTCCGCGCGAAATTCCTGCGCGAGGCATTTCATGTCGTCGGCGCTCATTTTGGAACCTCCCGGGTGTCAGATGCCAGTAAAAGCCAGATACTCAAGTGATACCTGTTCGAAGTTCCAAGCACCGGTGGAATCCCATCACCCGATACCCGGATCCCCTCTGAATCCTGATACATGATACCTCCACTGCTTGCTGACACCTGACACCCGGAACCCGACACCTCTTATCCAATCCCCTCGAACAGCACCGTGGAGATGTAACGCTCGCCGGAATCGGGCAAAATCACAACAATTGTCTTGCCAGCAAACTCCGGCTGCTTGGCGAGGCGGATGGCTGCGGCTGTCGCAGCGCCGCACGAGATGCCGCTCAGAATGCCTTCCTCGCGAGTCAGGCGCCGGGCGAATTCAACCGCCTCATCGTTTGACACTTGCTCGACGCGGTCGACCAGCGACAAGTCGAGAGTTTTTGGAATGATGCCAGCGCCAATGCCCTGAATTTTGTGTGGCGCGGGCTTCAACGGCAATCCCTGAAGGTGCTGAGTGATAACCGGGCTCGCCGAAGGCTCAACTCCCACCGAGATGATCTTCTTGCGTTTGGCGTTCTTGATAAACCGAGATACACCCGTAATTGTACCGCCCGTGCCGATGCCTGAAACCAGCACGTCTATGGTGCCGTCGGTATCATTCCAGATTTCGGGACCGGTGGTTTTCTCATGGATGGCGGGGTTCGCAGGATTCTCGAACTGTTGCGGAAGGAAGTAGTGGACGGGATTGGATTGGGCGATCTCAGTAGCCCGCCGTATGGCGCCGGGCATGCCCTCCGGTCCGGGCGTTAATACGAGCTTCGCGCCGAATGCCGCAAGTATGCGCCGGCGCTCAAGAGACATGGTTTCAGGCATCGTGAGGGTCAGGCTGTAACCGCGCGCCGCGGCCACAAAGGCCAGGGCGATCCCGGTATTGCCGCTTGTCGGCTCGATAATTTCCACACCGGGCTTTAAAACGCCCCGCTGCTCGGCGTCCAGGACCATCGCGGCGCCAATACGATCTTTCACCGAGTAAGCCGGCCCACGGCCTTCGATCTTGGCCAATACTGTGGCTGAACTTCCCGAAGCCAACCGGTTCAATCGCACGAGAGGGGTCCTTCCGATACTTGCGGCATTGTCTGCAAAGAAATTCGACATGAGTTCTCCTTTGAGTTGAATTGTCAGGATTTTATTACCTGAATCCGGCGCATTGTGATGCCGCAGAACGCCTGCCCACGCAGCATTGAC
>CAZCVY010000265.1:0-9392 GCA_964501985.1 uncultured Acidobacteriota bacterium | reverse complement strand
GCTCGTAGTGCCGTGGTTTTTTCGTTTCCGCTTGGAGTTTCATAGGGGTATTATACACCCCCGATCAACTCACGAAAACAGCTTAGGAGTGAAGATATTATGGATGAAGCCGAAGAAACTTTGAAAGCAGTTCGAGCACTTCTGCAATTCAGCGGTCGCTGCTATGCGCGGTCATTAAGTTTACAAAGGACTATAGACTGGATAATGGCTTATCCCCCAGAAGGAAGGAAGGTTTTGACGCGGGATGAGGTCGATAACATGATCACTGCCGCTCGGGAGGATGCCGACCAGGTGTCTCAGATGCAACTTTCTCGCATAGAGCCGCCGATCGCTCCTGGTAGCCCTTGGCAGCCTTCCGTACATTCCTATATACGCGCGATTTCAAAGCCCGAATAGCGGCCTTGTCGTAACCCTTCCACGGGGTTTCTGAATTTTTTGTTGATTTCGGCACAATTCACCTCAAACTAAATTGGAGGCTATCTCTACCTCCTAGCCTCCGTGGGTTTGTGAAGTATATAAGCCCGAGAAAAAATGTCAGCTTTGGCTACTCCCACGATATTCATGAAAACAAGCGACTTAAGTCGGTATAGCCACGATATTCATGAAAATAAAGGTAGTTGTGCACCGGGGTTGGCCGCCCTCAACGCCCTTGAGGGCTCGATGCTGGGGGCGGAGTGAACCCCGCCGCGGCCCACTTTCCCGGCAACGGGAGCAAAAAAGAATTCTTTTATATACGTTCGAAGCCGGAATGTGTATGAAAACAAAGGATCGCAAGACAAAGTGCCCGAATAAAAACAGACTTTTAGGTCTTCATTTTCGACATTTTTGCTTAATCGATGCCCATTTTGCAGATAAATGCAGATTTTGAACGACAATCTGTCAGAACCATTCGGATTTTTGCGGAGTGCTTGGTGCATCAAGTAGCCCACTTGCGGAGGATAAGCCATCTCAACCTCGGATGTGCCTCGGACCTGCTTGGAGGTCCACGACTTTTGCATGTTCAGGCTGGCGGAAGCGCAACTGGGCCTGTAGGGCCGAACAGCGTTCGTCCGAGGCCGAGCGCTACTCGGCCCAGGGCCGGGTGGCGAAATGCTCGCCAAATTTGGGGGAGGGGACATCCACGTTCCATACATCATTTCCCGGCGAGGGGGGATCGCCTGCCGTCGTTCCCGGGCAAATTATCCGACAAATTTGTTGTTTTCAGGTGGTGAGAAGCGTACGATTCTCAATCGAAAGCCCAAATCCGAATATCCTTGTTCGCGCTCCATTCGCGGGCCACGCGCGCGACCGGGAGGTTAACATGTCCACTCGTTTTCAATCATTGGCCGCGGGGCTGATTCTTGCCGCTTTCGCGCTCCCCATGAGCGTGCTTGGGGCGGCTCCCGCCCAGGGTCCCGTGCCCGGCCTGCCTTGGGTTCACGAAGGCCTCGTGCTGACTTACACGTGGTATGCCGCCATCGCTCCCGGCAACGGTTCCTATTATGAGGAAGACGATCACGGCGACATGATCCTGCACAGCACGGGGCAGCGCTATACGCGCCACACGCAAACCGGAACATCGGGCTCGGGCTGGATGCAGATCGCGGTGGTATGCATCGACGGGGACAAAGTGGTTTTGGCGACGAACAATTTCGGTGACGCCGGGTCGCTCGGCAGGAATGCCCCCGTGCCGCAGGGCAGTTCCAGCGCCGTCGCCGCCGTGAGGGACCCGGGTGACTATTGGATGGACCCTGCCAAGCTCTTGAGCCTACACACGGCGCCCGCCGAGCACATTCTGGTGTCGCGTGTCGGGTGGAGAGCCGGCAACAATACCGTTGACGCGATTCGCGTCCAGGTGGTGAAGGGCTCGAGCTATTCCGACCATGTCTATGACGCCAAAAGCGGGCTCTGCATCCACGTCGCCAGCTCCTCGCGGGGCGCGGCGCCCAAGCTCGTCGGCCCGGGAGACATGGGCCGAGGCGACACGACAATCACGCACAACGACTTTGTCAGCGCGCGCGACGTGATGGCTCCCTGGGCGAGCGAACCGACGCCCGATTGGGTGGCGAAGATTCGCGAGCTCCACTATCGCGGCTCGATAACTTCGCACGGTCCTTTACCGACCGTCCCCAATGTGCTCACGCTCGATATGGAAGCCGCCGCCCGCGGTCGCGGCTGGGCCGAGTACTCGGTCGTCTCCACTCAACACACGCAAGGCGCGCCCGACATCCCGCCGGGAAAAATAGAATTGGCGTCCGGACGCAACCAAATCGGAGGGATGTGGGCCGGGCCGGCGGCGCTGGCGAGACTCCGGCAGGGCCAGGTGCTCGACCAGGATCCGGTCACGAAAATGCGCACCGTCGTTTCGCGCGTGGACGATTCATCCGTCGTGATCGCTGCCACCAACGCGGCGGGTGAAATCGACAGCCAGTACGACAAGCGCACCGGCATGCTGATCGGCTCAAGCTTCTATGATGTTCTCACGATGCAGCAGCGCACCCTTAAACTTCAGGGGAGGGAATAGTACTGCCGAGGTGGCACAGGCGTTCCTGCCCGTGCCGCCGGACACAGCCAGGAGTGGCTGCGTCCCTTCGCACGCTCACCGGCTTGCGGGCAGGCTGGCGCGGAGGCCCACCCTCTGGCGTTTGCGATCGGCCGCAGGGACGTTCTCATCCGGCGCCCGGCTCCGTGCCGTTCGAGAGCGATTCTCCTGCGCCTTGCCCTACGGGGGTTCGCAGCACCATGAAAAATTTGCCCGCTCCAGGTAACATCTTCACGGGCAGAGCGCGATTGCCGGCGCCGGAGGAAATCAAGTCATTGAATACCTGACAGATACAAACCCGGTGCTCTCCTGGCAGCGAAGGTGCATTAAGTAATGCCTCAATTGCAGACACAGTCCAGCAGGAAGCGTAACGACGGTTAGGTGTAGTAGCAGAAATCCTACAAAATAGCACGATTGGCGATCGCTACTGGATGGCAGGTTATACACCTGCGGAGCCTGCCGCCCCAACAGTAGCCTATCGCCATGGCGCCAGATAAGGCCTACGCAGTCTAGCGATCCGTTGTCATTCTCTCCCGGGCCTTGACTTTACTCCTTGTCAGTCTGGCGTCGAAATGTAGCCCCTCATCCGTTCTGAGGAAGATTTCGCCGATGCTCTTATCCTGAGCATCGCGCAGGCCGCGGCCTATCTCTGTGAGTTCAGAGTGCAGGCGACTTGGGAGAGCCCTGCCTCAGTGGGCTTTGCCAAGACCCTTCAGCGCGAGACGAGCAGGACAATCCAAATACGTGGAGAGGCTTCCATGAAATCCAGAACAACACTAGAGAAGGTTACCAGCGGGCTGTTCAACTGTATTGCCCTCGTGATGATTGCCAATGGCGTTGGCGCTTTGGACCTCTGGCATAGTCCGAATGCCTGGGCCCAACAGACCGTCGCCGTGAGCCCCGGCGATAACCTCCAGGCCCTGGTTGATGAGTATCCCGCCTCGACCACCTTTTCGCTCGCGCCAGGAGTCTACCGCCTTCAGTCGATTATCCCCCAAAGCCACGATTCGTTTGTGGGGCAGGCGGGAGCAATCCTCAGCGGCGCAGCCCTGCTGACGACTTTCCATCGGTCCGGCTCGTATTGGACTTCGCCAGTCCAGGTCACGCAGGCAGCGTCTTATCCTGGCCAATGCAGTTCCACCAGCCCAGCCTGCGCATTTCCCGAGGATCTGTTTTTCAACAACGTCCCCAAAACGCGGGTTGCCAGCCTCTCGTTGGTGGTCCCAGGAACCTGGTACCTCGACTACAGCGCCGGAACGGCGTACATCGGTGACAACCCCGCCGGCTCGACGGTGGAAGTGAGTGAGCTGCGGTACGCCTTTACCGGCGGAGCAGCCTCCGTCCAGATTAGTAATTTGACGATTGAAAAGTACGCCACCCTGGGCGCAACCGGCGCCATCGATGGCGGGGCGGGAAGCTCGTACTGGGCCATCGAAGGAAACGAGATCCGCTACAACCACGGCAGGGGAATAACCTCCGGCAATGGAATGTATATCTATAAGAATAATATTCATCATAACGGGCAGCTCGGAATCGGCGGCGGTGGTACAAATATCTCCGTTCAAAACAATCAAATCTCTTACAACAATTATGCGGGTTATTCCTATTACTGGGAAGCGGGCGGAGCGCAGTTCGGCAACGTCGAAACGCTCGTCGTCCAGTACAACTACTCTTACAATAACGCAGGCCCCGGGTTATCGAATGCCCTGAATAGCGAGGGAGTCACTTACGACGAGAACGAAACCAGCGGCAACATCGAAGCAGGGATTCTATCGGAGCTCAGCAGCAACATCACCATCAGCGGCAACTACATCTTTGATGATGGTTCCAACCTGTCTGGCTCCGGTCCTTGGTGGGGCGCCGGGATCCTGATTGTGGACTCCTCCACGGTATCTGTTCGCTCGAATACGGTCATCAACTGCATGAATGGGATCGTAGGAGTCATCGCCAACCGGGGCGACGCGCCTGACGGCCAACGGTACATCTTGCAAAACCTCAGCGTCGAGGGTAACTCCATTACCCAGACGACCGGCACGGCCGCGGACATCGCCATCGATGGCGGCGCAATCAGCAATACAGTCTACACAAATATGAATAACATCTTCACGGATAACACTTATGTTTTAGCGAGTCCGGCGGGCAATTATTTCTACTGGCTGGGAGAGCCCATGACCTTGGCCGCTTGGGCGGGCACCCTGGCGGGGGCTGGTAGCACCGCGGGCGTGGCGGAGGTGGCCGGCGCCATCGGCGTGACCGTCGATCTTTCGTCTTCCAGCGTGCCGTTTGGAAGTGAACCGGCGAACATCAGCAGTTCTCCGAAGACTGTCACCCTGACCAACACCGGCGGGGCGACGCTCAGCATCACGAGCATCGGGTTCACCGGGGCCGACTCCGCCGACTTTACCGAGAACAATACCTGCGGATCCGCGGTGGCGGCGGGAAACTCCTGTACCATCACGGCATCGTTTACTCCCACCGCCACCGGGAGCCTCGGGGCGTCACTCGTCATCACGGACAATGCCGGCGGCAGCCCGCAGTCCATTGCTGTTTCGGGCACGGGAACGCCGGATGTGACTCTTACCTGGACGCCCAGCGCAACCTCGGGAGTGGCAGGTTATGACATTTACCGCGGCACAACTTCGGGTGGAGAAAGTCCGGTGCCCCTGAATTCTTCTCCTGTTTCGGG
Organism: uncultured Acidobacteriota bacterium; assembly: GCA_964501985.1. Classification (GTDB taxonomy): domain Bacteria; phylum Acidobacteriota; class Terriglobia; order UBA7540; family UBA7540; genus Bog-366. The sequence continues at coordinate 4,185 of CAZCVY010000265.1, read as the reverse complement.
CGACAGTTTTGTCGATACCAATGTCCAGGCTGGGCAGACGTATTACTACGTCGTCACCGCCGTGGGTTCAAATGGAGCGACCCAAAGCGCAGACTCGAACCAGGCCGCCGCGACCGTCCCTTCGCCCTAGCCGGCAGCGCGTTGCAATAGGATTGGGTATCGAGCCGCAAGGAAAAGATTCGCCACGGAGGGCCTTCCCGCCATCAGCGCGCTTACGGAACGCGGCGACTTGGGGGATCACACTTCGGCACGACCGTCGTGTCGGGATAAACCAGGAACCTTAGCTCGGACTCCAGAGCGCGTGGCGATTACCCAGGCAGGGAACGACTGCCATCAATCCTGCTGCCAGAACCCCGATCCACACCTAAATTCCGCGAGTCCTCATGGACCCTCCTCTGGGCCCAAACCCGGCCCACACTAGATTGGAGGCCGGCTGGAGTCTCAGCGACTGGTTGCGCGAATGTGCAGGGGATGATGTTCTCTTACAGCACTACACCCCGCCTCTGGTTTCCGATACGAATCACAATCCCGAAGTGCGTAACTATTTCAGTGGAAATGGTGTTTGTGACGAAGGCTAAATGCATCCAACAACATCTATGGCAAGGCGCCTGCTGATGAATTATACTTCGCATCCTTTATCGAAAGAGGGGACAAGGTCCAGCACCCCCAAGGGTTTTCGCATGTGGAGTGAAAGCGTGCCAGCCAATCTCGAAAAACTTCGGACCGGCGTCCGAACGCGAAGCCGGCTCGCGGACGTCTTTCTCTCCAGCATTCGCTACCTCTTCCAGACGGAGGTGCATGCCTACGCCTTTTCCATTGCTGCCAATGCCTATCTTTCCTTTTTCCCCTTCAACCTGATTTTGTTGGCGGTCTGCCAACGTTGGATGCACTGGGAGAGCGCCTATCTGATGGTTCTGCAACTTCTGCGCGTACACCTTCCGGCGGGGTCGGAGTCCTTAATACGCAATTTGGTCGCGGTGGTTCAGGGGCGGCCGCGGTTGCAGGTGGTGTCGGTGTTCATGCTCCTCTTCACCAGCTCGGGCGTGTTCCTGCCACTTGAGATCGCTCTGAATAAAGTATGGGGATTCCAGCGCAATCGTACCTTTCTAAAGAATCAGGGAATGTCTTTTGGGCTTGCCCTGGCTTCTGGGATGCTAGCACTCATCTTCGTTCTTGCGATCACCCCCATGCAGTCGGCAATTGCTTTTTCCCTGGGGCGGGTACCCTTTCCTAGCATTCTCACCACGGTAACGCGTGTCGTCCTCGAGATCGCCTCCATGCCCTTCATGGCTGTAATTTATTTGCTGATCTACTATTATTTGCCGAACGGAAAAGTCCCCATCGGGCGAGTTCTTCCCGCCGCCCTCGCCACGGGAATCTTAACGGAAGTAGGGACGATCATCTATTCCCTGACGCTCCCCATGTTTCGTTTCCGCGAGGTTTACGGCCCTTTTGCGCTGTCCGTGACCTTGCTTTTTTGGGCGTATGCGGGCGCCATGATGCTGCTCTTCGGCGCGCACCTTTCCGCGCATGGACTTATTTTGCACGAAGACATGAAGGTGCCGACCGCGCAGAATGGAAATGAGAAGTTAGGAGCGAGAAGCTAGAAGCGAGGAGCTAGAAGTTGGGAGCGAGCTGCCTTCGTAGCGCGGGCGTCCCGCCCGCTGGGAAGCTGTGAATTTATTGATCTTTTCGATTTTCGCCCGCGTACTTTCAACGACTTGCGCGCGGAAAAACGCGGCTTTTTCAATTATTTCACAGCTTCTGGGGCGTGGGCATCCTGCCCGCGCCTTGGCGGGAGCGGGGCGCTCCCGCGACAGCGGGCAAGATGCCCGCGCTGCGAAAGTAGCTAGCATTGAGATTTTGCAATCGCCCACAGCTTCTATCTTCTAACTCCTAGCTCCTCGCTTCTAACTTCTATTTTCTCGATTTTCTCCAAAAGGTTGCTACTCATGGGATACCGCCAGCAAATCCACGAAATTCCGGCGACATTGGGCGTGACGCTAGAGAAAGCCCGCGCCGAGTATGGCGCGGCGTTGCGCATGATCCGCTGGGGTGATGGTCCCGTCTATGTTTGTGGAGCGGGGAATCGCGCTGCCCTGGGGCTGGCGGCTGGCTCCGCCTTTGAATCGCTGGTCGGCTTGCCGGTGGTGGCGCGCCCCGTGGAATTCTTTCAAACCTACGGGCTCGCGCTACTTCAGCGGCGGTCAGTGCTGCTGATGATTGCCGGCCCGGGAGAATCGCCGGAAGTCCAGAATCTTGCTCTTACTGCGCAGGAACGCGGTTGCGCGACGATAGCGTTTTCCAATGCTCCCGAAAGCCCACTGGTGAAACTGGCGAATCATGTATTCCTTGTTCGGGCGGAAGGTGATGCGGAATCGCCCGCCGCCGCCGTGTGCATGCACGCAGCCCTCAATTTCCTGGCCTTCGAGGCCCGACGGGTTTTGCGGAAGCCCCAGCCGGGGTGGGAATTGGTGGAGAAGGATTTTGATCGCCTTCCGGAAAGGCTCGACTGGGTGTTTACGCAGCTTCCCTCGGTGGTCCGCGCAGTGGCATCAGAACTGGCGCATGTGCCCCGGCTGAGCATTGTGGCAGCAGGCTTTAGCCACTATCCGGCGTGGCAGGCGGCGCGGCGATTGCGATCGCTGTCCAGCCTCCAGGTGGTGGACGTCGAGGCCTCTGAGTTTTTGCATGCACATACTTCTTTCGCCCGGCGGGGCGACGCGGTTCTGCTTCTGTCCGGGTCGCACTCGAAACTGAAGAAACTCGTTCATCGGTGCGCCGCCCAAGCGCGGGCGAACGGCGCGCGGGTGCTTACCCTGACCGACAGCAACGATCGCGACCTCGTCGATGGCTCGGACCTGGGAATACTGGTCCCCGCGCTTCAGGAACCCCCCGCCAGCACCCTCACGATGTTTATGCTCGAATGGCTGGCCGTGGAGGCATTGCGGGCGGAAACAAAATAACGGAGGGGGCATCTCAAGATATGAGAATCGGAATTTGAGAGCTATCTTTATCGGAAAGCACCAATTAGGCATCTTGGTGTACTCAGTATGGTGTTACGAAATTAAGTTATAGCGGTTGACAGGGGTTTCTGATTCTGTTCTAATCGAGCTATGGACGTAGGTAAACGATTAAGACAATTGCGTGAAGTAAAGGGTCTCTCGCAAGGCGACATCGAACGGCGGTCTGGACTGTTGCGCTCGTACATTTCTCGTGTTGAAGGCGGATACACAGCACCCTCACTTGCCACCATGGAAAAATTTGCCAAGGCATTGGAAGTTGAGCCTTATCAGTTGCTCTTCCAGGGTGAGGGGAAACCATCGGCCCCCAAGGTCCCAGATCAGATTAACCTGGGGAAGCCGGTCAAGAAGCTGGTCAAGTCTTTCGAGACCATGTCGAGCACGAATCGCCGGCTGTTGTTGTCGATGGCAGATAAGCTCGCCAAACATTGAGAGTTCCCAACCTGTTGCGTGTGCATCGATTGCGGTTTTCCTTCTTAGGCTTCTCCCGGAAGGCGGCGTGGGGGTGTAGGTCAGAAAGTTAGACTCACGCTCAATGCCTTCGGGTTCGAGATCGCCTGATCACGGTTCATCGCGTGGGTGCGGATGTGTACCTCGCATTCCCGAGGGCGCTCTGTGGGATTGGGAACAGGGGCCGTTCCGAGCCTGACCAAACTGCCAAAGCCTACCATACCGTCATCGTGCGCGATCCCGAGGGAGTCGTGCGGGAGTCGCATCCTGCGCAAAGTTAACTGTTAAATCGGGGTCAGTTGGCGCGCCTGGTGATCACCTCAAAAGCGGCCAATCATGGTCAGTTCAAAACCGGCCAACGGATCCGGTCCGGGATCACATTGATTTACCTTAACTGAACTCCGTACTGCAAGAGTGTGCGGCTGTGATTCCCTTGTCTCCTAAAGCTTAATCGGAACCTGGCGAAGCGCCGCAACGGTTGTGAACATAGGGTTTTTGCTAGCATCGAGCCCCATAGGTTTAGAAGCTTGTTGGCGGAGATAATCTGCAAGGTCATCCGTGCCGCCTGTCGTCACTAGCCGAAATATCCCGCCAATGCAGCAGTCGTATTCGTCCTGAGCCTGCGGCACATCTCTTACCCCAATGTGATCCCACACCTCTAAGTTGACTATACTAAATATTGGGCGTAATTCGGTTTGGGTATACCATCCCT
>CAZCVY010000264.1:0-9446 GCA_964501985.1 uncultured Acidobacteriota bacterium | reverse complement strand
GTGGCCGTACGCAAAGACGCATCGATCGCCCGTGCTGGCTGTGGTTGGCGACATCGCCTGCCAGCCAGATGCGGACGCGCCGCCTTCCGGTACTGAGTCTGCGCATGAAAACTGCACCACCCCCAAGTCCCCTTACATCAGTACCTCTCTGTGGCAATCCCAGGAGGCCACTGCGAATCAGATTGAGAACATTATTAAGCCCGACGCGGTCGCGCTTCTCGGAGATCTGCAATACCAGGTAGGCCAGTATCAGGACTTTGAGCAGTCGTTCGATTTGACGTATGGCGCTTTCAAATTCCTCACGCGGCCCTCCCCCGGCAACCACGAGTTTTATGACGAACATAGTGCGACGGGCGTTGCCGGCTACGGCTACTTCTCCTACTACAACGGCTTCCAGGTGGATGCCAACGGGAACCCGATCACGGTTCAGCTCGGGGACCCGTGCCCACCAGCGAATTCGGCGGCGTGCAACTACCCGGGCGCTACCACTTCCTACCCCCAACCCGTGCCGCGATCGGATGGACAGGCGGGGCACTTCGAGCAAACGGGCGGAGTCGGAACCACGAGCACGCCGGATGCCACAGTCGGAGTCGGAGATGGCTGGTACTCCTATAATATAGGCTCCTGGCACCTGATCTCGCTCAATATCGAGTGCTCGACCCAGCCGGGCGGCTGCAGTTACTCCTCCGGCACCTGGTTGGCCGCCGAAACCGAATGGCTGAAAAAGGATCTCGAGGAGAATCATTCCGCCTGCACAGCCGCCTACTGGCACCAGCCCACGTTCAGCGCTGCCGACAGCCTCACCGAAGAGGGCATCACCGCTGGAACCTGGTGGCAACTGCTCTACGACGCCGGAGCCGACCTGGTGCTGAACGGACACGACCACCTCTATGCTCGTTACGCCCCGATTAGGCCCTACTTCGATGCTTCCGACACTTCTGTCACCGGTGTCACCGGCACCTGGCTCGGGACTTCCGATCCCAACAGGGGCATACGGGAATTCATCGTGGGCACCGGCGGCGAGACACTCGATACGGTCGTCTCAGCACCCACCTCGTCCACAGACTGGGACGGGATTTTCAACCAACAGTTTCTCCAGGCGGGAACCGGGAACTACTGGGGAGTGATGGCCCTCACGCTCGATGAGCATGGCTACCAGTGGGATTACGAGTCGGCACTGTTAGCCCCGGTGGCACCCTCAGGCACTGCTCCTAGTTACAGCGACAAGGGCTCCGCGGCCTGCCACGGCGGGCACCCCTGGTAATTGCCTGTTCGCCTTCGCTACGTTAGTCAATTTCCCCCACCCTTCGCGAAACCTCGCGGAGGGTGGGGATTTTCTTCATCCCGCCCGCTACCGATTTTCCGTTCTTCGTTTTGGTGGCTACCGTCGACTCGGCCGCGATTCCTGATTCGGGACGCCTCCGCTGGACGTCGCGGGTTCGATCACCGTCTCCTGTTCCATCACCCTAATCCCCAACCCCTGATTTCGGCTCTTCGCTCAGAGGTGCGAAATCCCCTCGTCTTCCTCTTTCTTCTCTTCTAAAAAGCGGCGCTCCAGAACTTGCCTGGCCAGGTCGCGGCCTCCCAGTCCGAATGCCAAGGCGAGGCCAAGCATGATGGCCCCAAAGAAAGTTGAAAAGGCGATCAGCACCACCCCGCGTCCGAGGCCCACTCTTTCGAGCGCCATGGTCACGGTCAGGGCGATGATAACGAACCGAACCAGCGTGCTGATCAGCCGGGGCGACGGCGAATTGGCGTTGACGGCGGCGAGCAGCGTCGCGCGCGAAACGAAATTCGCGATCAACACTCCGGCGAAAAGGATGATGACGGCGACGATGATCTGCGGCAAGACCCGGGACAATCCGGAAATCTCCTGTTGCAACGCCGGAATCTGGAGCGCATCGAGCCCGAAGAGAATGAAGGTAATCCAGAGGATCCAAAAGGCCAGGCGGGCAAGCATTTCAGTGGGAGTGGGCAGCGCCGCCTTGTTCAGCACCTGCGTGACCCCGGCCCGCACAAAGAGCGAGTTGAACCGGGTCAAGCTCAGGACCCGCCGCAAGATGAACTTCGCCAGCCAAGCCACCACCCACCCGAAGACCACGATGATGACCATCGCCAGGAGCCGCGGCAGAAATTGCGTGACCATCTGCGAGAAGGTGTGCAACGTTTGAATCAAACTGTTTGCAATGTAGTCTCCCATAGATCACCTCACGTCTGGGCGTTCCAGCGTTCCGCCAAGTAGGGTTTCAAACTCTCGAACTGGGTACGGAGTTTTTTGATCCTTTCCCGGGCTCCCTCGGCGGTTGCCTTGTTATTCTCAATGAGAAACGAGTTGATCCGCCCGAGGTACAGCGGAGTCAAGGCTTGCAACAAATGATCGCGATTGATCACCGAGCGGTGGAAGGCGCCGGCGAATTCATAAACCGTCCGGACCCAGAGATCGTCGGGATACCGGCAGTCCTCGCAATCGATTCTCGCGATCTCGCGAATTTGCTTCAGGGTTGGAGGAGTAAGCGCCGGTTCGAGGATCGAGGCAAGTTCTTCCACCCCCTTCAGAAACGTGTTCTGCATGCGCTTGCGGTTAACGCGGATGGCGGGAAGGTCAAGGTCATACTGGAAGCCGAAGGAGGGAACGGTCAAGTTTCCCTCGTGAGTTATCCAGTAGGCCTGGTGGGCCTCGAGGCAACTGAAAAGCGCTCCGATGACTTGTTGAATCGTAACCGCAAGGTCCGGACTCGCCGGGTTTGCCGAATGTACCTTGGGGCCAAGAAAGGCCTGGCACATCCGGTACCCTCCGACGAGCGCCGTGGTGACCATCCAGATTTCCGGTGCGGAGAGCATGAAGTCACGCTGCCACGCATCTTGGCTTAAGAAGTGTGAGGCTAACCGGCCCGAGAACGCCAACTCCCCTCCCAAAGGCTCCTCGATTTCGCACCCATAGGCCGCGGCGACGAGGGGAGAGAGGATGTGGCTGATCAGTAAGCCGTCGAACCGGTGGCGCTGGTAAATCGGAGCAAGAAAATCGAATCCTTCGCGGTAAATGGGCCGCGCCAACGCTTCAATCCACTCCGGCGTCAGGCTTTCCAGGTCTGGCGAAACGATGGCGCAGGCTTTGGCGCGCAACAACTCCGCGGCGGCCAGAATGACGTGCAGGGCTCCGCCTTTTCCCTCCATCGCGCCGTACGACGTGGTGAGCGTCTGCATGGTGCGAAGCGGGCTCGATGCCAGATACGACCGGAAATCGGTGACGGGCGATCCCTTGACGATCTCCGGCGTCCCATCCGTGGAGCCTCCGTCCACAGTGATCAGAGCGGTTCGGTCCCGGGGGAAATATTTGACGAATCCGACACGAATGGCGCTGATGACTCGCGCAATGGTTTCATGATTGTTCAGCGTGGGAACACCGACAAGGATGTCCACTTCCCCCGCAGCGGTGATCTGCCGCAGGAAATCGTCGGTAAGTAGGGATTCGTCAGACATTTAATTAATTGCCGATTTTCGATTGCCGGTCTGGGTTTTCATACCTGATCACTGTGCTCGGACATCGCTAGCGGTACCCCTTCAATCGGCAATCGGCAATCGAAAATCGGCAATTCGTTCGAGTCGCCGCGGCCTGAACCAGAAGCGCTACGGCCTCTTCAATCACCGATCACAACTCGCCAATTCCCTAGAATCTCTTGAGCCTGAACCAAAAAAACTGATACGGCCCCAGAGTTAGCAGATAGGGCAGGTCGCCCACTCGGGGAAACGGATTGCCTCCAAACATCTCGATCGGAATCGCCCCTTTGAACTGGCGAAGGTCGAGTTCTGCCGCCTGGGCGGAGCTCGACAGGTTATTGACCACCAGTATCTTATCCTTTCCCAGCTCCCGAATGTAAGCGAGAACACGGTGATTCGGTGAGGCAAGGAATTCCAGCGTCCCGCGGCCAAAGGCCTGGGTGGATTTTCGTACGCGAATAATCTGTTTCATCCACGACAGCAGCGAGTGCGGAGACCTTTTCTGCGCGTCAACGTTCACCGATTGATAGCCGTACAGCGGATTCGAAAGAAGCGGGAAATAGAGCTGCTCCGGATCGGCAGGAGAAAACCCGGCGTTCCAGCCGGCATTCCATTGCATGGGCGTGCGGACGCCGTTCCGGTCGCCCAGGTGCACGTTGTCTCCCATCCCAATTTCATCCCCGTAATAGATGATGGGCGTTCCCGGCAGCGACATCAACATGCCGTTCATCAGCTCGATCCGCCGGCGGTCATTTTCGAGCAGCGGCGCCAGGCGCCTCCGGATGCCAAGGTTCAGCCGGGCGCTCTTGTCCTTAGCGTATTCGTCATACAGATAATCCCGCTCGTCGTCAGTCACCATTTCCAGCGTCAGCTCATCGTGGTTGCGGAGAAACAAGCCCCACTGGCAGGACTCGGGAATGGCCGGGGTGCTCTGCATGATGTCCACAATCGGCTTGCGGTCCTCCAGGCGAATGGCCATGAACATCCGCGGCATGAGGGGGAAGTGAAAGGCCATGTGGCACTCATCGCCGCTGCCGAAGTAAGCGATCGCATCCTGTGGCCACTGGTTGGCCTCCGCCAGCAGGAACCTGTTGGGGTATTCCCGGGCCAGGCGGCTGCGAAGATCCTTGAGGATCTGGTGAGTCTCCGGCAGGTTTTCGCAGTTGGTGTTCTCCCGCTCCACCAGATAGGGAACAGCATCAAGACGAAATCCGTCGACGCCCTTATCCAGCCAGAACTTCATCAGGTTCCACATCTCTTCCCGGACGGCGGGGTTGTCGAAGTTCAGGTCGGGTTGGTGGCTGAAGAACCGGTGCCAGTAATACGACTTGGAGACGGGGTCCCAGGCCCAGTTGGAAAGTTCGGTGTCGATAAAAATAATTCGAGCTTTCTTGTAGGGCTCGGGCTTGTCGCTCCAGACGTACCAATCGCGGCGCGGGTTGTTCTTGGATTTCCGTGCCTCCTGAAACCACGGGTGCTGGTCGGACGTGTGGTTCATCACCAGTTCAGTGAGCACGCGCATTCCCCGTCGATGCGCCAGGTCCAGAACCAATTGGAAATCTTCCAAGGTGCCATAGGAGGGGTGAATGTCGCTGTAGTCGGAGATGTCGTAACCATCGTCCTTGAGCGGCGAAGGATAAAAGGGAAGAAGCCAAATGGTGGTGACGCCTAAATCCTGAAGATAGTCCAGCTTCTGCGCGAACCCGCGGAAGTCGCCCGTCCCGTCGCCATTGCTGTCACAAAACGCGCGCACATGGACCTCGTAAAACACCGCGTCCTTGTACCACAGCGGATCGTCGGGCGGCTTGTAGTTGGCCGGTTCAGGATTGGTCATAGTTTTATCGCGAGCACGTATGGGCACGTCGCGCAGGGCTCGCTCTTCAGCTCTGCGGCTTTTGGGCGGTGAGGCCGGCGCGCGGCGCCATATCGTAGGGGCGTCTCTCGTGGGCGCCCAAACAGGGGCCGAATAGGCCCCGGGGAGCGCGGGGCGCCCGTACGAAAAGCCGCAGGGCTGAAGAGCGAGCCCTGCGCTACGCCCGCTTGTGGGGCGCCCGCCAGCCCGTTATTCCCCGCTCAGCAGGGCAACGGGAAATGTGCCAAACACCTCCGCCAGCGGGAGTGTGTGCCCCTGCTTTGATGCGCGTGCTTGCACCTTTTGTCCTGTCAGGGTATTAACCCAATTCGTGGGCGCTTCCTTGGGAAGGCGCAGCGCGCCAGCGGGCCATACACGTTTTCCGATCGGCGGCTGTCCCGCGGGAGCCAGCTTTGTGACCAACCTTGGCACCGCGGCAACCGCCCAGACATTCTCGTGATTCCTCGCGAACGCGAAGACGTTCCCTTTTCTTGTGCCCGTCGCCGGCAAAAGCTGGTAAGCGCCCTCCATGAACAGTTTGGCGTGCGCGCGCCGAAATTTGAGGGCGCGGGAAATCACAAAGAGCTTGATGCGCCCGTCCTGCCAATGGTCCAGGAGGTCCTGAGTGAGCCCCGCTCGCCCGTGCTGATCTTCCTCGCGCTGAAGCTCGGCCAGAAGTCGCGCGCGCCGTTCAAAGTCCACAGGGCCCCGGTTATCCGGATCGACCAGGCGGAAATCCCAAAGCTCCGACCCCTGGTAGAAATCCGGAACGCCGGGAATCGTGATCTTCAACAATTGCTCGGCGAGGGAGTTGAGCGCGCCGAAGTAAGCGATTTCCTGAAACCCGTGCAGGAAGTCGTTCAGGAACGCGTTGTCTTCCGCGGGCTTGGTGATGGATTTAACAAAGTGGACAATCGCGCGCTCGTACGGAACGTCCGGGCGAGCCCAATTCGTGTGAACCCTCGCTTCCCGCAGCGCCTTCACCATGTAATCTTCAATGCGTTTTCTGAATCCGGGCACTTCGGCCTGATCCAGTGGCCAAGCGCCGAGCAGGGTCTGGTACAAAAGATACTCCTCGTTTGCGTCAGGGGCTTCTTGCCCGTTAACCAGCCCTTTCTTCGCTTTGTTCGCCCGGGCCCAGCGCTGGAGGCTCTTGGCCCACTTCTCCGGGGCTTCGGAGAGCACGTTGATTCGCGCCCGCGCATCCTCAGCGCGCTTCGTATCGTGGGTGGAGGTGGCATTGAGGGTGTGGCCGTGGGGCTGGCGGTTCCGGCAGAACTCGTTGAACTCCGCCACAGGAACGCCAGTGGAATCGGGGGCGCCGCCGACTTCATTCAGCGAAATCAGAGGATAGCAAACGTACAGGGCAGAATCCTCGAGGCCCTTGGCCATGATCGGGCCGGTAAACTGCTGCCAGCGCATTATGAAGTTCAGCCGCGCTTCACGCTGCTCGGGCGTAACATGGCCCTTTTCCCGCAGCAAAAGAACGTCGCTCAAAAAATCGAAGCAATCCGAACCCAACTGGGGATTCCGCGCGCGGGCGCACTCGACGGCCTGTTCGATGTAGCGGCGCTCGTCAGAGCTCAGGGAAAAACCGCGAATGTAGGTCCGGTAAACGGGAAAGCACGCGGTGGCTTCCACCAGTGCGCTCGCCAAATCTCGTCGCGGCAGGTTGCGCGCGTAGCGGTCCTGCTCCGCCAGGACCACGAGATAATGACCCAGCGAGCGCATCTCGACGGCCAGCAGGCTCGTCATGACCTCTTTCTTCTTTTCATACACCAGGTCGCGGAAACCGACGCCGCCGCCAATAAACGACTCGTACACCTGGCGCAGCTTGGTGCAACCGTCACGGTCCACAAAAAGGCCGTTGAGGGCGTTCAAGGAGGCATAGCCGGTGGCCCCGCAGATGGGCCATTCCGGCGGCAGCACTTCGCCATAAGCGAGAATCTTTTCCACGATCACATAAAAGGGAGGATGAACACCGTTACCCGCGCTGTTCCCCACGCGCTCTTGCAGACGCCGCAGGTAGGCGTGAGGGTCGCGAAGGCCGTCCACGTGGTCGATTCGTAAGCCCGTCACCAATCCGCGCTCGATCAGGCGCAGGATCACTCCGTGCATGGCTTCGAAAACCAGAGGATCTTCCACCCGGACTCCCACCAGGTTGTTAATGGTAAAAAACCGCCGGTAATTGATTTCGTCATTGGCGGAGAGCCAGTACGACAGCACGTAAGCTTGCACGGCCAGCAGACGGTCAAGCAACACAAAGCTCTGGGGCTTCCGCTTGCGGCCATTGAAGAAGCCCACATTCTCATCGACGAAATTCCGCACCTCGGGAGAGTTTTGATACAACTTCCAGAGCCTTTCCTTGACGGCCTCCCGCTGCATGCGTCTTTCCCCGGCCATCTCGGAGGAAAGCGCGACGCGCTCGGGAAGGTGCGCCACGGCGGCGCAAATCCCTCCCAATTCGCGGTAGGCCGGATGCTCGGGACCCATCCTGCGCTGCAATTCGTCAATCTGATGGTGCAAAATGAAAAGGTAGGTTTTGGGAGCGACGGGCAGCTTGACTTCATAGTACTGGATGAAGAAGCCGCCCTGCTCGTAGAACAGCCTGAGTTCCTGACTCTCCAGCACCTCGGCGTAAGGGCGGCCGAGGATCGGCAACAGCACCTTGTTCTGAAGCATCATCCGCGGCGGGTGCCAGTCAATGTCGAAGAAAGAAGCGTAGGCGGAGCCGGGGCCGTCCTCCAGCGCGTCCATCCACCAGGGATTCTCGCCGACCGCAGCCATGTGGTTGGGAACAATGTCGAGCAGCAGGCCCATGTGGTGCTCCTGGAGCTTCGCCGACATGGCCTCGAGTTCCTGCTCGTTCCCAATTTCAGCATTGATGCGAGTGGGGTCGGTGACGTCGTAACCGTGCAGACTCCCGCGGCGGGCTTGTAGCAGTGGGGAGGAATAGATATCTGTCACGCCGAGCTGGGCGAAATAGTCTACCAATGCCTGCGCGTGCTCAAGGCGAAACTGCGCGTTGAACTGGAGCCGGTACGTCGCCAGAGGAATCCGCAGTGTGGCCATCGCGTCCTACGCAACTCCATTGTTCCGTCGTAGAGTCGGGCTTGAGCCCGGCACGTGCGTGATGTAGGGTGCACAAACTAGAGCCCGGCGCGTTCCGCCCCAAACGGGTGGCTCAACCCCACCAAGAAGGATAAACGGGCGCACGTCCTTTACGCAAGGTGCGAGTCTGCTCGCCGCACGCGGAGTACGGAGATACGGTGCTGGCACCCTGAGAAAGCGCCGCCCAACCTACGCAAGCACGGTGTTTCGTTTGAGGAGGCCGCCTCGGTGTTTCGAGACACCCTTTCGGTCACGATTGCCGACCCGTTGGAATCGGGCGAGGAGGATCGATTTGTAACCATCGGGCGGTCTGGCCGGAACCGAACCCTGGTTGTCGCGCATTTACGGAGGGCTGCAAATTGTAGTGACGGATGCCCACGTAGCGCGGGCATCCTGCCCGCTGTCTCGGGAGCGTCCCGCTCCCGCCGAACGTGGGCAAGATGCCCACGCCACAGCGGGCGGGACGCCCGCGCTACGCCCGCATTTAGAAGTTGAGGAGGAGATTCAAATCATCTTTTTCCAAAGGTAGTATAATGGTAGTATGAAAACGAAGCTGAAAACCTCTCTTACTCTATCCCGCGAAGTGGTTAGAGGCATCGACCGCGTGGCAGGGAAAAAGCGCTCTCGGTCGGCGGTGGTTGACGATGTGCTGCGCGGGTATCTCTCCCACCGCGAACGCGCCGCCGCGAACGCCCGCGACGCGGAGAAAATCAACCGCTTTGCCGACGAGCTGAACGCCGAGATGCAGGATGTGCTCGCCTACCAGTCGCTCGACCACCTCTGGGAGAAACGATGAAGCGCGGAGATCTGTTTCTGCTGCGTCACCCTGGGGGCGGAGATCCCAAGAAACGACGGGTGATGACCGTGGTCAGCCGCCAGGCCCTCGTTGATTCTCGTTTCCCCACGATCGTGTGCGCTCCGGTGCTCACCAGGGGTCACGGACTCGAAACGGAGGTCTCCGTAGGGCCGGAAGAGGGATTGAAAC
>CAZCVY010000263.1:5353-9449 GCA_964501985.1 uncultured Acidobacteriota bacterium | reverse complement strand
CCCGCGTCCCTGACTTCTGGAAGCAATACCACGAATTCATCCCCACCGTGGCGGCTTACGGTGTCCGAGCCGCGCACACTAGCAACCGCGCGTTGCGCAACCAATTGCAGCAGCTTGTCGCCAATCTCATGTCCCAGGGTATCGTTGATCTTTTTGAAGCCATTCAAATCCAAGAACAAAACCGCAAAGTGCTTCCTTTGTCGGCGGCATAAGGAAATTGTCTGAGTAATCCGGTCGTTCAGCAGCAAGCGGTTCGGCAGACCGGTGAGAATGTCGTGTTGGGCCAGATGGGTCATTTTGAGAGTCATCGCCACCGCCTCACTCACGTCGTGGAAAACCATCACGGCGCCGATAACCTGTCCCTTCCGGGAGTGAATCGGGGCGGTGGAATCTTCAACGGCCGTTTCCCGCCCATCGGGCCGGATCAGGACACAGTGCGACGTCAGCCCCACGGTTTGGTTCTGCTTTACTGCTAGCTGCATGGGATTGCGAACGGTCTCGCGCGTATCGCCGTCGACGATATGGAACACCTCGGCAAACGGCCGGCCTGATGCCGCCTCTCCGGACCAGCCCGTCATAGTTTCCGCGACTTGATTGAGATAGGTGATGTTGCCTGAGACGTCAGTACTGATGACGGCGTCCCCAATGGAGTTGAGGGTTATTTCGGCCCGTTCCTTTTCCAGAAACAAAGCGTCTTCCGCCGCCTTGCGCGCAATCACGCTGTGAAGAGCCCGCGTCAAGGAGTAACTGTCGAGGCGATTCTTAAGGAGATAATCGTGGGCTCCGCGCTCTACGGCCTCCTTGGCGACATCTTCATCACCCATCTCGCCCAAGACCAAGATCGGAACATAGGGCACGGCCAGGGACAGTTTATCGAAACTGTCGATGCCCGCACTATCGGGCAGGAAAAGATCGAGTAAGACCGCCGTTATGACTTCCTTCTTCAGGCGGTCGAGGCCGTCGGAGAGTTGCCTGACCCATTCGATAATGAATGGGCTGTCGCTGGCGCCGGCAAGCGCCGCTTCGATCACCCCGGCAACCGCAGGATCATCCTCGATGAGAAGTACGTTATGTTCCATACCATCCATCCTAACTGGGATTCCCATTTTGGAATCCAATGCGGGCGCATGCCCTAGGAAGTCCCGATTCCTGGATCTTTATGGATACATTTGCCGGGCGAATCGTCGCCCGCTGAGCCGATTAAGACCTCCAGCAATTTTGCCCATCTCTCTTCGCCCTGTCTGTTCAAAACTGCTCACCACATCCTCCGCCGATAACTCAGATCCTATGCCATTGGCTGCGCCCTATCTAATGGATCTATTTGGCACCGAGGGTCTACCACCGTTGGCGTTTTCAGAGCCGCATTCTGCCGCACCCTACTCCGAATGGGCCGTCGCCTAAAATGGCTTTCGTTCAGTCGTAGCCAGTAATGCTCGAGCCAAGACGTTGGTATATCGTGCAAATAATCGTGGGAGTTGCCCTAGTGAAGTTGGCGCAGGGGGCCGCTACTCGTTCAAACTATATTTGTTCGTGAACAAGTGTGCATCGGCGCAATTACTGTATCACAGTCACTATTCTTGTCAACATATTTCTGCTGGGGGGCGGGGAAATGGCTGAACCAAGCGCAGGGGAAGGCAGAAATTGAGAATATCCGAGGGATGGTAGATTGCGCGTGAGTTCGCGCACGAGAAATATCATCATGCCATGCTGGAGATGGCCAAATCTTTGCCGGAGAGCTTTAGTAGCGCTCTCTGAACGGATTGTCGGAAACCCGGAAAGGACACTCTTTAAGGTAGCGCTTAGGGCGGGCAGGATGCCCGCGGTCCCACACCTACCAAGGATTGCAAAATATGGTGACGAGTTCTTTTAGTAGCGCGGGCGTCTCGCTCGCTGGGGCGTGGGCATCCTGCCCGCGCGCCAACGGGAGCGGGACGCTCCTGAGACAGCGGGCAAGATGCCCGCGCTACGGACGTCATTGTCACTGTATTTCGCAAGCCTCAGTAGGGTTGAGTCTCATTCGCCTGAACGATGAACCTTTGCGGAGCCGCTCCAATGTAATTGAATGGATAGCAAGTGATCAAAGTCAGCGTGGGATGATCCGAGGGAGCGAGGACATTAACATCGTTGGGGCCGACCGTTCCGATTGCCGCCACCCGGTAATTGTAACTGCCGCCGGTCGTGGTCAAAGTGATTTCGTCATTCTGGCGGATCTCCTTGAGGGCGCGGAAGAAGGTGTCGCGATGGCCCGCCACCGCCACGTTCCCGATTGCGCCCGGCAGTGCTGTCGAGGGGACGTGCCCCACCGCCTTTTGCAAAATGCCTTCATCGTCACCTTCCAGAACCATGACCGACACCCCAATCCTCGGTATTCTCATCTCTCCAATCACCGAGCCGGTGGGGAGGCTGGGAGTGACGGGAGGGGAACTGGGCGGCGCCGGCGCGGGAGCTTGCGCCCCATCCTGTTGTGGCCGCGCGTTCGGGGTCCGCAAGATTGCGCCGAGCACGCGGTCCCCCCATCTCACCACCAACGGCTCCAGCGAAGGCAGACGATGGCGCAACGATTGATCGAAGCGCCAGCGTTGATAGGACTGAAAGATTCCCGCGCGGCCATAATATAGTGCTACGTCACCCAGGCAAACCAATCCGAGCAGGAGGCAAAAGTATTGGACAAACTCGAAAAACAACCTGGACGCACTCTTGGTCGGCCGCGCATGCCGAGCCTTCAACTCCGAAACCGATTGCGGCAGCTCCGCCTCCGCGTTCCGAAAGTTTCCCGTTAAAAGAACGTCGTCAATGCGCGGCCGGATTTTCAGTTCCCGGGCGGGGTCCATCATAGCGAGGCCTTTGAGAGAGGCGGCAGCGCTGATTGCGGTTCCGAGGGCATCACATAACCGGTGCGGGTTGAAACTCGCAGCCTGCCATCGCCCCTGGCCGCAGCCGTCACGCGGATGGCATGATAGCTGCCGCCTGAATTCGGCTGGCTGGGACGGTACCCGAGGGTGTACTGGTTGCGAAGTTCCCGCGCAATCTGCTGACAAATGCCCGGGATTTGCGAAGGAGACTGCGGCAAATAAGCCTTCCCCCCCGTCGCTCTGGCCAGGCGCCTCAGCACGGCCGAATCTTGGCCCGCGAAGCTCTGGTCGAAAATTCCTATAGTGTAGATCTGCGCATTCGATGCCTCTGCACAATGCAGGAGCGATTGGAAGTTCAGGCTGCTGGCGTTGTCCCCGCCGTCGCTGATAACGATGAGAGCCTTGCGGCTGCCCGTGCCCGCCTTCAAATGCGTTAGAGCCTGGGCGACCCCGTCATAGAGGGCGGTATTGCCCGCGGCTGGGCTGCGAGAGATTGCGCTCAGCAGATCCTGGACATTGCTCGTGAAGGGGACGTCATTCGGTAGGCCCAGCGAGATTGTTTGATTGAAGTTAACCACAAACATCTGATCTTGAGGATTGCTGGACCTGGCAAATTCCTCGGCGGCAGCGATAACCTCGGGGCGCTTCGAGCGCATACTGCCGCTCTCGTCAACCACTAATCCGACGGTTACCGGCACGTCTTCGGCGGCGAAAAAGGTAATTTCCTGTGGTCGTCCATCGTCGAAGACATGGAAATTGTTCTCATCCAGGCCCGAGACCGCTTTCCCTCTGCGGTCGGTTACGATTACGGGCAATACCACCAACCCGACGTCAACGGCGATCCGGTAATTCTCCGGGTCCGCCGGGGGTTGGCTTTGCTCGGGCCGGGAAAATCCCGCGAAGGGAATCAGCAGGGCCAGAGCTGCGAGACTTACGATGAATCGAGAGAATCGGAATTTGAACATGGGTTGCCTCCGACCGAAGAGCCCTTCCGCCCGGCGTCTGTGTAGAGCGGGTAAAAGGAGCGCCAGGCGCCACGGCGCCAGGCGCTCCCATCAGCTAAAGCGTTAGGCCGACATCTTCAAGAAGATGCGAAGAGAAGCGGCGGCCACCAACGAAGCCAATCCCAGCAACCCGACGAGCGGCATGTCGCTGGCCGTCTGCGGCAACTGGGCTAGCGGCGCTGCGGGCTGGGCCTCGGCGGGCGGCGATTGCGGCGTTTCCGCCTGCGCCTGGGGCGCCGC
>CAZCVY010000263.1:0-5253 GCA_964501985.1 uncultured Acidobacteriota bacterium | reverse complement strand
GCCGCCTCGGGTTGCGCCGGCGGGGCCGGCGGCGCTTCCGGCGTTACCGCGGCCACGGTTTGAGTTGGGACGACTTTAAACTCGTTCCCGAAGTTGTCGCCCGGATAAAACCACTCCTTTATGGGGATGCCGTTCTCAGGTACGGTTCCCGCCGCTTGCGACGATTCCCCGGTTTCTGCGAATTTCACCACCGTGTTGTCAGTGGGCGTCACGCGGTAGTCCGGAATCGCTATAATCGTGGCCAGCACTTGGGTCTTGTCTTCGTTGAAGATTTGAACGATGTGGCGATCCGCCGTGTCAGCCAACTTGAACACGTAGGTCCCGGCCGCAAGCTGCGTGTTTTGAATCTGCACCGGGCCGCTGAACGTGACCTTGGTTTCCTTATCCCACTCGTCGGCATTAAGAGTTGAGCAGAGAAAGACTAAGCTGATGCCAAGGACTATCGCGAGGGACTTGAGAATTTTCATGTTTACCTCCTTGCGGATTTTGGTTCTCATGCGCGATTACAAACTCCAAGCAGCCGCTCCCCCCGCTTGAGGGAACGCCCGCGCTCCTTTCCCGATCAATAGGGCCAGACGCCCACACCCGAGGGAAGGCAACTCTTACGCCAAAATGACTGTTTAGGAGTCAACTGTTCCACAATCAATAGACTAAATCGCCTTGCCTCCTTGCCCCTGAGCGCGGAGCCATCGCCAATATTTCCTGGCAAACGTAAAAAGTTCTCGGGCAGGAGGCGCCGGGGGTCAGTCTGGGGAGTTTATGCCGAAAATATTACATATCCCACTGTCCGTCCGTGCGAGTATCTCCAATGAATGCAATGGTTTCAAGTAGGTAAACTTTGGCAAGGGCCTTGCTGTGGCTTTTGTGGATCATATTTAGCTATCGGTTACGACCCGCAAGATATCGCGGCGGAACGTCCCAAAGCCTAAGTCTCGTGGCGGGAATTTCGGGCCTGAGGTGGGAAGGAGCAAACCAATGAAATCCATTCTCCGCATAGCCTTCGTCCTCGCAGCGATTTGTGCCCTCGGCACCACTGGCTGGAGCAAGTCCAAGCCCGACCCTGATTCGACGGATTCAAAGAAATCCGCCCACCACGAAGCCAAGAAAAAAGGGGGTCGGGGAAGGAAATGGGGAAGGGTGGAGAGGATATCGGAAAAGGCGTAGGTAAAGGCACGGGCGATATGGCCAAAGGGACGGCGGGCGCGGTGGGAAGCTTGGCGCACGGGAATGTTGGGGGCGCGGGAGAGTCTTTGGGCAAGGGCGCCGGCGGATTGGGTAAGAACCTTGCCGAGGGTACGGGCAAGGGGGTAGGGAAGATCGGTAAGGGTTTGGGCGGCGAGATTAAGAAGCTCGGCGGCAAGTCAAAGGAAAACAAGGAAAAAACTCAGAGCTGACCGCTTTCTTCTGCAAGCCCAGGTGGGACCACGAGGGAGTGGCGAATCCATGCGCATAAGCATTCGCTTAATCATTTCGCTAGTCGTCGGAGTCACCCTCCTGTCGATTCTCTTCGCCGTGTTCCAGGTGAAGGCGGAGAAGCGCGGGCTGCGAAAAGATTTGGAGAACCGCGCCGCGATCGTGGGGGAAAGTCTGGAAAGCAAGGTCGCCCCCCTGCTGGACTTGCGGTCGCGCAAGCGCTTGCAAGCCGTCATCACGCAGTTTGGAGATCGTGACCACCTGAAGGGAATTGCGGTATTCAGTAGATCTGGGGACAACATCGCCAAGACCCAGGGCGTTGTGGATGACCTTCACGAAATTCTCCCCAACGTGATTCAAGCGATCGCAACGAAGGCGAGTTATGCGAGCTTCATCCCGCTGAATGGCGCCCTGACCCATATCTACGTTCTTCCCATCCAAAACGAATCGGAAGTGCTGGGCGCGCTCACGATTTTTCACGATGCCAGCTATATCACCGCTGAGACCTCGCGCCTTTGGTGGAACACTTTCCTCCGCGCCCTGGCCCAAGCGGCATTCATCGTCTTGGTGACCGTGTTGATCATCCGTTGGAGCCTCATGCGGCCCATTGCTCGAACGACCAAGTGGATGAGAGAAATCCGGGCGGGTAAGAAAGCGGAGCGGCCCCGTTTTGACGACGAGGACCTGTTCCAACCCCTGGCGCAGGAGGTGACGCACTTGGCGAAGAGCCTGGAGGCCGCGCGGGCCGCAGCGGAAGAGGAGGCGCGGCTTCGCGAACACGCCGAATCCCACTGGACGCCGGAACGCTTGCGCGTCCACGTGCGGAGCAAGCTGGGCGACCGTCCGTTCTTTGTCGTTTCCAATCGTGAACCCTACATGCACTCGTATCGCGGGAAAAACGTGGAAGTTACCGTCCCGGCCAGTGGTCTGGTCACGGCGATTGAGCCCATCCTACGGACCTGCAAGGGCATGTGGCTGGCGCACGGCTCCGGCGATGCCGACCGCGCCAACGTGAATGAACGCAATTGCCTTCCCGTTCCTCCCGATGAACCTCAATACACGCTCAAGCGGGTTTGGCTGACCAAAGAGGAGGAGGAGGGCTACTACTTCGGGTTTGCGAATGAAGGACTCTGGCCCCTCTGCCACATCGCCCACACCCGCCCGACCTTCCGTGCCAAGGATTGGGAGCACTACCAAGCGGTCAATCAAAAATTCGCCGACGCCTTGTTCCAGGAAATCGAGGGAGTGGAAGAGCCTGTTGTCCTGGTGCAGGATTACCACTTTGCCCTCCTGCCCCGGCTGGTGAAGGAGAGAGTTCCCGGCGCGCGGGTCGCCATCTTCTGGCACATTCCGTGGCCAAACCCCGAAGCCTTTGGTATTTGCCCCTGGCAGCGCGAGTTGCTGGAGGGTTTGCTGGGCGCCGATCTGGTGGGTTTCCACGTTCAATCCCATTGCAATAATTTTCTTGAAACGGTCGACCGCGTCATCGAATCGCGAGTGAATTGGGAGAGGTTCACGGTTGAGCGTGCCGGCCACCTGACCCAGGTGCGGCCATTCCCCATTAGCGTGGCCTGTGCGGAAACAGCCGAACCCGCCAGTTCGCTACCGGGTTCCCCCTACCTGGATCGCGCCGCTCTCCTGAAGGAGCATGGGGTGGAAGCGACCTACATGGGCATTGGCGTCGAACGCGTGGATTATACCAAGGGAATCCTGGAACGGTTCCACGGACTGGAGCGCTTCTTCGAACGCTACCCCGCGTACCTCGGGCAATTCACCTTTGTTCAGATCGGAGCTCCCAGCCGAACCCACATCAAGCGCTACCACGACCTGCTGGGGGAAGTCGAGGCGGAAGCGGACCGCATCAACTGGCGATTCCAAACCAGCGAATGGAAGCCCATCCTCTATTTGCAGCGGCATCATACCCATCAGGAAATCCAGAGGTATTACCGGGCAGCGGACCTTTGCATGGTCACCTCGCTACACGATGGCATGAACCTTGTGGCCAAGGAGTACGTGGCGGCGTGCGAAGAAGATCAGGGAGTGCTGATCCTCAGCCGCTTCACCGGCGCGAGTCGCGAGTTGCGCGACGCTCTGATCGTCAATCCCTATGACACGGAGCAGTTGGCGGACGCACTCTACTTTGCCTTGACCATGGATCCCGTCGAAAGAAGCGCGCGGATGCATCGCATGCGGCAAATCGTGAAGAACTTCAATATCTATCGATGGGCAGCGGATTTGGTTACGGACCTCTGCGAAATCCGGCTTGATACGCACGTGGAGGTAGGATAACGGTTCCGCCGAGAAAAAACGGAGCTGGCCCTCGCCACCTGTTCGAATCCTGGCCCCATGTTGAGCGGCGGCTCCAGGGGGCCAAGCACTGGTTGTTGCTTTTGGATTTTGACGGCACGCTCGTGCCGCTCATCGATAATCCCACCGGTGTGACCCTGGACGCGCGCGTGGGGCGGGTCCTCGGCGTGCTGGTGCGGCAACCGGGTTTGAACGTCTACGTCATGAGCGGCCGGCGCCTGGCGGACCTGCGCCGCCTGGTGAAGGTCAGGGGCATCCACCTGCTGGGTCTACACGGCTGGGAAAGTCGTGGCGCCTCACTTCCACCTTCGCAAAAGCAGGTTCTGCACGATGCCAAGATTTGGCTCGCTCAGTACCTGCCTCCCCAACCCGGGATCACGATCGAAGATAAGGGCTACGCCCTTGCCGTCCATTACCGCCTGGCCAAGGCGCCGGCGGTGCGCGTTGCCCAGAAGGTCCTGCGCGCCGCACGTGATCATTTTCGCCCGGGACTGCGGTTACTCAAGGGGAAGAAAATCTGGGAGCTGCTTCCCCGCGCCATTGTGGGCAAAGGTCCTGCAACTCAAGAACTTCTCGCTCACCTTCCTTCTGGCACGCTGCCCATTTTTATAGGCGACGATACTTCCGATGAGTCCGCTTTCGCCGTCCTTCCCCACGGTCTGGCGGTCCACGTGGGGGATCATGCCCACACCAAAGCACACTTCCGCCTTCGCGACCCGGGCGAAGTCCGCGAATTCCTGGAAAGGTTGGTAGTGACCCTGGCTTGAGTTACGCCGCATATTTCACCACTCGCTGAGAATCCCTGCGAAGCCTTGGAGTGGGGCAGCCTGCTGCCGCTTCCCTCTCTCCGACCCCCTTCAGAGCAACCATGCCATCGGCTTTTTGATCGCTTCGCTGCGGACGCGCGAATCCGGGGCTGCGTTGGGTCTTTACTTGATCACTTGATGTTTTCGCAGGATCTCCACCGTTTTTTCAATCGGCAGAGCCTCAACCGTGTGGCCATTGCCCGTCATCGTCGTCGCCCTAAACATCGAGTTGTAGACGGCTTCTTCCGTCGCTTCGATTGCGGCCTCAAATAGCGGCGACATCGCGTCGTTGGTGATCGCTTCGACGTTTTGCGTCAGCGCCTTGTCACTCGCGTGGATCCGCACCTGCGCCGCCGTCGAAAAGGCGATGGCGTAGTCACCGCTGCCATTGGAGGCAGAGCCGCCCGTGCGCGCGATGCCCAGCCACGCCCTCGCCGCCAGGCGCTTCAGGTTGCGCGCGTCCATCGGTGCGTCGGTGGCGAGGATCATCATGCAGGACCCATCCGCCTTGTCCCGCCCAATGCCGGCTTGAAGTTCCTTGCGCAGGTAGTACTGACCCAGCTCCTGTCCCACCGGGGCGCCCGCAATCGTGAGGATACCGCCAAAGTTCGTTTGCACGAGAGCTCCAACCGTGTATCCACCGAGACTGGCGGGCAGGCGGCGAGATGAGGTTCCAATGCCGCCTTTCCAGCCGGTTACGGCGATAACATTGCGCACGCCGGACAGC
>CAZCVY010000262.1:0-9479 GCA_964501985.1 uncultured Acidobacteriota bacterium | reverse complement strand
CGCGCGATTTCTTCACCCAGCGGCCGATTTCGTTGATGGCGTCATCCCAGGAGATGTCGTCCCAGTGGTCGGAGCCGGGACGCCGCACCTGCGGCTTCAGCAGTCGCCGGTCGTTGAGGATGTCTTGTTGCAGTGAAGAACCTTTCGGGCAGAGGGTGCCCCGATTAATGGGATGGTCCGGGTCGCCCTCGACGTGCACCACCTGCGGAGTTACGTTCTTGGCGCGATCGCCTATGGTGTAGATGATCACGCCGCAGCTCACCGCACAGTAAGGACAGGTCGACCGCGTCTCCGAGGCGCGCCCGATCTTGAGGGCACGCATTTCGGCGTAGGCCGGCGCCAAATCGAAGCCCAGCATCGAAGTCACAACGGCACCAACAGTGCTAATTTTGAGAAAGTCTCTACGAGTGTGCGGCACGGCGGGACCTCCGGAGCCTCCCGTAAACACCAGGAGGAGCGATTAAAGATTCGACAGCCTAAGAAGCCCTTGGATGGGGCTAGAATGCCATTGCTGCAAATAGTTGTCAAGCGCTCCACGGCAAGGCGGTTTGCCGTGCATGAAGATTCGGCCTGAAAAGTCGCCTTGCTGGAGGATGGCCGCCAACCAAGATCGACCCAGGTGCAAACGCGCGTAGCATGGACCGAAATCCCTCAACTCCGGTCGCCGCATGACTCCATTCCGTTTCCCCCCACCCCTTTCATCCATGCTAACTAACCGACACAAGTAGTACGAAAGTGCGAAATATTAGTACCTGTATATCTAGTGGTGTTCCTCCAGGACACCACTAGATCTTCGACAAATACCCCTATGTACGCCGAAGATACCCCCCTAAAACACTAAGAAACCCCTAAGATTAACAAAATATTTCTTGACTCGAAAATCTGCACAGCGTATAAGCGCATCAAGCGTGGTAGATACGCACGACTGTCATTTTGTGGACTGAGCAGCGTTACGAGTGCCCTATCGACGGAAGGTTACGAGCATGGCTGAGACCAGAGAGGTCATGGACATTCGAGAAGCGTCGGAGTATCTCGGCGTCTCTCGCGAAACCCTGTATAAGTACGTCTACGAGGAAACGATCCCGGCGTTCAAGCTGGGAAACCGTTGGAAATTCAAGAAGACCGTCCTGGACCGCTGGATGGAAAGGCAAAGCACGCGATTCGAACATCGGGCGGCCCGCAGGGTGCGCGCCAACGCTCGATAGGGAGCAATATCAATGTTTGGCTTAGGGAAATCTAAAAACCTGGTGGGTTTGGATATCGGTTCGAGTGCTGTCAAGGCGGTTGAATTGAGTAAGAAGGGCGATTCCTATGAGCTTCTGAACTTGGGGATCGAGCCTCTCGGCCAGGATACGGTGGTGGATGGCGCCATCATGGACGCTCTTTCCGTCTCTTCCGCCATCGAGAAAATATTTACCGACAATCACATCAAGACGCGGAACGTGGCCACTTCCGTCTCCGGCCACTCCGTGATCGTCAAGCGCGTCACGGTCGGAATCACGGACGAAACCGAGCTTTACAACGCGATCCCCTACGAGGCGCAGCAGCACATTCCCTTTGATATGGCGGATGTGAACCTGAGTTATCAGGCGCTCGGTCCGTCCGCCGCGGGGAACGGAACGGATGTGATGCTGGTGGCGGTCAAGCGGGAAAAGATTCTCAATCACACCAACGTCCTAAGCCAGGCCGGCAAGATTCCCACCGTCGTGGACTACGACGGGTTTGCGGTCTACAACGCCTTTGAAGCGAATTACCGCGTGCCCCCCGATGAGCTGGCGGCGTTGCTGAATATCGGCGCCAGCATCATGAACATCGTGATCGGGCGGGGCGGCAACCCGCTCTTCACCCGCGACGTCTCGGTGGGTGGAAACCAATATACCGATACGCTCCAGAAGGAACTGGATCTGAGCTTCGAGGATGCGGAGAAACTGAAGCAGGGCTTGGACATTCCCAACGTGACGTCGGACCAGAAGCTGCCCCACTTGCACTCGGTGAGCGAAATCCTCATGCTGGAAATTCAAAAGACTATCGATTTCTTCCGCCAAACCGCCTCCAACGAAAACATCCAGCACCTCTACGTATCCGGGGGAACGGCCCATATCGAAGGCCTGCTCGATCAGCTTAAAGCGGAGTTCAACCTTCCCGTGGAGGCCATCAATCCGTTTCAACGCGTGGTGGTGGATGGCAAGAAGTTTGATGTGGGTTACGTGGATCAAATTGCTCCCCGTATGAGCGTCGCGGTGGGGTTGGCTTTGAGGAGCTTTGACTAGCCATGATTAAGATCAACCTACTAGGAAGCGCACCGCCTCCGTCCAGCGCCTCGTCGGGGGGGACCCCGGCGCCGAAGGCTACGCAGGCGCTGGTGTTCGTCGGCGCCTTGATCATCTCCTTCGGGATCGTCGGCGTCATGTATGAAGTTTGGACCAATCAAATTGCCACTCTGCAGAAAAAACGGGATCAGGAAAGGCTCCGAACCCAGGAACTTGCGCTGGTGCAGGCCCAGAATCAGAAATACCAGGAACATCTGCAGGACCTGGAGACTCGTATTGATACCATTCAGGCCCTGCAGAACAGCCGCGTCGGCCCCGTCCAATTGATGAACGCTCTCGGAAACGTCGTCAATAAGACCAGCGATGTTTTTCTCTATACGCTGACCCCGGCGCCCGTAGGCGATGGGTTTCTGCTCAAGGGACAGTCAAACACGGTCGCTTCCATGGCGAATCTCCTGGCCTCGCTGAAGAATTCCGGCACTTTTGAGGGAGTTCAGTTGGACCAGTTCTATCAGGATGATAAGGAAGATCGGCTCACCTATAAGTTTTCGCTGAGCTGCCAGTTCAAGTCCCCCACGGGGGTCGCTTCACCGACCTCCGGGGCCGCGCCTGAAGCTCCCCCGGGCACTGCACCGGCGGCCGGGCCGGTCGGAGCTTCCGGTAAGCCGCCATTGCCAGGAACCGCACCGGCGCAAGCTGCACCCCCGCAGAGTCAGCCGCAAAAGAGATTGGAGTAGAAGAGGGTAAAGACGATGGCCAAGTCCTTCAATGATTTTCCGGCTCCGATTCAGGGAGCAATTATGGTGGCGGTGGCGGTCGTCCTGGCGGCCGTTCTGTTCTGGTACTACGTTTTGCCCTTGAACGACCAGCGGGCCAGTCTGGAAAAGGAAGTGAAAGACCTTAAGGCCGACAACGATAAAAACGAGGCTTTCAAGCAACAACAGACTGAATACCTGAATCGCATCAAACAATTGGAAAGCCAGTTGGAGACGCTCCGCTCCATCGTTCCCGACGAACAAGGCACCGACGCGCTGATGAAAACCATCTTTGCGGACGGCGACAGTACGGGCACGGCGATCCGTACCTTTATTCCGAAGGCCACGACGACGAAAGGGGAATACGTGGAAACGCCCTTCAGCGTGCGCCTCGACGGAACCTATTACAACTTGCTGAGCTTTTTTGAGCGGCTGGCGCAAGAGCAACGAATTATCAGTGTTTCCGGCCTCTCACTCGGTGCTCCGGAGGGCGGGGGGATGGGGAACTATAAGGTGTCTCCCAACGAAACGGTGGGAGCAAGTTGCGTCATCACTACTTATTATAACAAGCCGATCGCGGCAGCGGCCCCACCCCCTAATCGAAGGAAATAATTTGCAGGATGAGGACCATGGCTAAGCATAAGTCGGAACGAACTTGCAGCAAGCAGGCCGCGCGGCACCTGCTTTGGGCCGCACTGGTGTTGGGTCTGGGACTCGCAACGAGCCGGGCGGGACAACAATCCCCGGCGAATTCCCCGCCCGCGCCAAAGAGTGCACCGGGTGCGGGACAGCAGATGACCAATGCCAAGCCCGGAAGACTTGCCAAGATCCTGGCCGAACGGAAGGGATCGAAGGCAAGCGCTCGAGCCTCTGAATTGGCTGAGGGCAAACGCGACCCGTTTAAGCTTCCTCCCGAATCGGTCGCGAATAAGAGCAATAACGTGGGCGTGTTGGATTCCACTCCGGGCGAAGCTTTGCCGCCAGGCGCGCGAGGCTTGCTGATTGGGCAGCTCAAGCTCGAGGGAGTCGTACGGGAACAGACCTCCAATAAGATGATCGCCGTGGTGGTCAACGACACCAGAAGGGCCTATTTCCTAACCGAGAACGAGTCAGTTTACAACGGCGTAGTCAGCAAGATCACGCCGGACTCAGTTTCCTTCACGGAGAACGTCCTCGACAGCGAAGGCCGAGTGACGACGCGTGAGGTGGTGAAACGACTGAATCCGGCTCCGGGAGAAGGAAGATGAGACGACAAGCGATTGTTCTGCTGGCGGTGGCATGGCTGATTGCGAATATGACGCTAATGACCGCTACGACCCGCACATGGGCGGCTTCGGTAGAGGGGACTTTGAAGTCGGTCACTCTGTCCGAAAACCCCGCAGGCACGGAACTCGACCTGAATGTGGACGGTCATTATCACTATAAGACCGTCCAGGTGAGCTCGGGCACTGTGTTCATCGACCTCGCGGGCGTCACGGCCGAGGGCGTCGACCATAGCCAGCAATGGGCTAACCCGGTGGTCTCTGGCTATAGGCTCATGGCGTTCTTGAATGCCTCCGGCCAGCCGGTCGTCCGCGTGGCGATGGAATTGAAGCAGCACAGCCCCTACGTCGTGCGCAAGGAAGGGTCAAAACTGCGGCTGGTGCTCGGGAACGGGCAAAATGTCAGCGCGGCGACTGCGCCGGTTACGGCCGCGAATCCTGACGTCCCTTCTGTCCACCTTATTTCGACGACCACTTCTAAAAGCGCCCTGGCGGACGCCGTCCCCACAGCGCAGCCAAGCGGCCTGCTGGTCGTCTCGAACGTAACCTTCGACAAGCAAGACTCCGGCGCGACTTCTGTGGAGGTCGCGACCTCCCGCACCCCGAGCTATCGAGTCATGACCCTGCGCAACCCCGCGCGCCTGGTCGTGGATATCGATGACGCTGCAACTACCTCATCCCAGAAGAGTTACCAGGCTAACACGACGTTGCTGAAAGACATTCGCGTGGGACAATTCAGCGCCAAGGACCCCGCGGTGGTTCGCGTCGTGGCTGACCTGAAGGGCGATCCCGCGTTTGACGTTCATGCCACTCCCGCTGGCATTCGCATCGAGCTGCACCCCCGCGGACAGGCAAAGGCCCAGCCGATCGCGACCTCCACGCCGGCGCCACAAGCCCAGCCATTGGAAGCCAAAGCGGTGGAGTCCAAGCCAGTTCAGGCCGCCCCGAGCGAGCCTCCTCCGGTAACTGTCGCCAAATCAACTCCATCGGCGCTTTTTCCGGAAGTCATTGAGCGCAAGACCACTGTGGCGACGCTCCCATTAGAGACGGTGATCCGTGAGGTTGCCAAGCCCAACGTTCAGAGCCAGTCTCCCGCGAGCGCGCCATCCCAGCGGGTAGCGATGGTGACGCCACCAACGGAGCCGGTAGCCGCGGAAGCTCCGAAGCCGGTCATCGAGACCCTATCTCCCGCGAGCGCGCAACGCCAGCAAGTAGCGGCGGTGACGCCACGGACGGAGCCACTAGCCGCGGAAGTCCCGAAGCCGGTCATCGAGACCCAGTCCCCCGCGAGCACGAACACGCAGCAAGTGGCAACCGCGGCGCCCGCAGCACAGCCCGTAACCGTAGACGCCGCGAAGCTCGACGTCCAGAGCAGCTTGCCGGCAAGCATCCGTTCGGCGCAGGTAGCTGCGGCTCCACTCCCGTCGCCAGCCAGCGCGACCCCGGAAGCCTTGCGCGCGGAGCAGGCGGCGCAGACTCTGGCCCCTGCCAATGACAATTCGCCCTCCGCGGCCGCGCCAGCTCAGGGAGTTCCTCCGGCGACGCCCCCAACTCCCGGCGACGACTCCAAACCCGTTTATACCGGAGAGCCAATCTCCCTGAATTTAAAGGATGTTGACCTCAAAGACTTCTTCCGTTTGATTCACGAGATCAGCGGGCTGAACATCATCATCGATCCCAATGTGAGCGGCAGCGTCACCCTAGTGCTCGATTCTGTTCCCTGGGACCAAGCCTTGGACATTGTTATGAAGAACAATGGGTTAGGGAAGGTCCTGGAAGGCAATGTTCTTAGAATCGCCAGATTGCAGACTCTGACTGCGGAACAGGAAGGCGTAACAAAGCTCGCGGCTGCCCGGATGGATGCCGCTCCGCTGGTTACTGTCTTCCGGCCCGTGAATTACGCCAAGGCTACGGATATTGCCACGCTCCTTAAGACTTGGACGGGGGGCGGCGCTCTGACTCGCCGAGGCATCGTGATGGTGGATCTCCGCGGCAACACGTTGATTATTTCCGATGTTCAGGCCCAGGTTCCCACCATCCTGAACATCATCTCCAAGATCGATAAGAAAGCGAAGCAGATTTCCATCGAAGCTCGAGTCGTGCTGGCGAACGCTGACTTTACGCGCACCCTGAGTTCGGCGCTATCCGGCTCGGTTGCCAATCAGTCGGGTTCAACGCTCGGCGGAGGCGGGACCGGCTCGAACACCAGCATTACACCAACGAATACGGTCCCAGCCGCGACCCCCCCGCTGAGCAGTCTGACGATTCCTCCGAATGCCAGCACCGGGTTTGGCGCTATAGCCATCACCAACGCCTCGTCGCGCTACTTAATTAATGCCGTTATCTCTGCGCAAGAAGAGCGCGACCATGCGAAGACCATTTCCCGCCCCACGATTGTGACGCAGAACAACGTTCAGGGAATGGTCCAGCAAGGCGTGCAGGTTCCCATCCAGACCACCATTAACAACACCATCTCTGTACAGTATTACGCCGCCACTTTGCAGCTCACAGTAACGCCGCAAGTCACGGATGACAACAACATCTTCTTGATCATCAACGTGCTCAATAACTCCGTCGGGGCCTCGATCTCGGGAGTCGGGCCGGAGATCAACACTCAGCAAGCGACTACCTCGGTATTAGTACCCGACGGCGGCACCGTGGTCTTCGGCGGAATTACGGTGACCAGCAGAAGCAAGTCCGCCACCTATGTCCCTTGGCTGGGCACCATCCCCATCATCGGGAATTTGTTCAAAACCAGCAACATTCAGGACCAAGACCAGGAGTTGCTCTTCTTCGTATCGCCGAAGGTTCTTCCGGGCTAGCCTTTCAAGCGTTTGCATTCGATCAAAAGTTTTCGGGAGGAGACCTGGGTCTCCTCCCAATTGTTTCTACCCATGCACCCAAAGCTACCCGCCTCCCCTTATCGATCTCGCCAGGAGCGCCTGCGAGCTGTGATGGAAACCCGTGGAGTCCACTCCATGCTCGTCACTCACTTGGCGAATATTCGATACTTGACGGGCTTCACGGGTAGCGCTGGCATCGTCCTTGTCCGCCCACGCGAGGGCACCCTGTGGGTGGACCCACGGTACACCCTCCAAGCACGGGAACAGGCTGACGGTGTGGAGGTGGTCGTAGGAAAAACGGGAATTCTCAAAGGGGCAGCGAGTTGGATACGGAAAAAGGGGCTGCGCGAGGCGAACTTCGAGGCCGCCCATCTTACCTGCGCCCAATTCGACCAGCTTCGGAAAGAGACCAAGGAGTCTCTCCAGCTAAAGCCCGCCGGAGATCTGATTGAGGAATTGCGAGTGGTCAAGGACCCCGGCGAGATCGAGGCCATCCGCGGCGCCGGGAGGGTAACCTCGGAGGTTTTTTCGGAATTGCTCCCGCAAGTGCGGCCCGGCGCGACCGAGAAGGATTTGGCGGCGGAAGTGGAATACCGAATGCGCAAGAAGGGAGCGGACGGCGTGGCGTTTGAAACGATTGTTGCCTCGGGAACCCGCTCGGCCTACCCCCACGCGCGTCCCTCTTCTAAAGCACTGCAAGAAAGTGAGTTGGTAATTTTCGACCTCGGTGCTATACTTGCCGGCTATGCCGCGGATATGACGCGGACGATATATCTTGGTGAGCCGACTCGCCGTGTTCGGAACCTCCACTCCGCAGTGCTGAAAGCTCAAGCGGGAGCCATCCGGTCGGTCCAGGACGGGACCTCCGCGGGAGACGTTGATGCTGTGGCACGCCGCACCCTGAAAACTCAGCGGCTGGCGCGATTTTTTACGCACAGCACAGGCCATGGTGTGGGGTTGGAGATCCACGAGAGGCCGCGCCTCGGCAAGGGAGAAACCGCCTGCCTGAGGACCGGGTCGGTCGTCACCGTCGAGCCCGGCGTCTACCTTGAGGGATTCGGTGGCATCCGGATCGAAGATACCGTGCTGGTGGGACCCAACGGCCCTGAGATTCTCACTCCAGCATCGAAAGAGAACTGGATAGTTTAGGGACAGGATATAGGATTCAGGATTTAGGATCCAGGACGTAGCGCGGGCGTCCTGCCCACTGGGGCGTGGGCATCCTGCCCGCGCTACGTTCGGAATCGCTGGCTCCTAGCTCCTGAATCCCAAATCCTAGATCCTAAATCGCAGAACTTCCACTCGATGGAGCAAACGAATGCCCGGTAAGAAAAGCAATGTTCCAGATCCCGGGCGGGTTTGGAACCTGAATGACATCCAGGATTTACTGGACCTTCTGGCGCGGAAAGAAATCACGGAATTTGAAATGGAGCAGCAGGGCGTGAAGATTCGCGTCCGGCGCGGGAATTTCCACGCGGAAAACGGATATGTCATCGCTCCTGGGTCTGCGCCGGTTGTGGGTGCTCAGCCTCCGACTCCTGCCATTCCCGTCGAGACTGCACCGACCACACCCTCATCCCCTTCGGCGGGAGCCGATACGGCCGGGGATTCCACCGAGGGGCTTTTCGTCATGAAATCGCCGATCGTCGGGACCTTCTACTCCTGTCCCTCTCCCAACGCGCCGCCTTTTGTCCAAGCGGGGGATATGGTTCAGGTCGGCCAGGTCATCTGCATTATCGAAGCCATGAAATTGATGAATGAACTGGAAGCAGAAGTAGCGGGCAAAGTGGTCAAGACCTACGTGGAAAACGGTCAGCCAGTGGAGTACGGGCAATCGTTGTTTGCCATCGAGCCGGCGAGGAAGAAATAGGAGCTCGGAGCTGGAAGAGAGAAGCTAGAAGTTGCGTGAGTCGATTCCGCCTCTTCGCTCCTGCCTCCTAGCTCCTAACTTCTAACTTCTCGCTTCAGCTCTCGACTATGTTCAAGAAAATCTTGGTCGCAAATCGAGGGGAAATTGCTTTGCGGGTGATTTGCGCCTGTAAGGAGTTGGGAATTCCCACGGTCGCGGTGTATTCCGAGGCCGACCGCTATTCCCTGCACGTGCGATTTGCCGAGGAAGCGGTTTGCATTGGTCCGCCTCGCAGCGCGGATAGCTATTTGAATGTCGCCAGCATCATTTCCGCGGCGGAAATTACGGGCGCGGAAGCCATCCATCCCGGCTACGGATTTCTCGCCGAGAGCGCCTATTTTGCTGACGTTTGTGAAGCTTCCAACCTCACCTACATCGGCCCCAAGCCGGAAGTCATCAGCTTGATGGGCGACAAGAATCGAGCCCGGGCCAGAATGAAG
>CAZCVY010000261.1:0-9522 GCA_964501985.1 uncultured Acidobacteriota bacterium | reverse complement strand
GCGACGAACTGCGGTTGCGAGGCGGGTACACGGTCGGCCCCTTCAGGGCCGGAATGTCTGGTGTCGTGCCATTCGGCAGGTTTCACCAACGGTTATCTTCCGCTTCGCGGAAGCGGGTAGCACGAGGAAGGAAAACGCAGCTCAGGCCACTCCTGTGGGGTCACTGGAAAGCGGTCCGATGGCGCAAATTATCTCGGCTACGTTGGGTTCGGTGGGGTGGTGGTAGGATGGGGCTGCAGCAACTGTTCCTTGCGGTAGACGAGCGTGTTGGTGTCGTAGGCGGCGATTTCGAAATCGTGGCCATGGGTAATCGCATCGCAGGGGCACGCTTCCACGCAGTATCCGCAGAAAATGCACCGGTTGTAATCGATGTTGTAAACCTTGGCATAGCGTTCTGCGGCGCTAATCCGGTGATCTCCGGTATTCTCGGCAGCTTCAATGTAAATGCAGTTTGCCGGGCAAGCCGCGGCGCAGAGGAAGCACGCGACGCATTTCTCCAGACCGTTTTCATCGCGGCGCAGGACGTGGACGCCACGGTAGCGGCCTTCAAAGTGGACAGGCTCGGCGGGATAATTCTCCGTCACCGTAGGTCCGAGCATCATCTTGAACGTCGTGGCGAACCCTTTCGCCAGCGCTGCCGCCGAATCGGTCATTTCCCGAATAATGTTTGGCATAGCCCCTCAGCACGAGGACCGAAGCGAGTTCGGCCGGAGGTGAGTATCTTCACCCCTATCCGCAGTATATCGAATGGCATGATGACGGTCAAATTATCCGCGGCACGATGCGTCCGAACGCGGAATATCCCTCGCCGCGGCACACTATCGAGCAACTCCCCGGCGTCGGAAGGAATCGAAGAGGCAGAGTCGAGGTGTGCTTGTCACGGGGGCCGCGAGAGGTGTAGACTGAGCCGGTGGGCTCTCTGGGCAGAAAGACACTTTAACCTGATCCGGCTCGCCGCGCGGCCTCACGCCGAGGAGAATTCTATGAAGAAGTGGGTCATCACCTTCGTCACAGGGCTACTGGCGGGAGCGACGTTCCTCCCCATCGGGCTGGCAAGCGATTCCACGTTGCCACCGCCTCCTGGAAGTCAACTTATTCCTGCGGGAAGCCTCTTGCACGTTCGGCTGACCTGCACCCTCACGTCGAAGACCAGCAAGCCGGGCGATCCCTTTACGGGAATTGTCACGACCCCGATCAGCGTGGACGGCAAAGAAATTATTGCAGAGGGGAGTTCGGTGGAAGGGCACGTGGCGTTTGTAAAGCAATCGGGCCGTGTCTCGGGCATCGCCCAAATGCGCATCGTTCTCGACGACATTATCACCACCAATGACGTCAAGTTGGCGCTGCCGGCCGGCCTTGATGATATGAATGCCGGACCTTGCGCCAAGACCACGGGCGATGAGGAAGGCACCATAAAGGGCTGCGGCAAGAACAAGAAAGATGCCCTCAAGGATGCTGGCATCGCGGGCGCTATGGGTGCAGGCGCCGGCTCGATGGTCGGACTGGGTTCAGAGATCGACTGCCGGTATTATGGAAACTGCGGAGGGCCCGGATTCGGTGCTTCCATCGGAATCGGAGCTGGAATCGGGGCCGGAACGGTCCTGATTTACGACCTTTTGAAGCACGAAAAGCACATCATTCTCGTGCAAGGCACCACGATGACGTTCGTCATTAGCCGGTCCGTCGACGCCAGCACCGGCAAGCCGCTAGAGCCAACGCCCCCGGACGAAGCGTCCAAGCAATGATGCTGAGAGTCTCTGGATGGCACATGCCGATGCCGCAAAGTTCCTCGCGAGCCTCAGTTTTCCCCTTTCTGAAGGGAACGCAGATGAAATGGGCCTGCTCGTCCGTCGTCTTCCTCTTCGGTCTGAGTGCGGCGGCAAGTCTCTGGGCGCAGGGCGCTGACAATGGCGATATTGCCCTGCCCTCCGGTACCCAGCTTGTCGTGACACTCACCATGACTCTAAGCACGAAGGGAAGCGAGGAAGGCGATCCCTGGACGGGAAAGGTGGAGGAACCTATTTTCGCCGAAGGACAGGAAATCGTTCCCGCCCAAAGCAAAGTGCGCGGCAAAGTGACCTTCGTTCAGCCGGCGGGCCGCGCCACGGGCAGGGGCGAAATGCGCCTGGTGGCGGAGACGATTTCGACTCCCGAGCGCGGGACGTTCACCATCGTGGCAAAGCTCAAGGATGCCCAGGACAGCACCGGCACGAAGGTGAAGGACGATGAGGGGACCGTCGAGGGTCCCGGCAAGAGTGCGAAGAGCGCCGCCAAGGAAGCCGGCATCGGCGCTGCCGCCGGGGCCGCAGTGGGGTCCATCGCCCACGGAGGGAGCGGAGCTCTTTACGGCATGGCCATCGGCGCGATGGCCGGGATCGTGCATTCCATGGCCAAGAAACATCAGGGGCCGCTTCTACCGCCGGGCACGGAACTGACCTTTGTGCTGGATCGGACCTTCCTCTCGAAGCGCATCACGCCGCCCGCTTCGAACTCATCTTCTCAATAATAAAATACGTATTATCTCTATACTAAAGCTTCTTCTTGATGTCACCAAGAATCTGCTTGCCGTGAAAGCGGCCGTTTTCAATGAAGATTTCGTTGGTGTCCATGCCCGCGATGATGACGCCGGCGAGGTAGATCCCCGGAACGTTGCTTTCGAGGGAGTCGGGATGGCACTTGGGGCGGTGGGTGGTGGCGTCAATCTCCACGCCGATATCGCGAAGGAAACGGAAGTCAGGGTGATAGCCGGTGAGCGCGAAGACAAAGTCGTTCTCGACACGCACGACTTCCCCGCTCTTCCGGTGGACGCAGATGGCGCCAGGAAGGATCTCCTTCACCTCCGATTCCGGCAGGGCCCGAATGGAGCTTTCCTTGATGCGATTCTCGATGTCGGGACGAATCCAGTACTTGATGTGCGAACTGAGCGTCGGCTCGCGGAAGATCATCGTAACATCCGCACCGTGCCGCCAGAGATCGAGGGCGGCGACGGCGGCGGAGTTGGCCCCGCCAATCACGGCCACCTCGCGCCGGAAGTAGGGATGAGGGTCGGTGTAATAGTGCGAGACCTTGGGGAGCTCTTCACCAGGGATTCCCAGGAGATTCGGCAAGTCGTAATAGCCCGTGGCGATGACGGCCTTCTTGGTGATGTAGTCGGCGCGGTGGCCCTCTATCGTTTCGGTCTCGACGCGAAACTCCCCGTCATGCCCGCTGATGCCCATGACCCTTTCTTGGAAGCGGATCGGCAGGCGGTAGTGGTCGGCGACGCGGCGATAGTACTCCAGAGCTTCAGCGCGATGGGGCTTGGTGTTGAGGCTGGGGAGCGGCAGATCACCGATCTCAAGGCGCTCGCGCGACGTGAAGAACGTCATCGTGGAAGGATAGTTGTAGAGGGAGTTTACCAGGACCCCTTTCTCCACAACCAGGAGCTTCAGCTTGCTCTCGACCGCTTCAATGGCGCAGGCAAGGCCTGTGGGCCCCGCGCCCACGATGAGGATGTCCAAAGGTTCGTGCATTCGCGTTCACACTCCCGAGAGCAGGAATTCGCGGCGAGTGTTCAGGCGCTGCTCGCCGCATTTCGCGGCCGATCACTCCGGCTTATCTTCACTGCTTCGCCCCGCGCGCCAACAACTCGGCCAGCTCTTTCTTCACAGTCGCGTAAGTCGCGAGCAACTCCGGCGTTGCTTCCGCCACTTCGTTCTTCCAAACGAAAGTCTGCCTGCCGGCGGCTTCAATCAGGACGCCGATTCCGTTGCCCATATGGTATCCCACACTGCCAAACTGCCGGACCTTCCCCTCGGAAAGATCCAGCAAGGCGACAAAGCCCGCCTTCTCGACGCCGGGGTAGCGCGCAAACTGTTCGAAGGTGACGAATTGGAAGCCCGCTTTCAGCAGGCCTTCCAGGAGGGCAACCTGCCCAAGATCCAAAGGGGGCGGCGAAACCTCAGGCACGCTCCTCCCCTTCGCCGCGGCGGGACAAGAACCGGTCGCGCTCGATGGCGTAGAGCACCACACGAATTCCCTTATGAACCGCTTCCCTCTCAAAGCGCATGCCGATGCGGTCCATCACTCGCAGCGAATCACGGTTGGCGGATTGAGCGATGGCGACAATGCGCTCGATATTGCTCACCTCGAAACCATAGGCCAACGCTTGGCGCGCTGCTTCCGTGGCCAGGCCCTGGCCCCAGTGTGAAGGCGCCAGCCACCATCCGATTTCGACGTCGGGAGTACCGGCCAAGTGCTGAAGGCCGCAGATTCCAATCAGCGAATCACCGTCTTTCGGGAGCAACTTCCAGAGGCAGATTCGGTATTTCTCCCAGTTCTCGCACTGGCGGGCCACAAATTCCTGAACGCGCTCGTCAGGCCAAGGCTCGCCTGTGGTGATGTATCGCACCACCAACGGATCAGCAGTGAGTTTGCGGAACTCCAACCAGTCTTCCTTCACCCAAGTGGCGAAGCGCAAGCGGTCCGTTTCCAAAATCACGTTCTGCTTCCGGTCTGTCAGACTGTCCATGGACAACCCCCGTGAACTACGTCGCCCCCAGCCAGTAGATCCAAGCCTGGCGTCGCACGCCGGTGATCAAGACGACCTCGACCTTGGCGCGCGCGAACTCACTCCGCTGCGGCGCCGCCGGAATGAATCCCTCAACTCGATCCAAAACTCGAAGATCGCGTGCCGGCCGACGCAGTTGGAAGAGTTCACCGCGGACCCAACTCCCGTTTTGGCGCGACGGCCGCGCTCCCGGATAGCGTTGCCGAACGATGAGCACTGCGGCAACCTTTGCCTCCGTGAGGAACCTCGCGCCGAGCCGGACCAAGTGGTGATGCAGTTCAAAGCCACGCCGCAAGGTCCCGTAAACGAACAGCGGGTGGCATTCGGCCGCCTCCGGGATCATGACAAACCACCCCCGGCGGTATCCCGCGAATTCGGGCTCACAAGCACCTGCGATCCGCCCCCACCGAATGCCGCTATCTCTGAGGGAAGGTCCAACCGGGAATTAAGCCTCGGTTTCCAGCGTCTCGATGATGCGGCGCAGGGCGGCGACGATCTCCTCCCGCTCTACGCTGCCCTTGCGGAATTTCAGGACCAGCTTGAATTCCTTGGCGGGAGGAACATAGTTAAACACGGCGTGCTGCGGTTTCTTGTCGGGGTTCCGTTCCGCGCGCGCTTGCTCGCGGGTTACCAGGCCCAGCGCGAACCGCCGAACCAGGTCGCGCATTTTCGCTTCCGTGGGTTGCCGCGCTACCTGCAGCAACTGGGATTTGGAAAGGACGCCTGCTTCGATGCACTGAGCTTTAACCGCGTCCGGAATGGTGCGTAAACTCAGGGTTTCCGTAATCGACGATCGCGATTTGGCGATGCGGTTGGCGATTTCCTCATGGGTCAAAGAGAATCGGTCCGCCAGGGATTGCACGCCGTCCGCCTCTTCGAAGGGGGTCAGGTCCTTGCGTTGCAGATTCTCGATCAGAGCGATTTCCATGGTCTCGCCATCGTCGACGTCCTTTTCGATACAAGGCAATTCGCGCAGACCCGCGGCGCGCGAGGCGTGGTAGCGGCGCTCGCCGGAGATGATCATGAACTTGTCGGAGTCCGCCAAATAGCGTACCAGTAGCGGTTCGAGAACGCCCTTGTCGCGCACGGACTCGGTAAGGCTTTGCAAGTCGCCCAATTCCTTACGGGGCTGGTCGGCATTGGGCTGAATCTGCTCGATCGGAATCATGCGGCCAATGGCGGCGCCAGTGCGGGAGATCATGTCCTCGACGTAATGCGAGGTATGCCGCATCTTAACAGTGACGGGTAAGCCCGCGCGTCTAACTGACACGTTGTATCACCTCCTTGGCGAGTTGGGCGTACTCCGCCGCCCCGGTGGAACCGGGCGCGAAACTGAAGATGGTTTCCTTGTAAGCGGGACTCTCTTCCAGGCGTACGTTCTTGCCAATCACGGTCTTGAAAACTTTGTCGCCAAACACTTCTCGAACCTGCTTGTAGATATCGCGGGCCAAATTTGTCCGTTTGTCATAAAGCGTCACGATGACGCCCAACAACTGCAGCTCCGGATTGGGGCGCGCACGGATGCGCTCCAGCGTCTCCAGCAAATCGTCCGTTCCTTCCAGCGAGTAATAGGAAGCTTGGATGGGGACCAGCAAATAGTTAGCCGCCACCAAGGCGTTTACGGTAATGATTCCCAGAGCCGGCGGCGTATCAATCACAATCAGGTCAAAGTCATCTCGTGTCGCCGCCAGAGCATCTTTCAACCGGAAAGGAGCGTCAAACTGACCCACCAAGTTCGCCTCGAGTTTAGCCAGCGCAATCCTGGCGGGCACCAAGCAAAGGTTCGCAACCTTGGTCGGATGCAAGACTTCCTTCACCGTCACGTGCGCGTCCGAGAGCACATCGTAGATTGAACCCTTGATCTCATCAGGGGAGAAGAAAGTCAGCGTGGTGTTGGCTTGCGGGTCAAGGTCGATCAGCAGCGTCCGCCGCTGCTTCAGGGCGAAGGCAGCAGCAAGATTAACAGCCGTCGTGGTCTTGCCGACGCCGCCCTTCTGGTTCGCTATGGCAATTACGGTTGCGGCCATTTACGGGACTCGTGATTACGGGATTCGGGACACGGGGTTAGGGGTAAGGAAGAGCGATTTGAGGATCGAGACCCTAATCCTGGATTCAAATTTCAGAACCTAAACATGGCACTCGTAAATCACTCAAACTCCGACTCCCTAACGCCAGAGATTACATCTTATACCGACCCATATCTTCGTCGCCCAGGTTCTCCAGCCACTTGCGCATTTCCTCGTTGCTGACTTTGTCTGTATTGTTCCCGGAATTCTTGGAACTCTTCAAGACTTCATCTTCAACGTAAATTGGACAATCTACGCGTAAGGCAAGTGCCAGGGCGTCGCTGGGCCGTGAATCGATTGACATCATCTGGCCGTCCCTTTCCAGCCAGATCAGGGCGTAAAAGGTATCATCGCGAAGTTCGCTCACTACCACTTTTCGTACGTTTGTTTCCAGTCCAAGGAGCAAGTTCTTTAACAGGTCGTGTGTCATGGGGCGCGGAGTAGTCACTTTTTCGATCTCGAGGGCAATGGCATTCGCTTCGTAGATTCCCACCCATATGGGCAGTACCGCCGTCCCCCCGACATCCTTAAGAATGACAATCGGCATGTTGGTGACAGGGTCCATAACCAGGCCGCGGATCTTCATTTCCACTTCCATACGCCCCCCCTCACATTGCGTCATCGGGTCATCGAATCATCTGGCCATTCGGCCATTCAAGAGCTGCCTTGGTCCGTTGCAAACACATGCGGTTATCGAGAGTCTAAAACCATTGATGACGTACCAACAGCTGTTTTTCAATGACCCGTTCGCCCGATGACACGATGATTCAATCCCACTCGCTCGCCAACCAGGCTATTGGGTCCGGAGGAGGTTACCTCTACTTGCCGGTAACATCCTATATCGGCGGGTTCACCGGGAAAGTTGAGAACCTTGTTGCTGGTCGTTCGCCCCACAGCCTGCCCTAGACGAGGCTGATAGCCCTCTACAAGCACTTCAAACACCTGGCCAATCAGCTTGTGGTTCCGGCGCAATTGAATCTGGCGCTGCACTTCCTGCAGTTCAGCCAGGCGACGGCCCTTCTCTTCTTCCGGTACTGTATCCGCAAATTCGAGTGCCGAAGTGTTTGGCCTCGGGGAGAACTTGAACGCAAAGACCTGGTCGTACTCGACTTCGGCAAGCAATGAG
Source organism: uncultured Acidobacteriota bacterium (assembly GCA_964501985.1). Lineage (GTDB taxonomy): Bacteria > Acidobacteriota > Terriglobia > UBA7540 > UBA7540 > Bog-366. Next base: position 1,781 of record CAZCVY010000261.1, on the reverse strand, counting down.
ATCGTCTCCGCGAAATCACTTTCGCTCTCGCCGCAAAACCCGACAATGATGTCCGTTGAAAGGCTGATAGTACGCTGCGCTTTACGGATGCAATGGATTTTATCCAAATACTGTTCGCGCGTATAGCCGCGCAGCATGCGCGCCAGAACTTCTGAGGCGCCCGCCTGGACCGGCAAGTGAATCTGATCGCACAGCACGGGGTGGGAGTCAATGGCCTCGACGATGTCTGGAGTGAAGTAACGTGGGTGGGAGGTGGTAAAGCGAACGCGCCTTAGGCCACGCACCTCTGCGATGCGTGCAAGCAACTCGCCGAAGCTCCAATGCGCGGGCGCCGGATCCCGCCAGGCATTCACAATCTGCCCCAGAATCTGAATTTCCGTGTAGCCGGCATCCACCAGGCGATGGCATTCGGCGATGACCTTTGCACCGGAACGGCTACGCTCCGGCCCGCGCGTCATCGGCACCACGCAGAATGCGCACCGCTGGTCGCAGCCTTCGATGATTGTCAAGTAAGCACGGAAGCGGTTGTCGCGGCGGGTGAGCTCAGTTTCGAAACAATCCTCAGTGTCGAGTCCCAATCCTTTCACGCGGCGATTCCCGGATTCGAGTTGGGCGAGCAGATCCGGCAACTGGGCATAGCTCGCCGAACCGCAAACCAAGCTGACCTGTGGCGCACGCTCAAAAAAGCGCTCACCCTCCTGCTGGGCGACGCAACCCAGAACACCAATAATCTTTCCCGAGGCCGAACTGTCCTTGCGAAACGCCCCCAGGCGCGAGAATACTTTTTGCGCAGCCTTTTCCCGAATGCTACATGTGTTGTATAGAATGATATCCGCATCCTGGTGGCTATCCACCGGACGATAACCTTTCCCCATAAGGACGCCCGCGACCTTTTCGGAGTCGTGGACGTTCATCTGACAGCCGAATGTCTCAATGTAGAAAGTCTTGCTGTTAATGGCGCACGAGGAGTCAACCGCGAAATCCGCAGTAGACAACACATCCACGCCCAATCCTGCTTGCAGCGGGGGCGCGCCGATTTGAATTAAATCATTTCCCATGGAGCAACACTGGGGCCGACAAAACAGTATAGCTTGAATCGTAATCTTTGAGTAGCAAGAGCGAGACGACCAAATCGTCGGAACACGACCTGATCAAGCCATTGGGTCGACGGGTTGTGCGACCGACACGTGATGAGCGAAGGACGGATGACGTTCGAGGATCGCAATTCGTATGCAAATGCACGAAAGCGTGCACTGGCTCAAGTCCGCCGGCAGTCGGCTGGATTGGGTGCACCCCTTCCGACGTGGTTGCCGTCTCTTCTCATATACTTACGCCACGCTAGAGTTGGTATACCAATTGCCTACTGAGATAGCGGTTGCATCCCCATAGGAAGGCAATGCTAGTTAATGGGGCAGGAGGCGCATATGAAAAAGCTCATGATGGTCATGGTCATCGGATTGGCGCTGGCCGCAACTGGCTTCGCCCAGGAGCGAGGAAACTTCGGCGGCGGCCACTTCAGCTCCAACGGACGGGGAGCAAGTGGCCAGTTCTCTGAACGCACGGCTCGTGGAGGAAGGTCTGTCGGAGGTTTTGCAGGAAATCATGTCCCGTACGGTGGGCCGAGGGTGGGAATCGGCTTCTCCTCTGCTCCGGCCCCCGCGGACGCCTACCCGCATTACGTCGCGCCGGGGTACTGCCCGCCGGTGGTAGGAGGGGTAGTCGTGCGAGGAGGGCTCGTTCGAGGCCATTCGGTTGTCGGGCGCGGTGTTGATCGACGTGGC
>CAZCVY010000260.1:0-9523 GCA_964501985.1 uncultured Acidobacteriota bacterium | reverse complement strand
TCGTTTTTCAACCGCACCAGGCTGTTGTAAATGGTAATGAGGTAAACGAAGATCCCCACGACAAAGAGGATCACGACCAGCCCCACCAAAATGATGATACCCATCGATTGGATTCTCCTTTGGCTCTAGAACGCTCCGTGTTTTGCCAGGAAGATACCCAGGCATACCACGGCCACAATCGCGCCGCCGAAAATGTACTTCACCGCGCGGTTGCGCAGCACCCGTCTGATTTCCTTTTCACTTCGAAAGGTGATCAGAAAGGTCGGCTCGTTCGTCCCCTTCATGATCAGGTTGCGATCGTATTCGTCCTGAGGTTGGGGATTCTCCGCGCACGTCCCGGTGACGTCGTACCAGTGCTCGGGGACGACCAAGTATTCGGTCAGCCGATAGCGCTGACCGTTGCCCGTGGCCCCTCCAAAAATGCCGCTGCCTTTGCGGCGTGCGACCGCCTTGGAGGCATAGGTCCAAAGGTCGGCGGGAATTTCGGGGGCCCCCGCGGGCCGAGAAGGGCCGTCGATGCCCGCGACGAGGCGCCCCACCAGCGCGGGGCCTCGCCCCGTTTCAACTCTCGTGGTTTGTGGCAAGTCGTATTCGGCTTGATGGGCGTCCACGAGCACCTTGCCCGTGTTGTCCGAGAGGTAAAACTTCATGCCGTCGGCGTCGGTAACCAGGTGGTTCCAGTGCCCGCCGTTCTTGTCGGTAACCCAATGCTCGATGTCGACTTTATAGAAATAGCACGGAGTCTGCGTGACAGGGCTGGGGATGGGCGGGATCCCCGTGGCCTTTCCGTGGATTTCCACCAGGCCCATGGCGGCGCTGCGAATTGGGATTTCAGGAGTATCCATGAGTACGCGGTACTCGCGAAAGACTCGAAACCCCTTGTAGAAGTAGTACAGTCCCGCGCCAAAGCCAATCGTCAGCCAAACATCTATCTTAACCGAAGCGTCTGATGACATACGATGACCAGAAGTTACCGCCATCCTACTTGACGGGCCGCGAAAAGGCAAGCGCGGCACACCGCTGCGGGCGGCACACCGCTAAGCGACACACCTGCTGCCGGCGCTGTGGGAGACGCTTTCGCGCGAGAGAACATGCTTGCCCGCCCAACGGTTCTTGTTATGTTCCAACTGGCGCTACGTGGCGAGAGCGTCGTTGTCCGGCCGGCATTGGCGGACATCACGGGTTCTACCCACGCGGCCGTCTCTTGAGTATGATGAGGGGCCGCTTGCCGTGCTTTTCGCCTCGAGGCAAATGAGCCCGATAAAGGCAGACCGGGGTCGCTCGAATGGAAGAGTTTCGAATTCTTGAACATACGGCCGACGTGGGCTTTGAGGCGTTTGGCTCGACCCGCGAGGAAGCCTTTGTTAATGCCGCTCGCGCAATGATTTACTTGATTGTAGAATTGGATTCGATCGATCCTCGGGAGGAGGTTCCCGTCGAAGTGCAGGGAACGGACCCCGAGAGCGTTCTGGTGAATTGGTTGAGCGAGCTCTTGTATCTGCACGATGCCGAGGGTTGGCTCTTTCGGGATTTCGAGATTCGGAGTCTTCACGATCACTCGCTGAGCGCGGTGGCGCGCGGCGAAAGTTTCCAGCGGTCGAGGCACCAGGGCAAGCTGCTGGTCAAGGCGATTACTTATCATCAACTCACGTTGGAAAGAACCCCGCGGGGTTGGCGAGCGCAAGTCTATGTGGATATCTAAAGACCGCCGTAATCCAGTTCTTGCAAGCCGCTGGCTTACGCGTCTTCTGATCTTCGGCTTCATGCTATTGGCCTTCGGGCTGATGCCTTCCTCTCGCGGCCTGTCGGACACCTTGCTGCTCTACACGGTCCAGGAGGTCAAGCCCAAGGTCTTTGCCTGGATTCCCGACGATGTGATCGACCAGGATTGCGATCCCCTTTACAGCCGCGCGGCGACGGCGGGATTCATCGTAACCTCGGACGGCGTGATCGTCGTCGATACTGCGAATAGCCCGATGCACGCCCGCGACTTGCTCTATGAAATTCGCGAGCGCACCGACCTTCCCATCCGCTACGTCATCAACACCAGCTCGGCCGCCGACCACATGTTGGGCAACGAGGTCTTCAGTGATGAACAAGCCACGTTGATCTCCACCAAGATGGCGCAGTCGGAAATGCAGCAGTACGGCCAAGAGCTGGCCGATCGCATGCGCGGCGAAACGGGATGGCGGCTGCAAGCTCGCATGCGGGGCTTCCACGTGACGCCCTCCACCCAGACCTTCGACGACACGATGACGCTCAAGTTGGGTGGGGCCGAAATCCGCTTATCCAGCCTGTTGGTCAGCGAGAATTCCCCCGAGGACGCTGTTGCCTATTTGCCTGCCGCGAAGACGCTCTTCCTGGGCGAGCTCTTTGACAACCATTACTTCCCCCGAATCGGTTCGCGCAACGTCTACCGCTGGATCGAAGTGCTGAAGCAGGTGGAAGGCTGGGACGTTGACACTTACATTCCCGGCCACGGCGCGCCCGGCAGCAAGAAGGACGTGGTGGATTTCCGCAAGTTCCTGGAATGGCTCGTCGCTCAGGTGGAAATGCGCCTGAAGCAAGGCAAAACCCCCGAGGAAGTGCAGAAGGCTCTCTGGCTCCCTAAAACCTACAACTGGCACGCCTCCGACATCTCGATGGATACCGTCGCGGACGTTTGCCGGCAGCTCGCTCCGCAGCACGAGACGCCTGCCCCTCCTCAGCCCGGCCAGTGAATGCGTCGCCCGCCACGCCAATCCAACGGAGCGCTAAATCCCCATCGCGATGCAAAGCGCAGCCGCGTCGCCGATGCTCTCACCGAGCTCAGCCGGGATGACCTGGCACGTGCGCGCGGGCAGCTCCAGCGCTTCACGCTTGATCACGTGGCGAGCGGGTTCGAGGAGCAAATCGCCCAGGCGCATGGCGAGCCCACCGATGACGATGCGGTCAGGATTCAGCAGGTCGACGAGGATCGCCAACACTTGTCCCAGCTTCTCGCCGGTAGCTTCGAGAACTTCCAGTGCTACCTTGTCGCCCTTCCGCGCCGCGACCGCGATATCCTTGGCAGTGATCGTATCTCCGGATCGATGCAACTTCGCCAAGAGCGTGGGGCGCTTCTTCTTCACCGCGGCGGCCACCGCCTGCTGCGCCACCTGCGCCATTCCGCCGCCGCTTGCCCAACCTTCCGCCGAGCCTTTCTTGTTGTGCCCGATGGGCCCGGTGCGGGTGAGGCGAAGGTGGCCCACTTCGCCCGCCAGATCGTTCGAGCCGCGATAGAGGCGCCCGTCCGTGATGACGCCCGCGCCGAGGCCCGTGCCCATAGTGAGGAACACCATGTTCTGGCAACCCTCACCGGCGCCAAAGCGATGCTCGGCAACGGCCCCCGCGTTGGCGTCATTTTCGATCAAACACTCAACTTGGAATTCGCGCTCAAGGATGGCCTTGATGGGCACGTCATCCCAGGTGGGCAGGTTGGGCGGCGATTGGATGATTCCCTGCACGCGATCCAGCGGGCCGCCGCAACTCACGCCCAGCCGCGCGATGGCGCTTGTGTCCGCGCCTTGCTCGGCCAGCATTTCGCGGATTCCCGACTTGATCAATTCCAGGGCTCTTTCCGGCCCTTGAGCAGGACGGGTGGCGAACTCCTTGCGCGCGATGACTTCCGGAGGGGTTGAGGAAAGCAGGACAGCGGTTTTGGTGCCGCCGATATCGATTCCGACCAGCAGCTTGTTCTCGGACATGTTCATGGGCGGTCTCCTGTTTTATCTTGAAACTATGCTTGCAAAATTCCTCTGCGGGAATATGCTCTTGGCAGGACTGCCGAAGAGGTGGAGCTGGTGCGAAAGGAGAAGAGTCATGACCTTTTCACGAAGAGAGATGGGCCTGCTGGTTGCCGCGCTTGCCGCACCCGCGGGCCTTACTGGTCAAGACAAGATATTGACAAGTAAAGTATCACCTTACAACGAATTGCCTGTCCAAAAAAACGGTAAAAACGAATTCCGCCCCATCCTGTCGGGCGAGCTCCACGGCGGCGGCTATCTGGAGGTTCACCAGACGCGCCTGGGGCCCGGGGAAATGCCCCACCCGCCGCACCACCACCTTCACGAGGAAATGTTCCTGGTGAGGGAGGGAACCCTCGAGGCGACGATCAGCGGAAAGTCGACCCGGTTGGGCCCCGGCTCGGTGGCCTTCGTGGGGTCGAACGACGAACATGGTATCCGCAACCCCGGCCCGGCCGCCGCAGAGTATTTTGTAGTCGCGTTTGGCAAGGACACATAAATCCTCAGATCACACAGGTTACACAGATTCACAGGCCAAGCCTTTATAAGAACAGCGCAGGCCTTTAGATCGCCGCACTTCTGGCTTGAGTCATACTCCCGGGATCTCCAGGGCGGCATTCGTAATATCGATTTCCGACTCGCGGCCGATGGGCGGTTTTGCTGACCGCTGATAGCTGATCGCTGAATGCTGACAGCTCCTTCTCTGCGAGATCTGCGAAATCCGTGGATCATGAAGCTTTAGGCAAATGCTCGAGTGCCTCGCGAATCTTGGCTTCCGGATATTCATAATCGGATAGCTCGCCGGCAAAATACTTCTCGTAGGCGGCCATATCGAAGTGCCCATGGCCGCTGAGATTGAAGAGGATGGTCTTCTCCTTGCCCTCTTCCTTGGCCTTCAGCGCTTCATCGACCACGCAGCAGACGGCGTGAGAGGTCTCCGGCGCCACGATCAGGCCCTCGGCGCGCGCAAAGGTGAGCGCGGCTTCAAAGCACTTCAACTGCGGATAACTCACCGCCTCGACGATGCCCGCGCGGTGAAGCAGGCTGACTAACGGAGCCATGCCGTGGTAGCGCAGGCCGCCCGCGTGGATTCCGGGCGGGATGAAGTCGTGTCCCAGCGTGTCCATTTTTAGCAGCGGAGTCATGCCGCTCTTATCGCCGAAATCGTAGGCGAAAATGCCCTTGGTCATGGTGGGGCACGCCGCGGGCTCAACCCCGATCAGGCGGATGTTCTTCCCCCCTGCCTTGATCGGGACAAACGGGAATGCCAATCCGGCAAAATTGCTCCCGCCCCCGCAGCATCCGATGACAATGTCCGGCGAGGCTCCGGCGAGTTTCATCTGCGCGATGGCTTCCTGCCCGATCACGGTTTGATGCAGCAGCACGTGGTTCAGCACGCTGCCCAGCGAATAGTTGGTGTTTTTGCGGGTGGCGGCGTCTTCCACAGCCTCGCTGATGGCGATTCCGAGGCTGCCGGGCGTTTCCGGATCTTCGGCGAGGACCTTACGACCCGCTTGTGTGAGGTCGCTGGGAGAGGGAACGCATTTGGCGCCCCAACATTCCATCATGGTGCGGCGGTGGGGTTTCTGGTAGAAGCTGCACTTCACCATGTAGACCATGCACTCGATGCCAAAGACATTGCAGGCAAGCGACAGCGCGCTGCCCCATTGGCCCGCGCCCGTTTCCGTGGTCAGGCGTTTGACGCCGGCGGCCTTGTTGTAATACGCCTGAGCGATGGCGGTGTTGGGTTTGTGGCTTCCGGCAGGTGAGACTCCTTCGTTCTTATAAAAGATTTTGGCGGGAGTTCCCAGCGCCTTCTCCAGCCGAATCGCGCGGTGCAAGGGCGTGGGCCGCCACATCCGCAGAATGTCGAGGACCGGTTCCGGAATGGGAATGTTCTGCGCCGCGGTCACCTCCTGCTCGATCAGCGCGTGGGGGAAGATGGCTTCCAGATCCTGCGGCCCGGCCGGTTGCAGCGTGCCGGGATGCAAAGGCGGCGACATGGGCGCGGGCAAGTCGGGAATGACGTTGTACCAGGTTTTGGGAATCGCTCGCTCGGAAAGAAGATAACGATATTCAGACATCTATGTCTCCCTATGAACCGCAAAGATGAAGGCGATTCAGATTAGATTTGTGGGCTGCACAAGAATCGTGCTAAGGCAGCCAGGACGGTTGGGAGGGGCGTGAAGCATCACCAATCGTTTCCTCGACTCGCGGTGGCATCCCAAGAGCAGTGACAAGGAACGAGTGACGAGAGAAACAGGCAAAGTCTCGGGGCGAATCGAACGCGGCAGAATAACACAAAAAGCAGATGATCGGGAGATCGGGAGATCGGGCCATCGGGTCATCGGAAGATCGGGTGATCGGGTCATTGCGGATTGTCCTTTATTCTTCTTCGTTGGTCATCAAGCTGGTACCAGTCAGTGGTCACTTGTCACTTGTCACCCGTCACTGATCTCTCGCCACTTGCCACTTGTCACTCGTCACTGATCTCGCGCCACTCGTCACTGATCTCGCGCCACTCGTCACTCGTTAGAGGCAAATTATCACCGCTTACAAGGGGCTTATTTATCAGTAATTTATCGGCTAGAGAAAAATCGACATCGTATAACAACATTATTTTCAATAAGTTATTGGGATAGCGAGGAAACGGTGCGAGTTCTCGCGTTTCCTGAGCCCAAAAGTTGATGTATCTTATTTATTTTCATAAACTAATAGGTAATTTTGCATAAGTTATTTGTTTTCTTTAACCTAGTGGCTTCCGACTTTGTGTCCATAAATTTGCTCCTTGTTTTCAACAACTTAGTGGGACCACTCTTCGTTTTTGATGTTTTTTTCTTTTTCCGTTTCTTTTTTGATCTTCATCAATAATTGGGTGGTCCGCCAGACTTGGCGCAAGCTCGACTCTTCCCATCGACGCATCTCCGCAGTTTCCTGCTGGGCTTTGGCCAGAAGAATGTCGCGTTCGAATTGCTGCTGGACCACGTCCGCGGGTTCGAGGAATTTCTCTTCGAGGCGCTCGATTTCGGGCGCCAGTAAGCGCACAAGTTCCAAGTTCGCAGCTCTCCGCTCTTCTCCTTCTGCTACGGGGATTTCCTTGTTCTCCAGGGACACTTCCACTTCCGGGCCAAGTTCCACGGGTGTGCCGGGATTCCGCAAGCGCAGGACAAGGTGCAGAATCTCCTGGGCCTTCTCCGGTGGCACGTCGTGCTGAGCCTTCACGAACAACTCCATCATTTTTTTGGGGCTGGTGATAGGTTCTACCTCCAGGCAGGTGGCCGCAAACAAGGCTTTCAGCCGCTCCGCCTTATCGTTGATGGCGAGGCTGGCGACCGCCTCCAGGAACTGCTTGCCTTTCTCGGTGTGCTCCAGGCGCTTCACCGCCATGCTCTCCGCGATGCGGTCATAGCGGTCCATGCGCCACAGGGCGCGGGCGTTGCGGTAGACCAAGCCCATTTCCAGAGCGTTGGCAGGCGCGAAGGTCTCGATCAGTGAATCGAGACGCCGTTTGAACTCCTCGGGGTCCTCTCCCAGCGCGGTCAATGCCACCTCCGCGGCCTTCGAGTAGTAGCCGTGCCGGACATTGGCGGCCGCCGCGCGCGCCGTGCCCTCGGGCGTCACCGGCCCTTGCGATCGTTGGGCGTTCGACCGGTTCGCGGCGATCCTTTTTTCACTCATTTTTAGTTTTCGCTGTACAGCCATTTCATCCTCCTGGGGCGTGTGCCCGTTGCCAGGCATCCGGCGCGAGATGTCACCTCATTCAGCTAGCCATGACATCTTGCCTGAGATTCCTAGCCGTGCCGGGTGTTTTCTCGCCACCCTGTACACCGTACTATAGGCTACAGTTTTAGGGCCAAATCCGGAGAAATCTTCGCCAATTTCCTACCGGTAGGGATTTTTTTGGGGGTGGGAGCCGGAAAATCCTACGGGTAGGAAATTGACCGAAGGGTTCGAGATTTTCGTGTTATCGCAGGAAGAATATGTCCCTTCGAGCGGGCGTCCAGCCTTGATTTTTTCGGCCATTTTGTACCCACCAGAAGGCAGAAGAAAGCGCTGGGGAACGGGACTGCGAAATAACCCGCAGTTCTCTCGTAGCGCCGCCATGCTGACGGCTCGGGTGTCGGCTGGAAGCTGGCGCTACGGCGCTCGCCGAGAATCGGTCCCAATCGGGGGCGAGAGGAAAACGGCGGATGCCGCCCCCCGGGGCTCACAGAGTTGCTTTCCTACTCGCACCCCACGGCTGGCGCCGTGGGCTACAGGGTGACACGCGTGTTCAAGATCAAGGAGCCTTGTGGCTTCGCCGCTCCGCTCTGCGGAAGGGCTCAGCCCTTCCCGGCCGCGACGGCCCTTTTCTCTCGCCCCCACCGCGCCGGAGGCTCAGCCTCCGGCGCGGTGGGGTATGAGGTTGAACGTCAGGGCACCGTTTCGGGCAGGCGCAGCCAGCCCGCATAGCAAGCGGCAGAGCCGCAGGTTCTCAGTCGATGCGATGGTTTTATTTTGGACACGAGTGACAGGATGACGCCCGCTATGCGGGCTTGCGGTGCGCCCCATCCTTAACTCAGGTGAACGCTCTTGCTTCCTTGGGGACGGAGCTGCCCTCAGTCTCTATGGGTGCATTACATCCGGCTAACCTCTGGAAGGTTTCCACGTCTTATGGGGTGGTACCGTTACGATTTCGGAATCACAGAATCCCATTTCCGAACAGGTGGGTTCGTCCGAAGCGGCGTCGATTGAGCTTTAAGCGTTCTGGAATCTAGAGAATAAAAAATTGGCACAAACGGCCGATATTTTGCGTACTAGGCAGTAGAAGCGCCCGGTAGCGGCCTTAGGAGCTGGCAATCGTCGAAGCCCAGGGCGCGCCGCCAGATTGCAAAGGAGATTTCTAATGTACACCGACGTGGTTAGCCAGACGTTGATCCAGATGGAAGGTTTGACCAAGGTTTTTTACACTGACGAGGTGGAAACCCACGCCCTCGCGGGGATTCACCTGCAAATCGATCGCGGGGAATTCGTATCGATCTCTGGACCCTCTGGCTGCGGCAAATCGACCCTACTTTCCATTCTGGGGCTGCTCGATTCGCCTTCGACCGGCAAGTACACCTTGAACGGATCCGCCGTCGAGGAACTCTCAAACTCCGACCGCACGCGCATCCGCAACCGGGAGATTGGGTTCATTTTTCAGGCCTTCAACCTGATCGGTGACCTCACGGTTTACGAGAACGTGGAATTGCCACTGACTTACCGCGGCATGTCGGGTACCGAACGCCGCCAGCGCGTGCACGAGTCGCTCGACCGGGTGGGTATGGTCCACCGGATGAAGCACTACCCTTCGCAGCTTTCTGGCGGCCAGCAGCAGCGCGTGGCCGTGGCGCGGGCCCTGGCGGGCAATCCCTCGATTCTGCTCGCTGACGAACCCACGGGAAACCTTGACTCCAAGAACAGCGAGGCCGTTATGGACCTGCTGCGCGAGCTGCACCGTGAAGGTGCGACCGTGTGCATGGTCACGCACGATCCCCGGTACAGCCAGTTTGCCGACCGGACCGTCCACCTTTTTGACGGCCAGGTTCTGGATGAAACCACAGCGAAGCGCGAGGCTCAGCCGCTCGCCTTCGGCCGCGCCTGAAAGTCGGGGGGGGCTACGACCAGGGCAAGTTCCCATGGGCGCTAAGATAAGCGTTTCCTCTTCCGGCCCCGAAGGGGCCAACATCTAAGTTGACTATACTAAATATTGCGCGTAATTCGGTTTGGGTATACCATCC
>CAZCVY010000259.1:0-9591 GCA_964501985.1 uncultured Acidobacteriota bacterium | reverse complement strand
TCACCATCTCCGGGTAACTCACCCAGTAGGGTGCGGGAAATATCACTTCTTCCTTTGGGTCCAGAATCGCGTGCAGTAGAACCATGAGGGCCTGCTTGGCTCCGCCCGAAACCAAGACGTTGTCCGCCGAAACCAGCTTGTGGTAGTGCTCCTCGGTGTACCGAATCACCGCCTTCTTCAATGCCGGGATGCCATCCGGCGCCGTGTAGCGGACTTCGCCGGTATTGAGTAGCGCCGTGCAGTTGATGACGGCGTCAATCGGCGCCTTGCTCTTTGGCTCACCCCCGCCCAGGTGGATGACGGGTTCGCCTTTTTCCCGGAGGAGCGCGGCGGTTTCGTTCAGCTTCAGGGTGGGTGACTCGTTAATGGATTTGGCTAGTTGGCTTAGGCTCATAGTGGTTCATTCCTTCTCTTAAGGTATTCCCGGCTGGTTTGCAAAGTGCCCACAGCACTTACGCTCGCCTGGCCCGCTTTTTCATCGGATGCGTGACCCTTCCGCAAGAGAATAAGTACCCATCCTCAGGCGGCATAAGTAATGAGGGGAAGGTGTGCCAAGGATGCCCCCCGGCCATTCAAACCAACGGTTTAGGCGGCCGCTCGGTTTGATGGGCGTGGAAATACTCAACAGACGTCTTTGGGGCAACTGAGTCATTTTGTTCCAGGCGTAATTTGTTTTGCAATTGCAGTGCCGAAAATCTCAGCAACTCGCTCCCTTTGACGCATTTAGCCAACACTTCCGCGGGGGTGACTATTTGTAGCTTCTCTCCGGATTGGCACAGCAAGTGCTTTGCTACCTTAATTGTACCAACCAATCGGGGGACCGGCGGATGGCGGCGTACGACGCAACTCAGATGCAAGACTGGCAGATTTCCGAGGCAGCGGAACAGCATATGCCGAGCCCTCGGGAATGGCAGGAAAGATTGGGGCTGCAACAAGATGAAGTCATCCCCATAGGCAGGCTGGCCAAGCTGGATTTCCTCAAGATCATTGAGCGACTAAATAGCCGTCCGGATGGGAAATACATTGAGGTGACCGCCATCACGCCGACCCCCTTAGGTGAGGGAAAAAGCACAACCTCACTGGGTTTAATGGAGGGCTTGGGCAAGCGAGGCAAGAATGTGGGAGGCTGCCTGCGTCAACCGTCCGGCGGGCCCACCATGAACGTCAAGGGAACCGCGGCGGGCGGCGGGAACGCCTTGCTGATCCCGATGACGGAGTTTTCGCTCGGTTTGACCGGCGACATCAACGATATCGCCAACGCCCACAACCTGGCCATGGTGGCGCTCACCTCGCGCATGCAACACGAACGAAATTATGGCGACGATCAGCTCGCCAAACTGAGCAAGATGCGCCGCTTAGACGTCGATCCCACACGCGTCGAATGGGGATGGGTCTTGGATTTCTGCGCCCAGGCGCTGCGCAACATCGCGATTGGAATGGGCGGCAGGCAGGATGGCTTCATGATGCAGTCCAAATTCGCCATCACTGTGAGTTCGGAACTGATGGCGATTCTGGCCATCGTCACAGACCTCGCCGATCTGCGCAAGCGCTTGGGGGAGATCACCCTTGCCTACGATAAGCAGGGTAAGCCCATCACCACAGGCGACTTGGAAGTTGCCGGAGCGATGGCCGCCTGGATGCGCAACACCATTAACCCAACGCTGTGCAGCACGGCGGAGTATCAGCCCTGCATGGTGCACGCGGGGCCTTTCGCCAACATCGCTGTGGGACAGTCTTCGATTATCGGTGACCGGTTGGGTCTGAAGATGTTCGATTATCACGTCACTGAGAGCGGCTTCGCAGCGGACATCGGCTTTGAAAAATTCTGGAACGTCAAGTGCCGCTGTAGCGGACTGAAGCCCAATGTTTCGGTCCTTACCACCACTATCCGTGCGCTGAAGATGCACGGAGGCGGCCCGCGGGTCGCTCCCGGCTTGCCCCTGGCGGAAGAATACACCAAAGAAAACCTGCTCCTTCTTGAAAAGGGTCTTCCCAATCTGGTGCACCACCTCGGGATCATTCGCCGGTCGGGAATCAATCCCGTGGTCTGCATCAACTGCTTTCATACCGACACGAAGGATGAACTCGCTCTTGTGCGCAAGGCGGTGGAAGCCGAGGGAGCGCGGTGTGCTGCCTCCGAACATTGGGCCAAGGGCGGCGATGGCGCCTTGGTACTGGCGGACGCGGTGCTTGACGCTTGTCAGGAAGAGGTCAACTTTCGCTACCTCTACCCCGTGGAGATGCAGCTGCGCGACCGGGTGGAGTTGATCGCCAAAGAGGTGTACGGTGCGGATGGCGTGGCGTGGCTGCCGGAGGCGGAAGCGAAGTCCAAGCAACTCGAGGCCGATCCCAAGTTCGCCGACTACGCCACGATGATGGTGAAGACTCACCTGAGCTTGAGCCACGATCCGGCGCTCAAGGGGGTTCCCGAAGGCTGGGTACTGCCCATTCGCGACGTGCTGGTGTATTCAGGAGCGAAGTTCCTCTGCCCCTGCGCCGGCACGATTAGCTTGATGCCAGGAACTTCATCCAATCCAGGTTTCCGACGTGTGGATGTGGATGTAAAAACCGCAAAGGTGACGGGGCTCTTTTAGGGCGGGAGGGGATGATGCACGGCGAATCAGCTTACCTCTTTCAAAGTCTCAGCGACGAGACGCGCAAGAAGATTCTGACCATTCAGCGTGAGGTATCGTACGCGCCGGGTGAAGTCCTTTTTCGCGAGAACGAAGCTGCCTTGAATTTTTACATCCTCAACGAAGGGCGCATTCGCCTGAGCGTAGGATCGGGACAACTCCTGGCGTATGTGGCCAGTTCGGTCGGGGATATCATCGGGTGGTCAAGCCTCGTCGACAACGGCACCTACACGGCATCCGCAGAATGCTTGAGTCCCACCACGTTGCTTCGAATCGAAAAACATCAGTTGGATCAAGTCCTACGTGAGGACCCCGTGAGCGGGATGAATTTCTTTAAACGTCTTGCAGCGTTGGTGGGCCGCCGCCTGGTCCGGAGCTATCGAGCCACGCTTTCCGTGCACGGAGACCGGGAACCGAGGCCGGGGGGATGAAGGTAGTGCGAAGTCCGGGGTCCGGAGTCCGAAGTCGAAAACGCAGACTCCGGACCCCGGACTCTCGCTTTGCCACTTGTCACTGTAAGGAGTGTTGAATGCCTGAGAACACTGAGCCTGGAGCGGTGAACCACTTGCGGGTTGCTCTGGAGCAGAAACAGTTCTTCTGCACTGCGGAGCTGGTGCTCGGCCGAGACCACAATGTTAAGGAGGCGGAGACCTTCGTCAATGAAGCTGCCTCTGAACCCGACGGCATCAAAGTGATTAGTGTCACCGACCTCCCGGGTGGCAATCCCGCGCTGCCTCCCGAGGCCTTCGTCGCAGCCATCAAGGAAAAGGGCCTGACGCCGATTGCGCATCTCACCGGCAAGGACGGAAACCGTTCCTCCCTGGAAAGCCGCTTGCACGCCTTGGCGCGGATGGGGGTGGAAAACATCTTGGCTTTGACCGGCGACGCGCAGAAAGAGGGTTTCGCCGGCAGGTCGAAACCCGTTTACGACTTGGACTCGGTCCTGATCCTGTGGCTTCTCCAGGCGATGCAAAAAGGCATCGAGTACAGCCTCGGGCCGCGCACGGTCCACAGCACGCCGTTCGATTTCTATCCCGGGGCGGTGGTGAATCCCTATAAGGTCCGCGAGGCCGATCAGATGATGCAGTTCTACAAACTGCAACTGAAAATTGCCACCGGAGCACGTTTTATCATTACCCAATTAGGTTACAACCTGCGCAAGCTCTACGAGCTCAAGCAATACCTGGACCGCGAGGGACTGGGCCACATCCCGGTGCTCGCGAACGTCTACGTCCCCACCGCGAAGATCGCGCAAATGATGCAAGCAGGGGAAGTGGCGGGCTGCGTGATTCCGAGTGAACTCATCCAGCGGCTGGAAAAGGAAAAGAAACCCGAGCGCCTGGAGCGGGCGGCGTTGATGGTAGCGGCAGTGAAGGAATTGGGCTTTGCCGGGGCGCACATCGGCGGCTTCAACCTTACTCATCGGGATTTCATGACCATTGGCGAGCGCGCCGCGGCCATCGGCAGCGATTGGCGAAACCGGATGGATGAACTGGTCTTGCCCGTCGCCCAGGAGTTCTACCTGCTGCCCCCCGGGAAAGATGGCTTGAGCGACGGGTGCGGCAAATACCAGCTCGATATCGCCAAGCCGCACGCCACGGTTTCGCAGTGGCTGTCAAAACAAGTGCACCAGCACTTCATTGCCGACGGTTCCTGGGGGGCCCGCCTTTTCGGCTCCCACCTGAAAACCGACGGCAAATCCGATTCCTGGCGTCATGGGTTGTGGTATCGGCTGCTCGAGCCTTCCGCCCTGTATCGGAAAGCGACGCTGGGGTGCAAGAGTTGCGGCGACTGCCTGCAAGACCACCTGGAATACGCGGGTTGCTCCATGCGTTGGTGCTACAAGGAGCTGCGCAACGGACCCTGCGGCGGCTCGCGAATCGACGGGACCTGCGAAGCTCGCCTCGAGCAAGCCTGCATATGGAATGTCATTTATAAAGGCGCGCTGGCCATGGGGGACGACCCCAGAAAGTTCGCCCACAAGCTGATTCCTCCACGCGACTGGCGCCTGGACGGTACCAACGCCCTGGCCAACCGGTTCGCGGGGATCGATAACCTCGGCAAGCGAATTGAGCTGCGGCCTGAGGCTAAAGGTGAAATCAGAGGGAGTTGAAAACAATGCTTATTATCGGTGAACTGATCAATTGCACTCGTAAAAAGGTTGGAGCCGCGGCTGCCGCGCGAGACGTCGAATTCTTCAAGGAAATTGCCCGCAGACAGGTGGACTCCGGTGCCGACATGCTCGACGTTAACGGCGGCCTGCCCGGTCAGGAATTGGAAGTCCTGCCGTGGCTGGTGAATATCGTACAGGAAACTGTTCAGGTTCCTCTCTGCCTCGATAGCGCCGACCCCGAGGCGCTGCGTCGTGCATTACCGCTTTGCAAGCAGCGCGCCATGATAAATTCCATCACCAATGAGCCGGCCCGCATCGCTGCTCTGATGCCGGTTCTGAAGGAATTCCATCCCAAGGTCATTGCCCTATGCTTGGGTGAAGCCGGCCCGCCCAACACCGCCGAAGAGCGCGTGGCACACGCCACTCAACTGGTGGATCTGCTGACCGCGGAAGGGTATGTGCTCGACGACATCTACGTGGATGGCTGCGTGCTTCCGGTCAGCACGGGTCCTGAACACGGAAAGGGGCTATTGGACGCGGTTGGCCAGATCACCGCGCGATACCCTGGCGTTCACGCGAGCGCCGGCATCAGCAATGTGTCCTTTGGTCTTCCCCTGCGCAAACTGCTGAACGAGACGTTCGCTGTCCTGCTGATGGCTCGCGGCCTGGATGCCGGCATCGTGGACCCTTGCGACGCGCAACTGATGGCCAATATCCGTGCCGCCGAGGCTTTACTTGGACGCGACGAGTATTGCGCAAACTACCTCCGCGCTTTCCGCGAAGGGAAACTGGAGTGGCCGAAGGCAGCGTAGGATTGACGATTTTCGACTCTCGATTGCCGATTGAAGAACGGCGAAACTTCAACTGCCCATCCTCAATCGACAATCAGCAGTCGGCAATCGGCAATTGACAATCATGGCTAACCTGATTCAACAACTCGTCACGCAAGGCCCCATCCTGACCGACGGCGCTTGGGGAACGGAATTCCAGGCCCGCGGTTTGGACGCCGGCGAATGCCCCGACCACTGGAACCTGACGCACCCCGACCGTGTGGAAGAAGTCGCGCGCGCCTACGTGGAGGCAGGCAGCCAAGTCATCTTGACGAACACCTTTCGCGCTAACGGCCTCGCGCTGGCGGGTCACGGACTCGCTTCCCACGCCCGCGAAATCAACCTTCGTGGGGTGGAAATTTCCCGGCGCGCGGCCGCGGGACGCGCCCGCGTGTTTGCTTCCATGGGGCCGAGCGGCAAGATGCTGATGATGGGCGAGGTGAACGAGGAGGAACTTCTTGCGGCTTTCAGCGAACAAGCCCAAGCCCTGACCGAAGGCGGGGCGGACGGCCTGATCTTTGAGACCATGAGCGATTTGGCGGAAGCGAAAGTTTGCGTGCGCGCGGCACGCGCCACGGGATTGCCGGTAATCGTCTCCATGGCTTTTGATTCCGGAAAGAACCTTGACCGCACCATGATGGGCGTCACGCCGGAGCTGGCCGCTGCCGAACTCACCGCCGTGGGCGCCGATGCGATCGGGGCCAACTGCGGGCAAGGAATTGAGAGTTACGCTGCGCTCTGCCAGCGGCTCCACCATTCTACCCCGCTTCCCATCTGGATTAAGCCCAACGCAGGTCTGCCGGAACTGGTGGACGGCGGGATGCGCTACCAGACGGCGCCGGAAGCCTTCACTCGCCATGCGCCCGCCTTGCTTGCGGCCGGGGCGAACTTCCTGGGAGGCTGTTGCGGAACCAGCCCCGACTTTATTCGTGCGCTGGCTGCGGTGTTAAACAGTAGGCAGTAGAAAACCAATGCGTCTCAAACTCATCAGTTGCGAAATCTTCTTCCGCGAACTCTGCGCCTGCGCGGCGCGTTCCCCGCACATCATCGATTTCGATTTTCTCCCTAAGGGCCTCCACGATATCGGATGCGAAGACATGCGCGCGCGCTTGCAGTCCGCCATCGATCGCGTGGAGGAACGCCAATACGATGCCTTGCTCATGGGCTACGGCCTTTGCAACAACGGCATCGTGGGCCTGACCACCAAGGCCATTCCGCTGGTAGTCCCGCGCGGACACGACTGCATCACGCTCTTCCTGGGTAACTCGGCGCGCTACATGGATTATTTCAATAGTCATCCCGGGGTGTATTTCAAGACCACCGGGTGGATTGAGCGCGGCGAGGCGGACGGCGAGTTGGGCCAACTGGCCTTGGGCAATAAGTTGGGGCTGACGCAGAGTTACGAAGAAATGGTGGCCAAGTATGGGGAGGAGAACGCAAAGTATCTCTGGGAAGAGTTCGGCAAGAACCTGGCCCGGCACTATGGTCAAATGACTTTTATTGAGATGGGGATTGAACCCGATGGAAGCTTTGAGCAGCGGGCGCGAGACGACGCGGCCAAGCGCGGCTGGACGTTCGAAAAAGTCGCTGGCGATATTGGCCTGATCCAGCGCCTTGTGAACGGCGAATGGGACTCGAAGGAATTTCTCGTTGTTCCTCCCGGCCATCAGATCGCGGCGAGCTACGACGATGGGGTCATTAAAACAGTGACGAGTGACAAGTGACGAGTGACAAGCGGGCGCAAGACGAAACTCGCCGCGATTTTCGAGTTTTGAATATCTGCTTTTGCTCGCTCGTCAATTGTCACTTGTCACTGGTTCCTTGAGGCTTTCATTCCATGAACTCTCTTGAGCGGGTGCGGACGGTGCTGGCAGGAGGAATTCCCGATCGTGTACCAGTTTGTCTCCACAATTTCATGATGGCCACGCGCGAAGAGGGCGTCCGCATGGAGGACTACCGCACGAAACCCCAGGCCATTGTACGGACGCACCTCGAGGCGGTGGAGAAATACGGCCATGACTGTATTCTTGTGGATACCGACACCACCTTGCTGGCCGAAGCCCTGGGAGCCCGCTCAGAATGCGCTCCCAATGAGCCGGGGCGCATCGTGGAGCCCGCCATCCGCAGCCTCGATGAAGTTGACCGCCTGAAAGTGGTCAACCCCGATTCGGATGGGCGCATTCCCGCCCTGCTGGAGGCCGTCCGCCTGATGTCGAAACAAGTGGGCAGGGAAGTGGCCATTCGGGGCAACGCCGACCAGGCCGCTTTCGGTCTCGCTTGCCTCGTGCGCGGCATCGAGGAATTTCTGATGGAGCTTGTCGAGCGGCCGGACAATCCTCGCATCGCCCAACTCATGGAGATTTGTTATCAAAGCCATCTTGCCGTCCATCGGGCGTTGGCCAAGGCCGGCGCTCACCTTACTTCGCTGGGTGACAGCCTGGCAGGTCCGGACGTCACTTCCCCCCGCATGTTCGATCGTTTTGCCCGGCCTTACGAGGAGCGCTTGGTCAAGGACCTCGCCGCCGATGGCATCTTTGTGGTGATTCACATTTGCGGGGACACCAGCCGAATCCTCAACTCCCTGGCGGAATACGAGCCTTGCGGTTTTGAGCTCGATTACAAAACTGATGCCGTGAAAGCCAAACAGACTGTTGGAAAAGACCATGTCTTGTTTGGAAATATCGATCCCAGTGCCGTCCTGGCCCAGGGGACGGTCGAGCAGGTTAGGGAAGCAACTCGGAAGCTCATTTCTGCCTGGAAGCCCGGAGGCCGATTTATTCTGAACGCAGGCTGTGCCATTCCTCCCACGACGCCTGCGGAAAACCTCCACGCGTTGATCGATACGGCGAAAGAGTGCGGGGTGTATGACTAGATCCGGCATGAGTCATCGTGAGCGGCTCGTGACCGCCATGCGGCGGCAGATTCCCGACCGCGTGCCGTTCGACCTCACGCACGGTTTTACCGCACCTCGCCTTGAACGCTTTCGTCAGGAAATAGGAAACTACGATCCGAATGAGTATTTCGGTGGCGATGCGCGCGTCGTGGATGTCGCTCCGTCACGATTTCCCCACGATTACTCCCGCTACTTCGAGAATTTACTCCCTCACGCGACCGTGGACGAGTGGGGCATCGGCCACCTCCCGACGTCGAGCGACGATCCCTGGCACGCACACCTGGAAGGCTTCATTTACCCCATGCTAAAGCTTCGCACCCGCGAGGAAGCGCTTGCATATCCCTTACCGGATGTCGAGGCGGATTACCGCTTCGCGGCTTTGGCGCCGCAGATTGCGCGCTTTCACAAGCAAGAGCTTGCGGTCATCGGCTTCCTGGAAATGACCATCTTCGAAGTTGCCTGGTACATGCGCAGCATGGAGCTGCTGCTGATGGACTTCGTGGATAATCCGGAATTTGCCGATACGCTGCTTGACCGCATTACCGCCAAGCGCGAAGCTCAGGCTGCACGTTACACAGAATTGGGCGTTGACCTGATCTGTGTTGGTGACGATGTTGGCACGCAGCAGGGAATGTTGATGAGCGTGCCCATGTGGCGCCGCTGGCTCAAGCCCCGCCTGGCGCGAGTGATTGCCGCGGCCAAGCGCGTGAGGTCCGACGTCCTCATCAACTACCACAGCGACGGAAACATGGAGGCGGTGATTCCGGAGCTGATTGAGATCGGCGTGGATATCCTCAATCCCGTCCAGCCGGAATGCCTGGACCCCATGGAGTTGAAGAGGCGCTACGGCGAGCACCTTTCATTTTGGGGCACGATCGGAATCCAGCACACGCTGCCCTTCGGTACTCCTGCGGAAGTCCGCGACGAAGTGAGGACCCGGATCGAAACCGTCGGCGCGGGTGGAGGTTTGTTGATCGGCCCCACTCACATTGTGGAGCCAGAGGTTCCGCTCGAGAATATCGTGGCCATGGTCGAGGCCGTTAAGCAGTATGGGGCTTACGACTAGTACCCCCTTATAGTTCTTCGCGAGCTGCCGCAGGCAGCCGCAACCTTAGCAATGAA
>CAZCVY010000258.1:0-9671 GCA_964501985.1 uncultured Acidobacteriota bacterium | reverse complement strand
GTCCCGCTGGAGCATCGGATCCGCGTCGAGATGACCTTGCCCCCAGGGCTTCACGGCGCGGGCCGGTGCGGGACGGATCTCTCTTCCTCTTGCCTCCAAGCCCCTCGGTAACGCACAGCCGAGGGGCTTTATTTTTCTGCGAAATACAATTCTCGTTAGGCCCGAATCTCTTTGGCGATTCCATCCCACTGAACAATGCGCTTCTGGAAGTACGAGGCATTGGCCATGTGGCACGCGATTGCCGTGTTGTTTCCGAAAACCGTGTCCTCAATAACCGGCCTGCGCGTGCGCACGGCGTCGAAGAAATTGTGCATGTGGGCCCAATCTTCGTCGTATCCGGCCGGAGGCCGGAAAAGAATGGTCTCGGTCCCGGACTTTGCCAGCCGGGGATCGTTTTCGACGTGCCACTTCTTGGCAAATTCATCCCGCATGGCTTTGGGGAAGCTGAGATAATACCAGCCGGGGTCGTGATCGGTTCCATCCTGGGTCGTCAAGGTCAATCCCTCGCCCGCTATTTCCAGTAGGCCGCCCGTTCCGTAAAACTTCGTGGTCTCGGGAAAATCGCAAGTGAGCGTGAGCTTAATGATGACCGGAAATTGCGGGTAGTCGTAAAGCACGTGATGCACGTCGGGAAAGTCCCGGCCATCCTTGAAGCGAAAAATTCCGCCTGTGGCGAGTGCCCTCTCGGGAGGCTGCACAACTCCGCCAACATAGTGAATGCCAGTGAGGAGGTGGACCATCAGGTCGCCTGCCACGCCCGAGCCATAGGGCTGCCAGGCGCGCCAGCTCGCAAAGCGCACGGGGTTAAAGGGAATCTTGGCAGCCGTGCCCTGCCAGGTGTCCCAATCGAGATCTTGGGGGGAGAGGTCCGGAGGAGGTGGATATTCCCACGCGCCATTGGGAGAATTGCGGCCCATGGCGCCTTCCACGGTGTGGACATCGCCAATCGCTCCATGCTCGATGAGTTCCTTGGCCTTGGCATAGACGATGGAACTCGCGCGCTGGCTGCCAATTTGCACGATACGATTGTTCTTCTGCGCGGCGGCGATCATTTCGAAGCCCTCACTGACCTTGTGGGTCATGGGCTTCTCCGAGTAAACATCTTTGCCGGCGTTGCAGCAGTCGACTACTATTTGCTTGTGCCAGTGGTCAGGCGTGGCATTAATGATGCAATCAATTTCCTTGTTCTCGAGTAAATCCTGGTACCGGCGAGTGACGGTGATGGGCTTGCCCACAATTTCCTGGGCGAGGACATGCCGCCCGTCGTACAAATCGCAAGCTGCCACACATTCGACGCCCGGATGGGTAATGGCTCCGTGCAGCAGGCCGGACCCTTGCATACCGATGCCGATAATCCCAAACCGCAGCGTGTCGCTGGGTGGAACGGCCGGGGCCGCAGCGTACGCGGGGCCGGGATCGAGCAAGATGGTTCTACCTGCCAGTCCGGCACCCGCGGCGGCGGCCGTTCGCCGCATGAAGTCGCGGCGCGAAAAACGAGGTTTACTCATAAAAGTGCCTCCGGGTTAAGGATGAAATGGAATTCATCACGGGAGGTTATCCTATTCTTCAGGAGGGTCAAGAGCAAGAAAGAAAGGCTTGTCGCCGCTCCAACTTGGCGCGAGGGGCACAATCACGCCTTTGTCCCGCTGGCCGCCGTGCCCCCCAAGGAATCCTATGCAGACTGAATCTTGTGGGCGCTCTCATCCCACACCGCCATGCATTTGTTGAAGTAGGAGTAGTTCGCCATATGCGCGGCAACGGCAGTGTTCTTGCCGTAAACCGCGTCCTCCACGGAGGTCTGCCGAGTGCGCACCGACTCCATGAAATTATTCATGTGGTCAACCTGGTAGTCGTACGCAGGCGGAGCCGCGAAGGTTTCGGCGGATTCAATCAGGACGTACTTGCCTGGCAGAGGGGCCGGATTATCCCTGTGCCACTGTTGGAAATACTCCGATCTCAGCTTTGCCGGCCAGCCAATAATCGAATAGCCCTCCGGCTGCGGTTCGGTGTTTTGCGGGGTGAAGGTAAGAACGTCATTCCGGATTTCCAGTGTGCCTTTGGTGCCGTAGAAACGGATTGTTCCCGGCGACTCGTTATTCAGGTTGCAGCGGACCGAGAGGCGGAAGTGGGGATACTCAAACAGCGTCCAAATCAGGTCGGGCGCCTCGCGGTTTTCCGTCCAGCGCAGAATACCTCCCATGCTTGCGGCGCGCAGCGGCGGCGCGGTGATTCCGGCGATGAAGTGAATCCCCGTCAACATGTGCACGTAAAGGTCGCCCGGCAAGCCCTCGCCGTAATCGCGAAAGCAGCGCCAGCGGAAGAACCGAACGGGATCGAAGGGCCGCTTGGGCGCGTCACCCAAAAATTGGTTCCAATCGATGGTCTGCTCGCTGGCGTCCGGGGGAATGGGATAAACCCACGCGCCACTGGCGTCATTGCGGTCCATGCAGGCCTCGGCTGCGGTCACCTGCCCCAGCGCGCCACTATCGAAAATCTCCTTCGCCTTGGCATAGACAATGGAACTTCGACATTGGCTGCCCACCTGCACAATGCGGCTATGTTTCTGCATGGCCTCAACCATCGTGAAGGCTTCCCCGACCGTGTGCGACATGGGCTTTTCGCAGTAAACGTCCTTTCCTGCAGCACAGGCGTCTTCGGTGATCTTGGCGTGCCAGTGGTCCGGCGTGGCCACGAGCACGGCATCCACATCGCTGCGATCCAAAATGGCTCGGTAGTCCTTGGTGCTGAAAATTTCTTTGCGCGCATACTCTTTGGCGGCTGTGATGCGGCCATCGTAAAGGTCGCAGCTGGCGACAATCTCGGTGCCCGGACAATGCAGCGCCGCCTGCATAATGGTGCACCCCTCCACACCCGTGCCGATGGAAGCGAAACGCACCCGGTCACTGGCCGGCCCGGGTGCAGCCTCGAGAGGCTGGGGTGAAAGCAGCGTGGCCTTTGATGCGGCGCCAAGTGCCGCGACGCCGGCGCTCGCGCCCATAAATTCTCGACGATTCATTTGAGAGCTTTTCATGAAACCAAATCCTCCTTGAAGTCTGCGTGTCACATGCGCAAGAGAGCAAAACGACCCTGTAGCTTGCCAGAAATCGCGCTGGCGCGAAAGGTCCTTCTTGATTCTGACGAAACTTATTTTCGTGGAAGCGACCTCATGGACCGCAAGAGGCGATGGCCAGTCACACTAAAGGCAGGGAAGGGATTTGGAGGATGGTAGGGGGCAGAGCGGCGGGATGGACCGCCGTCGTTACTCGAGACTGGGCACGACCCGGCAACTTCTTCGAGCCGCATGTGCCGGTCGGTCCAATTGTTTATTTGTCGCGCCAATCAGGCGCGCGCGGTGAAGGTCTGTCCTTCGGCAACTCGCGCAGAAGATTCCTGCTTGAGCTCCTCAAGGGCGCGTCGTACGGCCTGCTGAGTCTCGGGGTCAAGTCCATGCTCGACCATGGGGAACAATCGGCCATTTTCGTCCAGCAAATGGTTGCGCAGCCACAGAATGTATTTCCGGCCGTTCTGCATGACCTCCTGTGGGTTCCCGCGCCCCTGAAGCAGGAGATCCAAGCTCAAATGAAACTTTTTCTCCGCCTGCTCCCCGGTGTCGTGTTCCAGCCGCATGCGGTCAAGGGTGAAATCAATGCCTTCCAGATGGTTCTGAATTGCCGGGTACAGGATTTGTTCTTCCTCGACAACATGAGTGTGAAGGGCGTCGGATATCTTCCGGCGCAGCCCGGCCAGCCGGTCCGCGGTTTTGCGGCGGTCTCGCGTCAAGCGCAGAACGCCGAGTTGCTCGTGAAGTTCATTCAATAAAAGCGACAACTCCTGATGCTCTTGCACCAGGTAATCCGTTACGCATCGAGTCATTGGGTAAATTAGACCTCCGTCTCTACCATTCTATACGATGCGGGGCGAGAGAGAAGAGTTTTGCGGAATTAATGTCATGCGATGGACATCTCGTCGCAGTGCCATTTTGTCGGGAGATTCCGGAATATGTATCACATCGCGATATGGTGAGATTCCCAGAGTGTCCGCGCGGCGAGTTCGAGAGAAGGCAAATGGGAGTGGATTCTCGCAATGCGTAGAAGTACAATCGTCGGCTGCAATCGGAAGAAAAAGGGAGGAACCGAAGACGATGGCCATTGCCCCGCCCGACCTTTCCTCGCGGCCGTTCCGCCTGACTTGCGAGCGTTCGATGCTCGCCTCCGCGGATGTCCTCTTCCGGGCGTGGACGGAGGAGTTCGACCGCTGGTTTGCCGCGCCAGGGTCGGTGCTGATGAAAGGCGAAATCAACACCGCCTTTTTCTTTGAAACTCATTTTGAAGGGAAGCGGCATCCCCACTACGGGCGCTTCCTGCGTTTGGATCGATATCGGCTGGTGGAACTGACCTGGCTGACCGCAGCCACAAAAGGAGCTGAGACGGTGGTTACCGTCGAACTTGTGCCGGAGAACGGCGGGACGCGCCTCAGTCTGACGCACGCGGGTTTCCCCGACGAAGAGTCCAAGAACCAGCATGAATCCGCGTGGCCTGACGTCCTTGCTCATCTCGACGCGTGCATGGCGGCGCGCGGGTAAAATGAAGATCGCTCGCGGCGGCCCTCTCATTCGTTCGCCGGTGGACCTCCGCCCTGGCCGTAGCCAAAGGCAAGTACCGCGCTGCGAACCGCACCAGCGAATCCGCGAACTAGAGCCCAAGGCAATTCACTGCTCATCGGTCCCTCGCAACAATCGGTGAGTCATGCGGAACATCCTGCTTGTAATTTGTCTTACTCTTCTGGCGCCCATCGTCGGTCATGCGGGTGGGTCCCTCGATCAACCCCAGACCCTTCGCAGCGACCGCTGGATTGAACTCGATCTCTACTGGTTCGATCACGACCACATTGCGCAATCGGTCTCGCAGTTTCTCGATCGCACTTATCCGCTCTACAAAAACGCCTCGGGTTGGCGAGGGGTCATCGTCAACGTCGGGTTCCTGATCGATTACATTGCGGGCTTTGAGGGCGACCTTGACGAGCGCGTCCCCCTGCCGGAGTTCCACGTCAAGCAATGGCTGGGATCACAATTTCAGAAGTTGCCCTATCCCTTACCGATGGAGGATATCAAGTATCCCCCTTGGACCTATCGCGATCTCAAAACCCTGGGAGAAGAGTTTCGCCGCCAAGCTGCCGACCGCTATGGGATCGAGGATTTCAAGCTCGGCAGTCTTCTGCTCGGGAGGCATCACGATTACAACGCCAGCGTTACCGGCTGGCGCGACGAGCACCCCGAGATTTGGGACCAGGAAAAGGGTGAAGCGGGCGTGGGCCCCCTGAACCCCTGCCGAATCCTGCACGCCGACCATCGGAGGTACGCGGCGTTTCCCGCGGGAATTCCTCCGGACACGCCTTTTCCCCATTTTTTTGCCCAGCAATGGGGAGCAGTTTCAAAGGCCGTCGGGTTCGATGCCCTCGTTCTGCGCGATGGAATGTGGGGACAAGTCGAGTACCTCAAGGTCGGCCACTTCGGCGAGCGCGCCGCGGCGGATCCCCAGGAGATGGAACGTTGGCACCAAACCATTGCTACCCTGGTTCGCGAAACCAAGCAGGCCAATCCCCATTGCCTGATGATGGGATATTCGAACGCCGTGTCTCCCGTGTCTGAGTGGCGAATTGACGGCTTCGATCTCGAACGCATCGCCAAAGAAGGATATCTCGACGTTTGGATTGACCAATCTTGGGGCGGGGCTTGGAATGAGTACTGGAACAGCCATCTGATTGGCTACTCCTTCCAATTGGCGAATATTCTCGGGCACGCCGCTCAGCTTGCGGACACTCCCACACGCCACTACGTGCTTGTGGACACGTGGGACGCTTACGAGCCCTGGGACACGCTGCATACCGTGCCCGAGAAGATGCGCTGGGAAATCTGGGCCTTCCTCCACGCCGCCGTCAAAATGCCGAAGGGGGAAAAGGTTCCGCGGGGTATCTACCTGTCGTGGGCCAATCACGGTCGGGACCTGTGGTCACCCGAAGACGTGAAATACCTCGCCACCAATGTCGATGCCGCCACGGCCGATGCTCTCGCGACCCAGGAGACGCTCGGACCCACCCTGGTCTACAACCGCCGTTTTGTTGGCTGGCTTCAGGCTACGCACCCGGATTGGCTGATCAAGGAGTTCTTCGAGGACCATGCGGGGATGCTGATGAAGTGGCAGGTGCCCATCCTCTCGATCACTCGCCCGGAGTGGCTGCCGTCCGTGCATTCGGATTTGCTGGTGTTTCAATCCCCGGCACAACTCGAACCCGGGACCGTGCGAGAAATTCGCCGCCGCGAACGCGCGGGCGAGCCCATGGCTTTCGTTGGGGATCCGACTTGGGGCATTGATCCTCAGTTGAGCGGAATCTTGCGGCCGCCTTGCAAAACTCTCGATCAGGAGAGATCTCTTCAGTCGGCACACCTTGAATCCGCGATCCCCGGGCTGACCGATGGGCTCGCCAAGAGCTTCAACGTGTGGCAAGGCCACTATGCGCTTGCAGCGAAACCCCGCGTCGAGACGGTCTATGCCATGGGCGCGTGCCCTGACCTGGTGCTTGCCGATTCGCCGAATCAGCATTGGCTCTATTGGAATCCGCCGTTTTTCTCACCCCAGGAAAACGCCAATGACGGCGCCGCGACAATGTCGGCGGTCATTGCTGATCCTGAGCCCTATGTGCTAACGGCGCGGGCCTTCCAAAGGTTGTTGCACGAAGCCGGCAAATCTCCCTTTGATGCGTCGCAGCCCGTGACCGTCCCTTATGAGATTCATTACTGGCGGCGGACCGATGGAAAACTGGTGTTCATGCTCGGTAATCTGGAGCGCGACCTTCCGGGCGACGCCGCCGTGCCCAAAAGCCTTCACCTGATAATTCCGGCGAGCATGATGCACGCTTCAGGCAAAGAAGGACATTTTCGCGATGTGACGGGTTCCGGGATCGTTAAGACCACCCAGGCGCCTGACGGGCGGTGGCAAGTGCAATTGGATGTCGGCGTCAGCGGGTCCGGGGTGTGGGTTTTCGAAGATTAGCTACTCGTTTTGAAGGAAATGAACTATCTGCCACGCGTATGCGTATTATGGACTGAAGCGAGAGAATGGGCGCGTCCATGCTCCCTATACCCTCCGAGGAGAAAAGATATGCGCACGATTATCAAAGCAGGATGCATTCTGGGATTGTTGGTGGTAGTTACACCCTTGGCTGCGCCCAAAGCCGCACCCGAAGCCGAGCCGGGCTCCATTGTGATCGTCTTTAAAGACGGCCATCAGCAGAATTACCGCTTGGCCGATATTGCCCGGATCGAGTTTACTCCCCCCGCGCAGAGGGTATCAGAGAGGGTACCGTCTAGCTCCGCTCGTTTTCTCGGTCAGTGGAAAGTGGGCGACGGCGTAGGGGGGACGTTCATCATTACGCTGAAGCCCGATGGCGTGGCCCGCAAGACCCTGGGGTCAGAAGGCGGCATGTGGACCGCCGTAAACGGCGAGGCCCACATCGCCTGGGACGATGGGTGGCACGATTATCTCCGCAAGGTCGATGGCAAGTACCAAAAGGCGGCCTTCCGGCCCGGCGCGGATCTTACCGGCTCGCCCGATCATGTTGCCGAGGCCTCTTATATCGAAGCCCACTGATATTCCTCGCGCTGCGGCAAAGAGCAGCCGCGGCCCGGACCTTTCGTCCGGGTCGGCCCACGGAAGCGACCTGGTTCCACTAAGGTTTGCAGAGTATCGTGACGATGCCGTCCGTAGTGCGGGCATCTTGCCCGCTGTCTCGGGAGCGTCCCGCTCCCGTCGGCGCGCGGGCAGGATGCCCACGCCCCAGCGGGCGAGACGCCCGCGCTACTAAAAGAACTCGTCACTCTATTTTGCAGCCCTCAGTAGTTTTGCTGCTACCCAGGGACAATTTCAGACAACTAGCCCGTAGCGGAGGGTGATTCCCCTGACTTGAGGGTAGTGGTACAGTTTGAAACTATGGGGCAGGCTGAATGCCTTGCAAGTGGGATAGGAATTCCTCAAGGAGTACTTTGCTTATCTCGGAATCGGGCACCACATTCCTCTGCACTAAAAATAGCCCGTCGGCGTAAACATCTATTCTGAACAGCCGCTCTTGGGAGTTGCTGTAAGGTTGTCTACATTTAAGTAAGTGGGCGTTCGGAACAATTTCGATTTCCAGTGCAGCAGGTCTGCCCGATTCCGCAGGGGGCGCGTTTATTCGGAGCCGAGAAGCACCAAGCGGCTCAACCCGCAACGCTTGCTCAGTGTTGTTGAGAAGCCGATTGTATTTCTCAATTGCAGCAATTACTTCCTCTCGTAACAGCTCCCAGAAGCCTTCGAGGAGAGCACCAAACTTGACGTTTTCGATTTGCACTTGCTGATTCTCTGCAGTTTTCGCCTGATCAAGCTCCTTGCGCCTGTTTACCATACTAGAAATCCACTCATCGCCCATGGGGTTTCTCCAATTCCCCTGAATATGAAGTGTGCTCCCTGGGCATGATGTTACCACGTCAGTCCGCCAGATTTCTAATGTTAACGCATGGAAGATGTACTCCTGTTTTCACCCGGTATGTTTCCGGTACGGGCCGAGCGGCCCATTCAACCCGTCTTTACCTCGCTCCTGTTTTTGGCGATAATTAGCATTGCCATGTCCAAACAACAATTCCAGACGGAAGTAAGCCAACTCCTCCACCTCATCGTCCATTCGCTCTATTCGCACTCGGAGATATTCCTCCGCGAGATCATCTCGAACTCCTCCGACGCGCTCGATAAGCTCCGTTACCTCACCCTGGTCGACGAGAAGTACAAGGTTCTCGCCGGCAGCGGCATCGACGCTCCGCGCATTGACCTCGAGCTCGATGAAGAGAAAAAGACCCTCACCGTCTCCGACACGGGCATTGGCATGAACGAGGAGGACCTCGTCTCTCACCTCGGCACCATCGCCCGCTCCGGCACCAAGAATTTCCTTGCCCAGCTCTCCGGCGACGCCCGCAAGGACTCCCACCTGATCGGCCAGTTCGGCGTGGGTTTCTACTCCGTTTTCATGGTCGCCGACAAGGTCGAGGTCATCTCGCGGAAGGCGGGTGAAGACAAAACCTGGAAGTGGACCTCCGATGGCAAAGCCGACTTCGACATCGAAGAGATCTCCGGCGAGGCCGCGCGCAAGAGCGCCGGAACTACCGTCATCGTCCACTTCAACAAGGACGGCGAGCAGTACGCGAGTAGCTGGCGTCTCGAGGGAATCGTCAAGAAGTACTCCAACCATATCGCCTTTCCCATCTTCCTCACGTACGACAAGAGCGAGTGGAACGCGGAGAAGAAGGAGTCCACTAAGACCCGCGTCACCGAGCAGGTCAATGCCGCGAGCGCCATGTGGCAGCGCCTGAAGTCCGAGCTCAAGGACGAGGACTACAAGGAGTTCTACAAGGCCATCACCGGCGACTCGGAGGATCCGCTCTTCTGGTTCCACACCCGCGCCGAAGGCACGCTCGAGTACACCACCCTCTTCTATATCCCGGCGAAAGCCCCCTTGGACCTCTACCAGGCCGAATACAAGGGCGGCGTCAAGCTTTACGTTCGGCGCGTCTTCATCATGGACGACTCCCGGGAGCTTCTGCCGCAGTATCTGCGCTTCGTGCGCGGCATCATCGACTCCGAAGACCT
>CAZCVY010000257.1:0-9678 GCA_964501985.1 uncultured Acidobacteriota bacterium | reverse complement strand
GTGATCGGCAATCGCGGCAACATTGAAATCAACCCGCGCGAGATCATGCGCCGCGACGCCGCCGTCTTGGGATTCGTGCTGTGGAATGCTACCCGGCCGGAACTCGAAACCACTCACGCGGGAATCGTGGCGGGGCTCGAAAACGGATCACTGCGGCCGATTGTGGGCAATGAACTTCCCCTCGAGAAAGCGGCTCAGGCCCATCGCGCCATTCTGGAACCCGGCGCGTTCGGAAAGATCGTTCTCGTGGCGTAGGGCCGAGCTGCGCTCGCCCCTACGGATCCTCCTCGAGGTTATGTAGCTCTGACCTTCAGGCCGGCTGGAAGTGACTACTTTTGAATTCCAGAGCTTCAAATCAAGCTATATGACTTAGGCTGCGGAGAGGTGAAAAATGAATGCTACGCCCAAGGAACCCTTAGATAGACCGGACATTCAGGCCATTATCGAACGGCTGGGTAAGCTAGAAACGCAGAACCGCAGAGTCAAATACGTGGGATTAGTGACCCTTATAGCTTTCGTCGCACTGGCGATAATCGGCCAAACGACGTACAAGAGGCGCATGATTCGTGCAGAGGAATTTCAACTTGTAGATTCGCACGGCAAGTTGATGGGCAGAATGCGTGCCGACGGGAGTAATCCTGGATTAGAACTGTACAATCAGCATGGAATATCGGCAGTGGCGCTATACGCATACGACAACGGAAATACTCGAGAATTACTGCTGTCCTCTCTCGCCACAGGGGAAACCACGAAGACCTCAGCCGATTCGATTAAGATGACCATGCCAGACGGAAAGGTCCTTTGGCGCGCCCCGGTAAACAGTAACGTCCCTAACAACTTTTCAAAATGAGTCAACACCGGCAGGCCAGCGCCCCGTCAAAGCCCGCGAAGTTTCCTCAGGCCCAGCGAAATGGAGGCGAAAGCAACCAGCGCGCCGGAGAAAAAATAGAAACACCTCCCTTTTTCGGTTGAGTATCGGGCAGTCTGTCGGCCTCGACGCTAGGTTTGGAGACCAAATTGCCTGCCTAATAGTTGGTTGAGTCGAATCGCGCACCCGAGGTGGCTGGGGAGCGTCGCTCCGCTGGGCGGGAAGTCACGAGAGGAAGAGACGAATTGACCGCTCGAAAGGCCGTACAAAGCGACATTTTATCGATGCCAACCAAGCCCGCTCCTCAAAATAAAAAACATCAAAAATGAAGGGTGGTCCCAATAAGTTGATGAAAACGAACGGACAAATTTCGGACAAAATGGCGGAAGCCACCAAGTATTTGAAAACACAGTAGCTATTCAAAATAGCCGATTAATTATAGAAAGCAAAGCTAGTTACATCGATTTTTGACCTCAAAAAAGTCACCGTTTTCCGCTTTATCCCCGCTATCTCGTTAAATTGCAGAAAATAATGGTCTTATAGCTTCAGTATTTCGCGTATCCCAATAAGTGTATGAAACATAAGCCATTTGTAGGAGGGGCAAATATGCCTAGGTCCGAATGAGGCCGGACGGCTAGTGATCTTGTTCCCCTTCTGGGAACTTTGCGGACTTTGACAGGATCCTGACCGGTCGGCTGGCCCTTGCATTCACCCGCCGTCCGTTGTACCTTTCCTCACTGTCGAAAAATCCAAACGGAAACCTTGGCAACCCTATGAAAACCAATCGATGGATGGGCATTGCGCTGCGGGCCGCTCGCGCGATGGCAATGATCCTCACCGCGACCTTCGGCTTGGTTCTTATTGCTCCCCTCAATGTTGCTGATACCGTCAATATCCGGCCGGGATATTACCGCGACCCGGCGATTTCCGGCGATACGATCATCTTCACGGCGGAGGGCGATCTCTGGACCGTGAGCGTGAAGGGCGGCGCTGCGAGGCGCTTGACCTCGAATCCGGGACGGGAGAGTGGAGCCGCGATTTCGCTCGACGGGAAAACGGTGGCCTTCCGCGCCGAATACGAGGGCCCCACCGAGGTTTACACAATGCCGGTGAACGGCGGCCTGCCCCAGCGCCGGACCTGGGATGGTGACGCCGCGGCGGCCGGCTGGACGCCCGACGGCCGCCTGCTCATTCGCACCCACCGCTACTCTACGCTTCCCGACCCCCAACTGGTGGCCCTCGACGCGAGCGGCCGGCAGGAAGTAGTGCCTCTCGCCCAGGCGTCGGAGGCAAGCTACGCGCCCGATGGCCGCACGCTGTTCTTCACGCGCTACGACCCGCAGTCGAGCCACACCAAGCGCTACAAGGGTGGCACGGCGGAGAGTATCTGGCGCTACGACGCGGGCTCCGAGGCCGTGCCTCTTACGGCCGATTGGGCCGGCACCTCGCACGACCCGATGTTTTGGGACGGCCGGGTCTACTTCCTATCCGACCGCGACGGCGTGATGAACGTTTATTCGATGGACCGCGATGGCCATGGCCTGAAGCATCACACGCACCACCACGGGTTCGACGTCCAGTGGGCATCGCTCTCGAATGGCCGTATCGTGTATCAATGCGGTGCCGACCTGTGGCTGCTCGATCTGAAGTCCAGCCATGACGCCATTGTCAACATCACGCTCGTCTCCGACTTCGATCAGTTGCGCGATCATTGGGTCAAGAAACCTCTCGAATATCTCACCGGAGTCCACATCGCTCCCGACGGCAGCGCAGCGGTGTTCACGGCGCGCGGTGAAGTGTTCACCCTTCCGGCCAAGAGCGGCCGAATCGTGAAGGTTGCCGGCAATTCGGGCGTTCGCTACCGTGAAGCCCGCTACATGCCCGACGGCAAGAGCATCGTCGCGCTCTCCACGGAAACCGGGGAAACCGAGTTCTGGAAATATCCCGCCAACGGCGTCGGCGCGCCCGAGCAGTGGACCCACGACGGCAAGGTGCTGCGGTGGGAAGGCGTGCCCTCGCCCGACGGCCGCTGGCTGGCGCATCACGACAAGGACCAGCAATTGTGGCTGTACGATACCAAGACAAAACAGCAGAAACGCATTGCACAATCGATGGTGGGAGACTTCGAGGACCTCACGTGGTCGCCCGACAGCCAGTGGCTGGGGTACGTGGAAGCCGCCACCAACACGTTCTCTCAGATCAAAATCCTGAACGTGAACACGGGCGCGATCCAAGCGCTCACTTCCGACCGCTACAACAGCGGCAGCCCCGCCTGGAGCGCCGATGGCAAGTGGCTTTACTTCCTTTCCGACCGCATGCTGAGGACGGTAGTGCGGTCGCCTTGGGGGACGCGCCAGCCGGACCCCTACTTCGATCGTTCCATGAAAGTCTACGAGCTTGCGCTTACTGGCGGCCTGCGCTCGCCGTTCGCGCCCGTGGACGAACTACATCCGGAGCAACCCGGCAGAGCGGAATCCAAGCCGGACGAAACGAAGTCCGACAAAGCGGCGGAGGCCAAGCCGGATAAACCGGAGGAGCCGAAATCCGATAAAGTGGCCGAGACGAAGAAAGCCGCCGCCGTTACCGTGAGCATCGACTTTACCGGCCTCGCGTCCCGGCTGAACGAGGTCCCCGTCCCTCCCGGTAATTATTCCGATCTGGTGGCCACCGCCAAGCGCCTCTGCTGGCTGGATCGCGATGAGAGCACGCCGCCCAAGCGCAATCTCGCCTGCGTGGACGTGGCCAACAAAGGCGACGCTCCGGAAACCGTGCTTGGCGACGTGAAGGGTTACGAGTTGTCGCTCGACCGCAAGAAGTTTCTAGTGTCGAAAGGCGAGGATTTCTACATTCTCGATTCCGACGCCAAAGCCTCCGCGCTGGGCGATCCGAAAGCGCTTGCCAAGGTCAGGATGGACCTCTCGCGGTGGACGTTCGATACGAATCCGCGGGCTGAGTTTCACGAGCTGTTTGTAGACGCCTGGCGGTTGGAGCGCGATTACTTCTACGACCGCAACATGCAGGGCGTCGATTGGAACCAGATGCGCGATCGGTATCTTCCGCTGGTTGACCGCGTGGCGGACCGCGACGATCTGAACGACGTGATCGCGCAGATGGTGAGCGAGCTTTCCGCGCTACACACCTTTGTCCATGGCGGCGACGCCCGTGAGCCCGAGGACCACGTTGGGCTTGCGTCCCTCGGCGCCGTTCTGAAGCGCGACGAGAAGGCCGGCGGGTACGTGGTCGAACACATCTATCTTCACGACCCCGATTTGCCCAACGAAGCGCCGCCCCTGGCCCGCCCTGACTCCATCGTCCACGAGGGAGAAGTGATTGTCAGCATCGATGGCGACGACTTGCTGGGAGTTGCGGACGAGCGGGCGCTGCTCCGTGGCAAGGCGGGGCGCCAGGTGCTGCTGCGTGTCAAATCCACTTCCGGGCAGATTCGCGAAGTGATTGCCACGCCGGTCGCGGCCAACGATGAGCGCAACATGCGCTATAAGGAGTGGGAGTATACGCGCCGCCTGAAAGTCGAGTCGGACTCGCAAGGGCACATCGGCTACGTTCACCTGCGGGCGATGGGATCGGGCGATATCGAGGAATGGGCGCGCGACTTTTACCCCGTTTACGACCGTCAGGGGCTCATCATCGATGTGCGGCACAACGGCGGCGGCAACATCGATTCCTGGCTGCTGTCCAAATTGCTCCGCAAGGCGTGGTTCTGGTGGCAGCCGCGTGTCGGCTATCCTTCCCCCAATATGCAATACGCGTTTCGCGGCCACATGGTGGTGCTGTGCGACCGCTTGACCGGGTCCGACGGCGAGGCCTTTATCGAAGGCTTTCGCCGCCTGGGACTGGGAAAAATCATCGGCGTGCGGACCTGGGGAGGCGAGATTTGGCTGTCGTCGAGCAACATCCTCGCCGACAGTGGAATCGCCACGGCGGCTGAGATGGGTGTCTACGGAGCAGAAGGAAAATGGCTGATTGAAGGGCACGGAGTGGACCCCGACATCGTGGTGGATAACCTTCCCCACGCCACGTACGGCGGCAGCGATGCGCAGCTTGACGCGGCGCTGAAGTATCTCCAGGAACTGATCCAAAAAGATCCGCGGCCCGTTCCCAAGCCGCCGCCGTATCCGAACAAGGCGTTCAAGTACGAGGAGTGATCCGCAGATTACGCAGATTTCACAGATTCGGAAAATACGAGACAGCCAGAAAGCCCTGCGCGGGTTACCTACTCGGGTTGATTTGCTTGTTTACGGCGTCCCGCGTGTCCTTCAAGATAGTGCGGAGGATGTTGTGGGGCAGATGTTCCGCCAGCGGCTGGATCAGCCAGCGAAGCGCCCACGGGATGCCGCGGCTCAAGCCCATTAATTCCATCTCGACGTACACTCCGTCGTCGCGCTGCTCGACCCGTGTGAGCGTGAACATCCGCCACACGTAACCGGGGCCCTGATCCACCGGAAGTGCGTGCTCGCTGGGCTTCCCATAATCAGCGATTTCCTGTAGCCGGACGGAACTGCTGAAGCTGTACGCCCTGTCGGCGCTGGGCCGCACGATGTCGACTTCGTTTTCGGTCTCGACGGCGGCGGTCACGGAATATGCCTCCTGCACCATCACCAGAGTCACCTTCTCGTGGTCCTGCGATTGCTCGAGCAGCTTTGAGTTCGCCACCATCGGCCCATAAAACTCTTTGTACCGCGCATAGTCATTGAGCACGCCCGTCACGTCATCGAGCTTGGCTTTCGGAATAAACACGGCGCCAACCCAGTCATGGATCAATCCGTGCGGCACCGTGTGCGGGCTGTCACCCTCCCCGGGTGCCACTAGAATCTCGCCCGCCCTTACTTGCCGGCCAAGATCCTGATCCTCATCCACCCAGAGGAAAGGGGTTTTTCCACGAGCGCGCTCCTCCATGCGCAGCTTGGCAGCACGAACGCTGGCGTCCCACGCCGCAACCGTCTCCGGCTTGAGGTCCATGCCGCTCGATACCGCGGGGGCCAATAGTAGAAAAAGGAGTGCCAGCAACGCTCGGAATTTCACCTGGAGTGGCTTGCGAAGGAAAGGGCTGAAGCGGCTTGAGGGCATGAAGACGTTCCACCTTGGAGTCTTAGAAAGGTGCGTGCGAGGCTGCCCTTCACAATTCACTCCTAGTTGGACACGCCCGGCGTCGACGATAATTGTGAGCGAGAAGCTTCCTTACCCCCATTCACAGCGCCTACGAACCACTTTCAGTTTACCAGAGTTGGGAAAGGCTCGTCTTGAGGGACCCGAGCCGAACATCACGCAGGGTTCCGCCCGCGGGAGCGGAGCTTGTCCCGACCGGCATCGCAGGACGTTGTCTGCCGTGGCCCGCGCTGTCCTGCTACAGCCGGTGGTAATTCGTTGTGTGGAGGTCAGAAAGAATGTACGATGCAAAAGTTAAGGGCTGACTCAGAAATTCCGACTAGACGAGGTTCGTATGAAACCAAGGGTGTTCTTTGCCTTCCTATGCGTGCTCCTTGCTGCCAATGCACTCAGCTCCGTCAGTGCCTTGGCGGCCGACGGCGGATGGACGCAACTCTTCAACGGAAAGAATTTCGACGGCTGGTACACCTATTTGGGGTCCAGCGGAAAGAACAATGATCCCAACGGCGTCTTTAAAGTCGAGAGCGGTGCGATTCATATTTTAGATGTACCCGCCGGCAAGGGTGAAAACGGATACCTCGCCACCACTCAGGAATTTTCCAACGTGCGTATCCACGCTGAATACAAGTGGGGCGTCAAGCGAGTTGCGGAGGGCAAGCGGGATAGCGGCTTGCTGTACCTGGCCGTGGGTCCCGATCGAGTCTATCCACGTTCCCTCGAATGCCAAATTGAAGAGACCGACACGGGTGATCTCTGGATTGTCGATGGAGCTGCGGTGACCGCCTACCTGATCAGCCCGACCCTTCCGATGTACGACGATGACATGGCGGCCGGCACTCGGGTGAACAGTTATCCCGGCAGCTCTATCCGGGTTCTCAAGTCCGGCGACTTCGAGGACCGCGCCGCTTGGAACACGGTGGAAGTAATTCTCGAAGGAGATCGCGCCCAGCAGTTAGTGAATGGGCGTGTCGTCAACACCGTGTCGGACATCAAGCAGCCCGACCCGCAGAATCCGTCGCGAATGATTCCGCTCACGAAGGGACGCATTCTCCTGGAAGCCGAGGGCGCCGAAGTCTGGTTCCGCGAAGTGAAGATCAAGCCGCTCGCGCCGGGTCGTTGATAGCGGTGGACGTATCTCGCGGTTTACTTGACCGCCGATCGTGCGCGAGCCAAACCTTCAGTGTCCTCCCCGGAAGGGGGAGCGATTCTGGTTCAGATAATCGGCAACAATCCACGCCGCTCCGGTTATCGCGGTATTCTGCGCGTTGCCGGCCCAATTGATCAGTTTGTGGGGATCAGCGAACGGCGCCGGCAGCCATACCAGCAACCCGAAGCCGACGATCATGGCCGTTAGCAATCGAGATGCGAGGAGGGCCGAATGTCCGGAAAGCAACGCGATGGCGGCAAGCGCCAGGGCAATCGTGGTCGTTATCGCCCAGAACATTTGCCCCGGGGGAATCCACTTGGGAACGAATTCTGCCGTCCCGGAAAGGTAAAAGAGTTGTTCGAGCGTGAAGGAAATAACACAGATTCCAAAAAACAGGCATCCGGCCCGAGCCACCATTGCCGCGCGTTCTGTGCTCGGTGAGAACGATGCGTACACCATTGTCGCGCCCGACACTATGGAAAACTGCTCGAAGAAATTGGCCCAGCGATCGTACACCCATGGCTCATGAGCGATCCGCGGGACCCACAGCAGCGCAAACGTAAGAAAGATGGCGCCGAGCGCCCAAGCTCCTGCTCGCGCAGTTTTGGGCCACTGAATCGCCAGGCCCCCAAAAAGCTCGACCCCTGCGGCAAGATAGACGAGAACCTGCCGATGGGGAATATTCCCAAGCGCCTGGATCTGCTGCCAGGGTCCCGCAAAGTCGTGCCACACCAGAGCGATAACACCAAACCCAACGGCGGCCAGTCCATACACGTGACGTCCGAGCTGGATCTTCATCGTCTCCTGGTTTTTTCACTTCGTTCGGTTCGATGGGTGCGCGTCGCGCCGGTCGGGGCTCTCCGTTCCAACTTCACGGGGCCTTCCCTAGAGGTTGGCAGATGAAAGTGCTTCCTATCAATAACCACTTTCAGGTTTTCCGATATAGCCACTATGGTTGCCGTGCCGGCTCAGCTCGCGTATTTGGACAAGATCAACGGCCATATCCATCTACCATCCCGCTTCCAGGCCGCAATTGCAAGGGGCGAGTAATGGTAATTCCAAATCGGCGCATGCGGCACCTTTGCAAGAAGGCAGAGTCGCCGCTCACGCATTCTCTTCCGGCTGCACGATGGGTCGTCCCAATGATTTGCACTTCTGGCACTTGAATTTTGCCAGCACGGGTTCGAGATAACGTGCCGGCACCTTCATTTTCCGGCCGCAGATCACGCAGGTCAAAACGTAGGAAGATGGGCTTTCCATGGTCGCAGTGTAGCATACCCCTTTCTTGGCCCCGGGTCGTGGGGCGGAGGGGACACTCCGTTTTACCGGTATTCGAGCGGCAGCCATGGCGATCCTGGCCACGATGGGGCACGGGCGGGACGCCCCGGCCACAGCGGACAGGATGCCCGCGCTACGGGCAAACCCTTTGCGCAGGGGTTCAAACCCTCTGTGGCCGCCGCGGTGGGGTGATGGTCATGGTTCGCTGCCTTGCGTCGACGGCGGCTTTTCGCGGGCATCCACACGTTTAAGGGTCTTCGGGTAGAATCCCCATCGCCAGTACGACGCATCTGGCAATCTGGCCAAGTCTGGAGCGCTCCGGACTCGGAGCCGGGACCGCGATGGCGCCAGGCTTTCCTTCCTTACGGTGCTGAGGTTCTCTCCCCGACCCTCGGAAATCTCTCCCAAACCTGTTTCACCAGGCTCCAGACGGATGTGCGTGTCAAATTCGCGCAGGGACAGCAAGGTTGAGGCGGCAGGGGAAGGCTTGGGGATTTTGCGCATCGGCGAAAGAACCGAGCGATTCTCACACCCAGCGGGTGAGAAATCTTGAAACATTCCGGTACTTCCCCCGAACCCCCGCTGCCCCCATTTACGGGCCGCGCCCACCTTGCCCGACAGGCCAGCCTCGACAAGCCGTCTCTTATCGGCGGATCGGGGACCCGCCCAGCAACTTCGGAAGGGACCAATCCACCAGTTAGGCCTGGGCCAATAACCATGCCTCTCTCGGCGTTTTAGCGGCGCTGTCGTGATTCTTTCCTATTTTCGCAATTTCGAAAGGAGGGCTTGACTTTCATCTTCTGCATGTATTATTACATGCATATGAAAATCGCACCCAAGGGTACCCAAGCTGCACGACTGCGCCAACGCAAGCTCGAGCTGCTCCGCCGCTTTCCCATCCCGCCCGACCTGCTGCCCGGTGCGCTATCGCTCACCCACCGCCGTTGCGGTCGACCTACATGCCACTGTGCCACCGACCAGAAGGGACACCCGGTCTGGTCGCTCACCTTCATGGCGGGGGGCAAGAAGCGGGTTGAACACATCCCCAACGCATGGGTCGAGGAGGTACAAAGGTTGGTGGAGGCGGGACGCGAGTTTAAACAAGCCGTGGCCGAGGTTTTCGCCGCCAACGGCCAATTGCTGGCGTTGGCTCGCCAGCAAAGGCGCCCACCACGGTGAGAGGGCCGACACCTCGTCGCCTGCGCCAGTATGTGGAGAAGTGTCTAGGCTTGAAATCCTACTTACAATATCCGGGCGATGG
>CAZCVY010000256.1:0-9707 GCA_964501985.1 uncultured Acidobacteriota bacterium | reverse complement strand
AGGTTGTGAAGAGGACTTTCACCTCCAAGCTGTCGAACATGCTCGGCACACGGAATTAAGGCCCGACTGAGAATCGGGCCTTTTCCATTTACAGGCCAACCTTATCAAGCATTTCCTCGATTGTCCACACGTGGTCAGTGATTCCAGATTCCATGGCCGGAGTGCAGCGAAGTGTTTGATGCACCCGGCAAAAATTGTAATGCATCTAGTGAATTGCTACTGAGTAGGCGTGGTTCTCCACTTTCTTTGAAAAGCCATTGGTCAGCCGGGTAAACCGTCGCATGCTCATCCGCATGGTTAGGTTCTGGCGCTCCACAAACGACGTGCTGATGTACCGTGGGTCCGGGCCACCCACAACCCTTATCCGCTCGCATGACGTGCATACGGCTGGACTGTAGCGCGTTTCCTCTTGGCTTGCCGCATAGGTCTTGACCAACATCGCAGAGTCAATCTCAGAGCCGAACGCGCCCTCGACGGCCTCAAGGTAAACCTTCAATCCGTCCGAGGTAAGCTGCACGCGGGTTGCAAGGCGGCTGGCAAGCTCTTCGATAAACATCGTTGCGGATTTTGAATCGCGGTTTCCAGTCATGAAAGAGGGAACCAACTTTGTGTCGGCATCGATGGCAACCCAAGTCCAAACGTCGCCGAATCCGAATTGACCTTATCTTATCGGCGGGGACGTTCTTCTCTTTCGCGTAGACGAATTGCCAAATCTCATCAACCTGAATCTTGCGGCACTTGAGATTACGCAACGTGCGGTCCTGATAATCGGCAGCCGCAATGCCAACGTCTTTGATGAGCTTCAGAATTGTGTGCTTGGCCACTCCAGTCATGCGCTCAATGGCGCGAATAGAGTTCCCTTCTACCAGAGCTGCGATTAGTTGGGATTGCTTAGCGCGGTCCAGTTTGTTCACGACTTAACCTCTTTGTTTTCTTGTAGAAGAATAAAATTGGTTGACAAATAACCATCAAGCATTGACAATGTTATTCCTTAAGGTTGACAAAGTTAAGGGAAAAGTTGACAAAGTTATGGGCGGAGGTTGTAAATGGTGAGGATTAGGGCTCGTGGTGAAGAAATTAGACGCTATATACTTGAAAAGATTGAGAAACATCCAAATGACATAAGCAAAGTAACAGTAGAGCACTTCAATATCACCCGCCAAGCGGTTAACAAACATCTTCACAAACTTACTTTAGAAAAAGTTCTCACGAATTCTGGGGCGACAAGGAACCACTCTTATAAACTCGCTCCATTAGTCCAATGGAGTCAAACCTACGAGGTGACTCCAGATTTATCCGAGGGTGACGTTTGGTCTCGTGACATAAAGCCAGTATTTGGTCAGCAACCGGAAAATGTTACGGATATTTGGCAATACGGTTTCACCGAAATGTTTAATAACGCTAAAGATCACTCAGAGTCTAACATCATTATTGTTTCTATATCCAGAACAGCAATTCTATCCGAGATGCTTATTTTAGATAAGGGAATAGGGATTTTTAGGAAGATTCAGCAGGCTTTGAATCTTTTAGACGAGCGATATGCAATTTTGGAATTGGCAAAAGGAAAATTCACAACGGATCCCAGCCGCCACACTGGAGAAGGTATTTTCTTCGCTTCTCGTATGTTTGATTCATTCGACATCTTATCAGGAAATTGTTTTTTCACCCATAAAGTTGGTGTCCGCGAAGACTGGCTCCTTGAAACTAAGAATGAAACAGGAACCTCCGTTTGGATGAAACTCAGTAATCATACCTCGCGCACAGAAAAAGAAATCTTCGACCAATACAGCTCAGGCGAAGACTACGGCTTTACTAAAACAGTTGTCCCAGTGAAGCTTGCTCAATATGGGGACGACAAACTCATCTCGCGGTCACAGGCTAAGCGGGTTCTCGCAAGAGTTGAACTTTTCAAGACCGTGATGTTTGATTTTGATGGTCTCGACACTATAGGTCAATCCTTCGCGGATGAAATCTTCAGAGTTTTCTTTTTACAGCACCCCGAAATACATCTGATTCCAATCAACATGTCTGAGGGAGTGGAGAAAATGGTTAAGAGGGCGAGAATTGAAGCTCAGATACACGGTCTAGTTAATCATGGGAACGACGAATCGTCTCCTGTACCGCCCGAAACGCAGCCTGATTGAAGTCTTCTTTGGGTTGGCGCTTCACTAGCTTGCGGCGATAAGTTCCAGATTCGATCAACGGCCACGCTTCCCCGTAGGGCATGATGTGTCCATGCTTGGCCCGCCAGTGAGCGTCAATACCGTCCCAGCCGTTGCCTTGAAACTCGTGGTCACATTCTGGACAGACCCTTGGGGTTGACTTGATTTTTCTTGCCCCGATTATGACAGAGCCTCTGCGCGATTCAACGTCAATCTTTAATTGTTAAATCGAAACTGCACCACTACCACACGATCCGCCGTCTGGACTTTGAATCGCCCAAGGGATATCCTGTCGAGTTTCGTAAGTTAGCTCAAACTCAGGCCGTAACGAGGGGGCAAGTGATGGCCGCGATCTCAAGCAGTTTACGTTTGGCAAGCCGCATGAATCGCCTGGGAACGGAGAGTGCGTTTGAGGTTCTCGTCCGTGCCCGAGCGCTCGAAGCACAGGGCAAGGAAATCATCCATCTGGAAATTGGCGAGCCGGATTTCGCCACTCCTGCCAACATCGTGGAGGCGGGGATCGCCGCTCTACGCGCGGGTTGGACCCACTATGGTCCGTCGGCTGGGCTTCCCCAATTGCGCGAAGCCGCGGCCGCGGACGTCGCCCACCACCTTGGCATCCGTGTTGACCCGTCCGAGGTGGTCATTACTCCCGGCGGCAAGCCCATCATGTTCTTCACCATCATGGCGCTCGTGGAGGATGGCGACGAAGTGCTTTATCCCAACCCTGGATTTCCCATTTATGAATCGATGATCCGGTTCGTCGGCGGCAAGGAGGTACCTTACGGCCTGCGCGAGGATCACGACTTTGACGTCAACACCGACGAAATCCTGGACAAGATCACGGAGCGGACGCGCCTGGTGATACTGAACAGTCCGCACAATCCCACCGGCGGCGTGATGGCCCGCGCGGAAATCGCTCGCCTGGCGAAGGCGCTGGCCGACCGCGACATCTTTGTGATGTCGGATGAAATCTACGACCGGCTGATCTACGAAGGCGAGCACACCAGCATCACGCAATTCCCGGGAATGCAGGAAAAGACCATCATCCTGAATGGCTTCTCGAAAACCTACGCGATGACCGGGTGGCGAATGGGCTACGGCGTGATGCGCGCCGATCTGGCCAAGCAGGTCACGCTGCTGATGACGAACTCGAACTCCTGCACCGCGAGCTTTACCCAAATTGCCGGCGTGGAAGCGCTTCAGGGCTCGCAGGATTCGGTGGACGCGATGCGCGAAGAGTTTCGCCGCCGCCGCGCCGTGATCGTCGATGGTTTGAACCGCATCCCCGGCTTCACCTGCCGCCAGCCGCATGGAGCGTTTTACGCGTTCCCCAACATCCGACAAACCGGCAAATCGTCGCGCGAACTGGCTGACGCACTCCTCACCGAGGCGGGCGTGGCCTGCCTCTGGGGCACCGCCTTCGGCGCGTGGGGAGAGGGGTATCTGCGATTCTCGTTTGCGAACTCGGTGGAGAATATACAAAAGGCGTTGGAGAGAATTGAAGGATGGGTTAAGAAGAACTTGTAGGATCGATTCATCTTCCCAGCGGGTCATCGGTTCATTGAAAGGCGCGGAGTGTCATCAGCAATTGAGGGAAATGGAGAAGAGTTACCGTGGCTCACCTCGTCTCACCTGGAGTTCGCTCCCGATCGTAAGGACTGTCCGTAGGGTATAGGCAGAACCATATTCCCGCTTTGGGCATCTAAGGACCCAGAGGAGGGATAGTCCATGCGCACACTCGTCGGGATCACAACTGTTTCTCTTTTGGCAGTAGCTCTGGGAGCGGCCCAGAAGAACCCACCGCACAACGATGTTTTTACCCAGGGACCGCAGGACGAAAATCAACTGGCTCAGAAAATCCGGCACGAGCTCTTGATGTTGCCGTACTATTCGATTTTCACCGACCTCGCCTTCAAGCTGGATGGCAGCGTGGTTACGCTCGAGGGCGCGTGCCCCCCCGACCCTCCCTGGGATATCAAGTCGGAGGCGGGAAACGTGGTGAAACGAATCCAAGGCGTAACCCAGGTCAT
Source organism: uncultured Acidobacteriota bacterium (assembly GCA_964501985.1). GTDB lineage: Bacteria > Acidobacteriota > Terriglobia > UBA7540 > UBA7540 > Bog-366. The sequence goes on along the minus strand of CAZCVY010000256.1, from coordinate 5,512 downwards.
CAACAACATCAAGGAATTACCCCTGTCTGACATGGATTGGCAAATCCGTCGCGCCGAGCAGAGAGCTATTTACGGCGACCCGCAAATCGGGATGCGGTACGGCAATCAGGCGCTGCCGTCCATTCATATCATCGTCGATAACGGACACGTGAGGCTGGAGGGGGTCGTGGACAACCAATTCGATGACACCCTAATCCGCACACGCGCCAACGGCGTCCCCAACGTCTTCTCCGTGGATGACGATTTGGTTGTCCTTAATCCGGGAAAAAAGAAGAAGCCGGAGTGATTTATAGCGGCGGGCCTATGCGGCTTCGCGGCTTGCTTTGCGGAAGGCTGCGCCTTCCCGTTTCGGAAGATTACCAAGCTCTTTCGCGCCGCTGGCCCCGATTCATCGGGGCCAGCGGCGCGAAGGTGGAGAAAGTGAGTGTGATGGGCCGGAAGGGCCGAGCCCTTCCGCACAGCAGGGGGCGAAGCCCGACCGAACCCCATGATCGCTCGCTAAGTTGGGAAGCCTAGTTCCGCGGCGTGCCCCGCGAAGAACGTTCACGCCAGCAACTCACGCTGCCGGGACAAGCGAACATCCCGATCGTGGGCGAAGCGCTGGATGCCACTAAAGATTGACTCCGGGTCCAGGTGCGCCTCGGCGATGACTTCCGCTTCCAGTCCACCCGTCAGCCACTGATTGTCCCAATCCGAAGTCAGCGAGTACTCGTCCGTGAGCGGTCCCAGATTGCGGACCGGTGTAACCCGCCTCGTCCCTGTGCTCACTACCATCAGATCGTAATACGCTTCAGGAGGCAGCACCGAAAGGCGATACTCTTCCGGCTGCCGGTCGAACAGCTCCTCGCTCACGGCGGCGATGACTTTCACATTCAGCCCGGCTTCTTCCAGACGAGGCAACAGGCTGGCCAGATTGACGGTGGAACTCGACCCCTGCACCAGCACATAGCCGGACCGGGGCTTGCCGGCCGCGAAATCGCGGATCACGTAGAGCCCCTTGGCCGCAGCTTTCAGATCGGAGTCGGCGAACATGGCGCGGTCGGCCACTTTAAAGTCTGGCCGCGCGACTTCAATCGAAATGATGCCGACTTTGGGGTCGCGCGCGGCAATTTCTGCGGCGGCAAAGTACCCTGGCGCCACGTCGTTGTAATCCCAGAAGTTCAAGTGTATGGTTTCGCCGCGCGGGAACAGCTTCCAAACTTGCGTCGCAAAAATCCCGAAGTGGGTGCGCGCGTCCGCGGCGGTCTCCGGCCCAGAATGCGCAGCGAGGATATGCAGAACCCCCATGCGGAACCTACTGTCCTGGTTCTGCTGGCTCCAGACGCGGGCCGGCGTGTACATGAGCGGCGTAAACGCGCCGTAGGTACCGCTCATCGCCCAAACTCCGGCGAACTGGTTCGGATCGACGCTGGCGCTTTGGCTGACCAGTCCGATGGCGGTCGAAACGTTGCCCGCTTCCTGAATCGCGGCTTTGATGCGTGTCCCCAGCGGATTGGTCTCCGGGTTGTAATGCCCCCACAAACTGCCGTGCTCCATATTGATGGACTCGGAAAGGTCGGCGGCAATGGTAAAGAAGCGGTTGTCAGTGACGTAGTTCATCCACTTGACAATCTCGGAGATCGCCCGACGTGTCCCGGCGATTTCGCCGGGCCTGCGGAAAAGCGTGATCGCCACTTCCTTCTCGGCGCGGGAAACGCGATTGGTGACCGTGACCTTTTGCGGTTCGGTGGGGAGATTCGCCACGCGAAGGCGTTCATCCAGGAATGGGTCATGGTGAACATCAAAATGTGAAGGGAAGTCGTCCTTGACGGTGTCACCGATCTCGACCAGCCGGTCCGCCAGCCAGTCCCCCAGCCCGTTGCGGTCAAGCACCGACATCACGACATCGATGTTGGTCTTGAACTGGATCAGCCGCGCGCGCGGATCGGCCACCGGCCCCTCGCGAATGCCCTCGAAGGTCACGCCATACTGATTCTCGAACGTGCTCGCCAGTCCGACGAAGTAGTCCGAGTTCATCTTCATGGCGTAAGGGTGGCTGGGATAACTGACGAGCTGATCGCCGTGCCCTGGTATCTTGCCGTTGACGGCGCCCGGCCAGTATCCCTTCGTCGTCAGACCCACCACGATCATCGGTCGGCGGTCCTGGTCGTCCCAATCCTCCATGGTTTTGAGCGCCGAAAGCACCTGGCTGTAGTCGTTTCCATTCGGCAGCGTCAACACATTCCAACCGTACGAAGTCCACTGGTCTACGAGCCTGTAGGCGTCAAATTTGCGATCGACCACACCGCCGAGAAGCACGTCGTCGATACCCGCGTTGTTGTCCGATAGCAGGACGCGCAGCCGCTTGCCCACCTGAAGCGCCAGGGCCTGAGTCTTGAGTTCCTGCGCGTGCCCTTCGGTCAAGGCAAATTCCCCTTCCAGCGCAATCACCTTTAGAGAACTTGGGGCGCCCACAATGTTCCAAAACGCCGCTTTGCCCGCCGACGTGGCGATGCCAATTCCGGAGGGCCCGCCGTTGACGTCGTTGGTCACATCCACGCTCTCCGCATGGCCCGCGAGAGCTTTGATACCCCGCGCCTTCGCCTGCGCGAACAAAGGGAGGTCAGCCAAGCCGTGATCCTGCAAGAGGTGCTTCAGGGCCCCAGCGCCGCGGCGGAATCCCAGGGCGTCGATCGGCAGGATGGCCGCCTTGGGGTCCACGTGGTAGCGTGGGTCGCCGGTAGCTTTGAATCTACGTTCCAGCGCTTGACCCATGATCATCCACAGCGCGTAGCCCGTCGGGATGTTGTGCCCGCCCGCCAACATAAATTTGTCGCAGTAGGGGTGCTTCGGGCGGCGGTAGTCATAGCGCAGTCCGCCCAACTCCGGCCCCGCGAGGTGCGCGGCGACATTGTAGGGCGTGTACGCTAAAGGCCCGCCGTAATGCCCCGTCTGGGAATAGTTCCCGACGAGCACCATGGTCATGCACGTCATGTACCCGATGTCTTCCAGTCCGCCGGGCCGGTCGATCTGCACGTCCAACTGTTCCACCGGCGACGGCAACGAATGCGCGTGTAGCGTCAAGTTCAATCCCTCCTGAAGTGTGGTATCCCAAGGACCCACTGCATCATAGACCCAGTCGCCCCCGTCCGTAAACTCCAACCAGAAGCGGACGTAGCGCGGGCGTCGCGCCTGCCGGGCGAGAGAAGCTTTGAAAGATTCGATTGGACGGGAAAAGCCGCGGACGTCACACCCGAGGGGCCGCGCTACGAACTCTTTGTAATCGTCGAAGCCACTGCCGCAATGTTTCTGATACAGTTCGCCAAGTCGGCATGAAGGTGCCGTATTACATACAAGTACTTTGCGAAAGGTCCTAGGGGCAAGCTTCGATTCGATTCGCGCCCGAAGGTGCGGTTACACTTCGTGGGAGAGAGGAGAGAACGGGGCCCGCAAGTAGTTGAAATGATTGGTAGCGGGGGGGAGGATCGAACTCCCGACCTAGGGATTATGAGACTAAGCTAGACAATCAGCGCGGTTTCGCATCCTCCTAACCCTCGCATTTTCAATATTTCCGCCTTGTCCTCTCTTCAAGAAAAGCACGGACTTCAAGCGGTTCGGGCATAGCTGCGGGCATAGTAAGTGACCGCTAAAACCCTTCGCCGAATGCCCCGCAATTGCGCCAGGATTCGATTCTAGGGGCCTCCGACCAGACAGCAAGAGTTATCTCTGCCGCAGAGAAAGTGTGAAGCGCGGGCAGCTACCAGAACCCCACTGAATCTGGTTTTTGGTAGCGGATTCTACAAGTATTTGAAGACCAGAGGTCCAGCGTTGAGATAACTCCTTCTGTTGCAACGGTCCGCTTCTCGGTAATGGAATTGCTTCAAAATTCCGCGAGGTTAGATGCAACCAAAAGTGGACTCATTGCATCTAAGCCAGGTAATTATGCCCAGTTGCGGGGAAACCTGCGCTGGGCGGTTTTGCTTTATGGGGAGTATATACGTGCGCGTGCGGGGATACATGACGCAAGGCACTAAGAGAAGCAGGTCTTAGTGTAGGGAAATGGCGGGATGGTTCTTTGAGGGGTAGTGTGTCCGGGGCAGCATAAGGGGCCTCGCGCGAGTACGTAAGGGGAAGGAATACTATATGGGCTGATCGTAAGGTACGCTCCCAATAGATTTGCTATAGCTACGCACGCGTGAGGAGAAGCGCCCCCATATTGCGTGCGGGCAACATGCGGGCCGGATGAGGTAAAACGCCTTGTCTTGGCCCGTTTTTTATTTGGAGGTGAAGCATGACCGGGGTGTACGTAGGAAGGTCCCTACGCGCAAATGCGCGTCGGACCAAAACAAAAGGAGATAAGTGAAACATGGTTAACGGAATGGTTGAAGAAATCCAAGATGCAGTTGAAGCAAGGTCGGCGGTGTCGGCAGTTCCAACGTATTCAGATGACGAGTGTAACACGATGGAAAACGGTGACGGGCTTGAAAACTTTGCTGAATCCATGCCGAGTAATCAAGACGGAACATTGCGAGAAGTACCGGAGACTTCACAGATTCGACTGGCGACCCCAGAGGAAACAGCCTCGCTCGCCCGAGAATCTGGCCCGCCCGATTTCATTCAAACTTACGCGCAGTATGCAGACGTGCTGGAAGCTCCGCGAGAAATGCACGAGGCCGTAGCTGTTCAAGTTCTGGCAACGATCCTCAACAAAGCCGGGGTATTCGCTCGACTTGAAGGTTGGTCGTTTCCTCTTGATTTGTGGATTGTACTCCTGAGTGGTAGCGGGCTCGGGCGAAGCACACTTGTCCAGTCCGTCGATCCGGTCCTCGAAATGTCGGAGCTAAAGTCAGTTGTCAAAAGCAGTCATTGGGGCAGTCCCCAAGCGTTTTACCAGCAAATGGCAGATCACCGCTATGGGCTGTTTGTTTGGGGTGAGCTGTCGGTAATGCTAAAGCTGCTAAACGAATCGCGATTCACAAATGTAAAAGAGTGGCTCACTGACCGTTATGATAGTAGAAAGATACCAGACCAGATTACATATGTGTCAAGGGGGAAAAGCACGGACACTCAACCAATCATTTTTTCATGTGCGCCGCGTATTAACATTCTCGCTACCAGTTCTGAGGAGTGGTTCTTCCAGAATCTAGCCCTTGAAGATAGCGCGGGTGGATTTGTCCCACGTTGGGTGTTGATTCGAGCGAGCGATCCGCATAAGGCCGTCCCAGTTCCTCCGCGACTTGATCCAGACCTTCAAGAGTCACTCGCCCTCCTGCTCCTGTACGCCTCGGAGTTGAAGGGAGAAGCAGACCTCTCTGGCATCCGCCAACCTTACGAGGAGTGGTACCGCGCTGCACAGGCACGGTTCGAGACGCAGCCGGACCAAGCATTGGCGAGGGCGTTCTTCAATCGTCATAGGGGGCATGTTTTGAAGTTGGCGGTGGTCTATGAGGTTTCGTCCTCGTTGTCCTTGAACGTGTCCTGCGGATTCCGGGGCAAGGCGGTCACGATTCCGAAATTGATCCGGTCAGCATTC
>CAZCVY010000255.1:0-9710 GCA_964501985.1 uncultured Acidobacteriota bacterium | reverse complement strand
TCAGCAGCAAGTTGGTGAGCCGCCGCACTTCCCGCAGGTTCCCATCTTGCACCCGACCAAAATAGCGGGTGCGCCTGCATTTGGGTCGGGCTCCGCCCCTTGCTGTGCGAAAAGGCTCCGCCTTTTCGGCTGATTTGACCCCTTAACTCCACGTTCGTGCCGCGCGGAAGGCATAGCCTTCCACGCGGCACGAACGTGGTCGGGAAGAATCTGCGGCGACGGAAAGGCGCAGCCTTTCCGCAGAGCCAGCGGCGAAGCCGCAGGTCGTCAACTGATGGCCAGATCCTATTTTGGACACGCATGCTTGGTCCAAGGGGCTGGGGGGCTAAGTTCTAGGCTGCGGACCTTTTGCCGCACCAAGTACCACGTAGCCAATGGCGGTGTGCTAGTTCCCCCCCCCGCGACAATACTCCAGTAGATATGCAGCACGTTGGCGACCAGAGGCTAGGGGAATAATGACAAATTTTCCGAGGGGAGAGGATTTATTTTGAGTTTACGTCGGATCTCGTCGGGGCACCCTAGCGGGTGCCCAGTCGGGGGCCGAATCGGCCCCGGCGTGGGCAGGCATGCGGGCCTGCCCCTACGTCGCGGTTGGGCCGCTGGCTCCTGCTTGAGGGGAAGGGGCCGCGTTTCCGGTTTTTTTCTTCCGGAAAACCTAAAAACGTCTGTTCCCCTTCGGTGCTCGGCAAGAATGACCCCGTAGTGCTCAGTTGAAGTGACCCACCGGCGGGACCAGCATTTGGAACAAGATTTCGAGTGAGAGCGAGAACATCATTATCATCCACGCCGAAGGCGTGGAGCGGCAGGAGGGGCGCAACGCATGCCGTCAACGGCTCGTCGGTGGATTGGGCGCATCTGAATAAAAACCCGCGATCTTGCGGCGGAGGTAGCGGAAGTAATGGGGGCTGACGGTGATCTCGAGTACCTCGTCGAGGACGGGGAGAAAGTAAGCCAAGGAGCGAGTCGTGCCGAGGGGCGGAGCATCCGAGGGGCGGAACAGTCGGCGTGAGGCGGCGAGCACCAAAGTGTTTTCCACGGTGTGCAAGGGCACGCCACGCGCATACAGTTGAACGGCCAGGAGACGGTTGGGGCGACGGATCGTCCCGGTGGTTCCCGGTGTCTGGCGGTAAGCCATCCGGACCTTTTGAATATATTCTTCCCGGCCTAGCGGGCCGCTGCGGTCTACGCGCCGGCCCGCCTTTCGACGTCGACCAGCCACCAGTTCAAATCGTTCGATTGGATGGGGTCAGGCGTAGGCTCCAACCATTCGGCGACGATTCCGCTTTTCTTATACGCGCAGGTGTCCGCCGGGTTGCTGGAAGCGTGAATGAAGTAGCCACCTTTCTTCATGGCCATGTTGATAATTTTGGTGTCCACACAGTCGGAGCACACAATGTGAAAGTCAACCTCCTGCCGCTTGGCCCTCAGGGCTCCATTGGCATGGTCAAAACATATCTCCAGGCCGAAGTCGAATCCGCCAATGTGCCTCCTCCCGCTGGAGCTTCCGGGCACGAAGGCTTGTGATTTTGCCCGCGCTCCTTCCGTTTCTTTAAAGTCCCACTGTTTCAGGTACGGGGTATACTGCTTCCCACCGAGGAATGGGTAGAGTTCGTTATAAACCCGGCTACTGGTGTTGGACTGCTCGACTTTGGAGAGGGTCTGCAAGCTGGGCACATACTTTTGTCCTAAAAATCTCGGCTGGTCCACCACATCCGAGAGGCGAAGTTCCGAGGGTTTAAGGAGGTTCGACCCAGGAATCCTGCCTATCGTTCTATTGCTCATTTCGGCCGCCACCAATTGTGCCTGGAACCTCAAGATGTTCTGGAGATTATTGAGGGACTGCCGCCAAAAAACCGTTCCGGGGAAAATCAGGATTTCCTTGTAGGTGTTGCTGATCTTCGCGAACTCGCTCAGCAGGGCATCCTTCGTCGCCTCATCCATGCCCCGCCGGTTCCCGGGGGCGGCCGGATCCGTGAACATGTATTCCGGCGCCACGAAGATTGCTTGAAACTGATTGGCCGTCTCCAATTGGCCTAGCTTCCCTAGGCGCTCAAGATCGAGTGTCCTGACAGCTTCTCCAGCCAACCGATTAACGCCGTGTGATTCGTCCCATAATTAGTGCACGAGCTAAACGCGTAGCATCCGATGAGAAGTTTCCCCATACCGGTCCACCTCCTGATGGTGATTAGATAAAACCAGAATTTCCGTATTGAGTTTTCGCCCGACCGGTAATATACCCCCCGAACGTCTCTGACTTCAACGTCCGGGGGAACCTGGAGACAGGTCACTCGTTAAACTGGTTTTCGTACGGGTGGCGGCTGCGACCGCCGCGGTGGGGCGAAGGTCAACGTTCTCTGCCTCGGGTCCACGACGGCTGGCCGCGGCCAGCCTCCGCCGCTCGAAAACCAGTTTAACGAGGCGTCCCCTCCCACCGGAGGTCTGCGGCACTTCCCTTTAACCCTGCTTCCAATCATGACGACAGGCGCGGGTCCCAAAGGTATGGGGCGATTGGAACAGAAGAGCCGCGGACCCCAAAAACGGGAGGGGCCGCGCTACGCTTGCTCTGCGCGGAGCGCGTTGGAGTGCGGCCACGAAGCTGCCGCTTTTTCACCAGCCAGCTCGCTGGCGGTCCTTCTCTCGTCCCGTTTGCCGGAGGGAAAGGGGCGCCTTGGCGAAATCCCGCGAGCAAGCTCGCGGGGAGGAAAGCGGCAGCAAGCTGCCGCACTCTAAAGCTTCGCAGGCGTGCCATCAGGGCAGCGCGTGTAGCATAAGAGGGGACAAATGGGGTCAGGGAGAAACGGGGGCAGGTACTCTTTTTGCAAAGGGCCTTCCGTCTTCCCGCAGGCTAACGTTGTAGCTCAGCCGCCGAAGGCGATCGGCTGGAGCGATGGGCAGGCCAGGAATCATAGTTGCCACAACCCGTGATGCACATCGCCCTGGATGTAGATTGCGAACGTACCCTTGCCTGGAATCTCCATCGGAGGGTGTGCAACGGAAGCGCCCTGTTTGGCTGCCGCGTCCAACGCTGCTTGAATGTCGTCAACAAGCCAGTACGGTCGAACGACGGGCTCCTCCGTCTCCCGCAAGGGACCGCGGACGCCAATGCTGCCCCCATCCGGCAGCGGAGCCGTCCGCGCACCTCCAAGAAGCGGATCCGCTGATCCAAACTTGATGCCGTGTGCAGCCTCATAGGCGGCACACACAGCGTCTACATCGGAAGCGACAATCTCCAGGTAGTGAACCTTCATCGCAAGCCCTCTCGTGCTTCCAGTCTAACATACGTTTATGCGAGGTGACGGACGTGGGGATAGGTTCACTCATGCGTGGCTTCTAACGTGGCATGGCCGTCCTGGAGATGATCCGGCACGGGCAGGAACCCCGCGCCGGGCCGAATCAGCCCCCCTTTGGGCGCCCCCGAGGGGTGCGAAATTCGACCGGGCAAAGATTGTTACGGATTTGACCAGGTGGTTATACCCGCTTGCGTTGTCACCAGCAATCCGGCCGGCGCATCAACACCAGTGCGTTCAAGCTGCGGCGCCTGCCCCTGAGCCGCTACACCGTTTGCGACCGACGAGGTATCGACGGGCCGGGAATCATTGAGCACGCCATCGGAGGATGCCAGGCAAACCTGCATCGTGCTGGGGATGGGATTGCTGCTCGCCGGAATCAAAGTATTGAGAGGGATTGTGTAAGCCCCTGAGGCGATGATGACCTGTGAGTCCGGGGAGGGCGATGCGCAGGATGCGGCCTCCCAGAGACGCGCCGTCGTGCCGCGAGCGAGGCGGATCTTGAGCGCCACGCCGCCGTTTTGGATTTGGAGGATGTCCTCCGGAGGCACCCGCAATGTCAGGGATGTGCTTGCCGGGCGGCTCTGCGCGTAAAGCAGAATTGCGCCGGTCAGCAAGACTGTGACTCCTAAAGGCGCTGCCATCCTCCTACGGCTGCGCGCGCGGCTGAGTCGAGTGGTCATCGCCCGTCATGACCAGCGTCTACACTTGGATAGAAGGGAATACATGGTCTCGTTCCTGATTTGTGCCTCATACTAAATTCATCGGCGCATTTGACGTTTGCTTAAGCCCAATCCATCCGACGTCGCCACCGGGTTGCAAGGCACTCCGATTGGATTGCCCACAAAATGTTATCGCACTCCCACGCCTGTAAGCGTGCGGGCGAGCTGCCGTCTATTGACAAAATATTTTATGCGTGTTAAGTTATATTGTTACTACGAAAAGATAACAAAAGGAGGTACGACCATATGGAGCGTACAACGACCACAAGTCCAAGGAATCCACTTCCCGCAAGCCCGAAGGTCAACTTGAATCAACCGGCCGTTACGGATGATGCAGTGAGAACCCGGGCCTACGAATTCTACCTGACGCGCGGCAGCCGCCCAGGCGATGAAGTCGGTGACTGGCTACGAGCAGAGCGAGAACTCCGGGCAAATTAACTACAGGTCAACCGGTCAACCCCTCGGGAAGACCATAACCCCATTGGCAGTCTGGCCGCTAATCCACGGCGGCCAGGCGTTTTGGGTTCCGTCCAGATTCTCCCCTGCAATAACTCGTGCAATTCCAACATCAAAACCGTGGCAGCTTAGGACGCCAACCCGTGTTTGGGTGAGGGCAGTGTTGTTGGCCCCATGCGATTGCTCTCCCCACGGGCTCGGTTATGGTGAAAACCATGCAGCGGCGGCAGGCAAGCGGGGTGTTGTGCAGCATTCACGGAAGAGCCTGAGGCCGAAGCTGCGGTCGCGTGGCCAGCATGGACAAAATGTCTGTAGCGTGGGGCTCTGAGCGGTCAGGCCAGGGGAAAACAGGTGCCGGATTCCAGGTACTCGGTGTCAGAAAACAGGGCGCGGCTTTGGCAGACGTCCTGCTGCAGGGGGTAGGGGATGGCAACCAGGGAACGGAAAGACAGGCGACACAGGACAGGTTGAAGGGAACATGGAGCGGAAAGAACGGGAGCAGAAAGACAACGAGCGGCAGGCAGAAAAATGACGAAGGTCAGATTACAGGGTCCGGGGGACAGAATATGACGGGCGAACCTGAAGACACGGACCAAGATGCGGGGAACAGGAGGCAGGACGCAGATCAACCGGTGCAGCTTCCGCGGGCACCGCAGGGTCGAGCTTCCATCCAGGTAACGTGTCACCTGTCACCAATCACACCTTCTCTCCTCTATCCGTGTCACCTTTCGAAGACTGCCGTTACGGTCGCGCCCAGAGCCTTGGCTGCCGCCCTTGGTGGAAACGGTCCTCAGCCAGATTCCCGGGATCTTAGTCGCTTCGTGCGAGACCTGGTCCAGGTGGTCGATCTCCCGGTCTCCGACGCTGAGTACATGCCTGAGCCATGGGAGAAGAAAGGCCGGGGCCACAACGCCGGGCGGGAAAGCACGCGAACTGCGGGGCAATACCGATTGGACATCGATCGACGCCGGGCCCCCCGGGCACACCTTGAACTCCCCATCCGAATCACGTGGCGCGATACTGACGGACATCGGCTCGAAACCGAGGGTTTGACGCGCGACGTCTCCGAGACCGGAATATACTTTATGGCTCCGTTGGAAGTTAATGCGGAGATTGTAATGGAGTTAAGGGTTAATTTCCCGGAGGAAATCGTGGCCCGGACCGGCCTGGAGGCCCTGTATCTTACCAAGACTGTCAGGAAAGAAGAGCTCGACGGAAGTGTGGGCTTGACGAGCTCGGGAGTCGGCATGGCGGCGCGCTTTTTGACCGTCCCGCGTGTGGTGGACCTTCCCAAAACGGCCGTCAGATTCGTGCCTAGAGCCGAAGCCGCGGCCGCATATGCAAACTGCACTCATAAATGGCATTAGCGCGAGGCTGTCGCTCGCCAAAACGCCATGATGGTGCATTCGTCGCAAAAACAGCCGCCCAAAGACCGCAGTCTCGGCCCGCCCCTCTGCGCCACGGCCTCGGGTTCGCGAGGTCATCGGGGTCGTTGAGCCTCGACCACATCTGTGACCATCATCTGCTTGCGGCAGAGGGTAGTTATGGGCGGATAAGCTCTTTGTAATCGGAGGAGCCCCTCCCCGGCCCCCGCAGGCGCTGTGAACGCTCGTCAATGCCGAGTTCTTCCAGAATCGGGGGTGAAGGTAGAAGCTTGAGATGTTCGGGTAAGATAGCTCGCGAGTCTTTTGCCAATATGAACGCGCGTTCGATGGCATGCTGGAGTTCGCGGACGTTTCCGCGCCATTCGTTTGCGAGTAGGATCGTCAAGGCCGCCGATGAAAGTACCTTTGGGGGATCGCCTGATTCGGTGGCCAGGGCGGTGAGAAAGAATTCCGCAAGCGGAGCAATATCCTCAGGCCGGTTGCGCAAGGGATCGATTTCAATTGGGAAAACTGTCAGCCGATAGAAGAGGTCCTCCCGGAACTGCCGGCGGCTGACAAGTTCCGTCAGCTCCGAATTGGTGGCTGCTATCACCCGGACATCTACCCGGAAGATATCGTGGCTGCCCAGGCGTTGCACCTCGCCTTCCTGGAGAAAGCGCAACAACTTGGCCTGCATGGCAAGCGGCAACTCTCCGATTTCATCCAGGAAGAGCGTGCCGCCGTGCGCGGCATGAATCCTGCCCAGGCGCGACTCCACAGCTCCGGTAAACGCACCACGGTTATATCCAAAGAGCTCGGACTCGAACAGAGCCTCGGGGATGGCGGCGCAATTCACCACCACGAAGGGATGGGTCGATCGCGGGCCCAGATTGTGGATCGCTTTCGCCACGAGTTCCTTGCCGGTGCCCGATTCTCCATTCAGAAGAACCGCAGTCGACCGGGGGGCAACAAGTTTCACGAGCTGAGCGATTCGTTTCATGGCCGGGCTTCGGCCCACCATGCACGGCAGCAACTCCTCGCCCTGATCCTCAGGTTCACACTCGAGCGTAGGCGCTTGCCAACTTGCCTCTGGTTGTTTGAATGTGCTCAGGACCTCGAGCAGTCGGACGTGGTCTTCCGCCAAGCAGTCACGCGGCGTGGCCTTGCTGAAATCGAATCGTCCGGTTTCTGAATCAAATACCAGGATTTGCATGGCCGGATACAGGGACCCGGCCATGCTAATGACATCATGAATGTCGAGATCTCGAAGCCTCAGATCAAGAAGTAGTAACTGGTATTGATTCTGCTCTAGCAAGAAGAGCGCCTGTGCCCCTCCTCCAACGCATTCAGCATGCCACTCTTGCCTTGCACAGCTTTCCCGAATGTACCCACAGAACTCTTCATTCGGGCTCGCAATGATGAGTGCTCCCGCGATGGTTGAGTGGCGATCCTCAACTCTCTTCATGCCTGAGCCCTTCTCCTCGTTCTTGCGTGCGCCGCGCACTTGCTGGATCTCGCGCGGCAAGCTACTGGGCAGAGGAAATTAAGACTGGATCGACCCATGTGGCCCAACGCGCCGAAATGGTCGTACTGGTTCAACGGAGGGTGAAGGTTGGCACTTGGAGAAAGGTGATGGTTTCCATGTGATCCAGAGCGGAGTCGAAGCATGCCTTCGTTTGAGCTCACAATGGAGATTTCCCCAACCTTGGAATCATGGCCACGCCTGCTCGAAGGACATGACTGTCCTGGCAGGCGTTATTCTCAGGCAATTGCAGCACCATAGTACAAATCATTATCAATTCTTACAGTTATACATCAAGTTCTTATTTGTTAATGTTTTACAGATTTACTTAGTATTTCAAAGAAGGAGTTCCGTCGCGGCGGCTTCTAGGAAATGCGTGGATTCTCGCAACGCCTGGAGAAGAGTCGGAATTTTATCCGCAGATGATGTTAGGCACTCCTGCTCTGCAAGGGGATGTGCGCATTCTTGACGAATAGCAGCGGCGGGAAGGTGAATAGGGGGGTACAAAGAACCTTGAACGGGCCGGAAAGGACGCCAGGCTCCACGGTCGATACGATTCCTTGCGAAGTGCGGCTGACGAAGCGGTTGAGGTTAACGGCATTCGCCACGCGCTCTGCGTCAGATGGGGCAGGACTCGGAGTCGGGCATTTTGTCGACCTCCCGGTCCGACTTCAATCGCTGCAACAACTCTTGACTAACGGCTAAACTTCGATTACGTCTTCAAACACCGAGTATACTGGTGCCTTCGTGAACGGCGGAGCCGAGACGTTCGCAGCACAGGCCGACGCCGGACCGTCCGACGAACGCCGCACACAACCGGCACGTGAACCCGAAGCGCGGCGGGAAGACCGTGTTGCACAGTGCGCCTTCCGCTAACCGGCGCAGCCCGATCGCGCGCATCCATGACACCGTGCGGGGCAGATCCTTAGCAGCGCCGCATTTTTGGCTGAGATCAGCACGGCTCGTATTTCAGCGGAGTAGGACCTCCGAGACTGTGAAGCATCGTAGAACTAATTTTACCAAGCAATCCGTCGCGGCCTCATCGGAAGGGCAACAGTCCCGCATCCAGGCAATGCAGGCAAAAGCGGTTGAGCATCATCAAGCCGGCCGGCGGAACGATGCCGAAGATCTCTACCGGAAAATCCTCGAAATCAATCCGCATCATGCCGACGCGCTGCATTTGCTGGGAGTGATTGCCCATCAGGGTAGGCGTCACGATGAAGCGGTCGAATTGATCCGCAAAGCCATCGCCATCCATCCCAAAGGAGCGTCCTATTACTCGAATCTTGGCAATGCTCTGCGGGCGCAGGGCCGACTCGATGAGGCGGTGCGGTCATACCGGCAGTCAATTTGTCTGGCACCGCAGAATTTCGAAGTTTACGTCAATCTTGGCAACGTGCTTCGGGAAAAGGGAGCCTTGGCGGAAGCGGTGGAAAGCTACCGACAGGCGCTGGCACTTCACCCCAACAGCCCGGAGGCACACGTCAGCCTGGGAAATGCCCTGCAGGAGCAGGACAATTCCGAGGAGGCCGAACGGTGCTATCTGAAGGCGTTGCAGCTCAACCCCCTCTATGCCGAGGCACATTACAATCTGGGAAACTTCTTGCAGGATCAAGGCGACGCGGAAGGAGCTATGTCCCGGTACCAGAGAGCTTTGGAACTCGGTCCCAACAATGACAACATTGCATTCGCCGTCGCTTTGGCCGAGATTCAACGGGGAGAATTTTCCCGCGGCTGGCCGCAATATGAACGGCGATGGAATACCGACTTCCACGATACGCCGTGCCGCTTCTATCGCCAACCACTTTGGAAGGGTGAGAGACTAACTTCCGGGAATCTTTTCATTTGGGGTGAACAAGGGATAGGCGATGAGATCATGTTCGCCGGAATCTTGCCGGACGTATTGCGGAGCGGAAACCACTGCACCGTTGAATGTGACCCTCGCCTGCGGCCGCTCTACGCACGCTCGTTTTCCGGTGTGGACATCCTCTCACGCGGGGCGGGTGAGACGATCGAGTTTGCTGCACATTTGCCCAGCGGTAGCCTTCCCGGATTGTACCGCCGCACGGCAGCTTCGTTTGCCCTCACGTCGTCTCCGTATCTCGTCGCCGACCCTGTGCAGCGCACGAAGTTGCGGGATCGATACTCCGACGGCAGGCGAGTCGCTGGATTGGCTTGGTATACCCGGAACAAGAGGACCGGACGGCTTCGAAGCATGGATTTATCGCTTTTTGGACCGCTGTTCGCCCATCCGGAGATCCGTTGGATAAGTCTGCAATACGGCGGTCACGGCGATCTGGAAGAGCAAGCCGCGGCCGCTCGAGCACCGCTTCTCATCGACCGGCAAGTCGATCAGCTC
>CAZCVY010000254.1:0-9733 GCA_964501985.1 uncultured Acidobacteriota bacterium | reverse complement strand
CGAGTTGCCGCAGCGTGTGGTGGTACTCGCGAATCTCCTCGTAGGGCGGGTCGAGAAAGATTACGTCGAAGTGTTCGCCTTCACGCTCCAGCCGCTCCAGGCCGGTCAGCACCGCGCAGGTCAGAAGCGCATATCCGGAATCAATCTTGAGCGCGGCAAGATTGTGGCGAATCAGTTGCGATGCGGCGCGGTGATGCTCGATGAAGACCACGTCGCGAGCGCCGCGGCTGATGGCTTCCAACCCCACGCCACCTGTGCCCGCATAGGCATCAAGAAAGGTCGAGCCTTCCACACTGGGGCCGAGCACGTCAAACAAGGTTTCGCGCAACTGGTCGGTGGTAGGCCGCAGATTGCCACCCTTGAGGGTGCGCAAGCGAAGACCACGGTATGAGCCGGCGATAATTCGCATAGGAGAAAAGCTCTCAGCTTCCAGCAGTCAGCTTTAGGCTTTAGAAACGACGGACGAAGTTGAGAGCCGGATGCTGATAGCTTATCGCTTCCGCTACGCCACGCTCGCCAATCCGTAGCGGCGCGGCCACTCAGTGCGCAGATAGGTGACGAACGACTCCAACTCCTCCTGCGATCCTGGGTTCGAAATGAATGCCGCCGCTTCGCGCTTGGCCCATTCCAGAATCTCCTGGTCGCGCAGAAGATTGGCGATTCGAAACGCCGGAATCCCCCACTGGCGTGTGCCGAAGAAATCGCCCGGGCCTCGCAGCTTGAGGTCGGTCTCCGCAATGCGAAAACCGTCGGTGGTGGCCACCATGGTGTTCAGTCGCTCCTGCGAAATTTCGCTGCGCTGCTCCTCCGCCATCAGCAGGCAGTAGGACTTCTTGCTTCCCCGCCCTATGCGCCCGCGAAGCTGGTGGAGTTGCGAGAGGCCGAACCGGTCGGCGTGCTCGATAAGCATGATGGTAGCGTTGGGCACATCCACGCCTACTTCCACTACCGTCGTCGCCACCAAAATCTGCACGTCGCCGCGCTTGAAGCGCTGCATCATGTCTTCTTTTTCATCGCTCGCCAGGCGGCCATGCAGCAGGCCGACGCGGAATTCCGGAAAGACATTTCGAGCCAATTGCTCATACATGCGGACCGCGGGCTTAAGATCCAGCTTACCACCCTCTTCGATAACCGGACAGATGACGTACGCCTGCTCGCCGCGCCGCACCTTTTCGCGCAGGAAAGTATACGCGCTCGGGCGGTCGCGCTCCTCCATGAGTTTGGTCACGATGGGCGTGCGATGGGGTGGCAACTCATCAATCACGGAAAAGTCGAGATCGCCATAAAGCGTCAGAGCGAGCGTCCGCGGGATGGGTGTGGCAGTCATCACCAGAACGTCGGGGTGATAGCCTTTACGCATTAGCTCGAAGCGCTGCAACACCCCGAAACGGTGCTGCTCATCCACCACCACCAGGCCCAGCCGGCCGAAGCGGACATCTTCCTCAATGAGCGCGTGCGTGCCGATTGCCAGATTAATTGCCCCCGCGGTGATGTCGCGCTTGATTTCCGCCTTTTCCGCCGCTTTGCGCGCGCTGATCAGCAGTTCCACGCGGTAGTCGAGCGGGCGGAACAACTGTTTGATGTAGAAATAATGCTGTGCGGCCAGGATTTCCGTGGGCGCCATGAGCACGACCTGGTATCCGTTTTCGATTGCCAGGATGGCCGCCTGAATGGCGACAATGGTCTTGCCCGAGCCCACATCGCCTTGCAGCAAGCGATTCATGGGGTGCGCCGAACACATGTCGTCGACGATTTCCTTCAACACCCGTTTCTGCGCGCTGGTGGGATGAAAGGGCAGAACCTTGCGGATCGCCTGGCGGGCGCTGTCTTTCACGCGAAACTCCACCCCCGCAACCGACTTGGCCTTCCTGCGCTTGAGCGCCAAACCCGCTCCCACGCTGAAGAACTCCTCAAAGATCAATCGCACTTGGGCGGGAGTGCGGAAAGCGCAAAGTTTATCCAGATCCTGCTCGCCCGCGGGAAAGTGCGTTTGACCGACCGCAGAGGCGCGGTCGAGCAGGCGGTTTTTCTCGACTACGGACGCCGGCAGCCGGTCAGGAATTTCGCCGCCAATCCCTTCGAGCGCCGCCCACATCAGCCGCCGCAGCACACGCGGCCCCAGCGCTCCGACAGATTCATAAATGGGCACGACCCGGCCTAGTTCCAGCGAGTTGCCGCCCTCAGTTTCCTCCTCGGGCAGAATCTCAAATTGCGGCTGGACGATCTCCATGGTCCCCGTGCCGTAGCGGTCGCGGTCAACCTTGCCATAGAAAAATACCTGCTGTCCGGAATGGAAGACTTTATTTTTCTCGAGGTAAGCCGCGTTGAACCACTTGCATCGCAGCATGCCGCTCGAATCGCTGGCGGCAAGGTCAAAGATGAACATGCCGCGGCGGGTGCGCATCAGGCCGCAGGTCAGGACTTTGGCAAAGACCGTCGTGGTCTGGCCAGGCACGAGGTCGCGAATGCGAGTCAGCCGCGTGCGGTCTTCGTAGCGAAAAGGGGTGTAATAAAGCAGGTCCTCCACCGTGCGAATTCCCCGCGAGGCAAGGAGCTCCGCGCGCGCCGGACCTACGCCTTTCAGAAACTGGACCTCGGATGCCGCTGTGAGTTTGGCGTTCGCCATTCTACTCCGATTTGATTATTATAACCGGGACAATAAGTTATCGGGTGATCCGGTGACCGTGTAATCGGGTGAACACAGCAAGTTCATCGCCGGATCGAGAATCGTCACCGTCGTCCACTGATTCATGTTTCGTCCAGACTTCCGCCTGGGGAAGTCAACACTTCCATGCCGCTTACACGCGCCAAATTGATAAAGTACCTGGTGGCCATTGTGCTCGGAAATGCTCTCTATTTCGCGCTGTCGCCACATCTGCCGCCAGCCGCGCAACACCACTCGTGGACAATCGACCTCGGGACCATCGTTGACTTCTGGATGTGCTTGGTGGTCTACGGCCTTCTGGAACTCGGTACGTTCGTCCGCCGCGATGATAGCGCACACCGAGGGCCCAAAGCGTAGCGCCACACGTCGGCCAAGGCAGAGTGTTACTTGCCATGATGCCTGGGCGCAGGCAGCGCCCTGTGAGAAATCCGCTTTACGTGCTGTATTCGCAAGGGTTTATCCTACCTATAACTATTTTTTGTTTGTCAAAACGCCATCTTGAGACTATACTATTGTCTTACGGCTTGATAGATTTAATAGCACAGCATCCTCAGCGCCAAGCTCAAGCAAGACGTAGGACCACATGATGACCGCGTTGTAAAGCCGTAAGCCGGGGCTCCCGGCAGCAATAACCACGCTCAATCTGGGGGGTAAGCGCTCACTCGCGGGCAGGCGGGGATGTGTCTACAAGGGAAACAGGCGCGGAAGCGAAAAATATTCTAAAGTCCCCCGCGCTTGATGCCGAACATACATAGGAGGTACGTTGCAGGTGGAAACAAATGAACAAGTAGGTGTAACTGCTGGAAAAGTCTGGCATTCGTTGAATGATTTTGGCCCGCAGACCGTGGCCCAACTCAAGAAAAAACTTAACGGCTCGGGCGAGCTGGTTGGTTTTGCCTTGGGCTGGCTGGCGCGGGAAGACAAAATCGATATTTCACTGGAAAAAAAGAGTTTCAAAGTTGCGTTGAAGTAACCTCGCAAAAACAAAGGGAGCGCCAATGACGGAGAGAATCAAAGCCCTGTTAGTCCACCACAATTCAGAAACACTGGTAACCCTCAAAGGCGCTCTGGAACGCCAGGGTATGCACGTCATCCACGCTCAATCGCGAGCGCAAGCCAAGCGCATGCTGGGTGGCCTTGACCCCGTTCCCTTGGTCTTCACGGAAACGCAGCTCCCCGATGGCACGTGGGCCGACATTTTGGCTGTAGCCGAAAAGGCCGCGAAGCCGGTGAATGTCATTGTAGTGGCTCGTGTTGTGGATACCCGCTTTTATGTGGAGGCCATTGAAACCGGCGCCTTCGATTTTCTCGCCCCTCCCTTCAATGCCACCGACCTCGCGTACGTCGTGCGCAGCGCCTTCGATAATGCTATCGCCCGCCGCGCCGGCCTTCCTCGGTCGGTGGACCCTGCGGAGGGGGGTCTGCATACCGAAGTGGTGGAAGCCAGTGTGCAAACGTCCCCGAACTGACTTCGGCGGTTATAGCCCGAGGTTGGAGGCCCAGGGGAATCACTGCTGAGGGTTCAATCCAACCGAGCGAAATGCTACGTCGGCGTTCCTGGAGGTTTCCTACGGGGTCACGATTCCTGCGTAAGCAGGGACAAAAACACTAAGGGGCAGGTTGAAAATACCGTCCGGGTCGGGATGCCTCGCCCAGGGGTTGCGAATATTGACGGTTGCGGCGCCGGGGTCGTAGTTGAGCACCGTGTAGCAGTGCGCGTTGACGTACCATTGGTCACTCCCGCCGGGTAGCGCCTGACCCTTCCCCACCAGTTGGTAGAATTGGCTGCCCCCGGTACACGCCACAATCGGCATTCCGTTCTTGACGGCATCAGCCAAGGCGGGGCCCGCCTGCGCCGCAGTCTGATTTTCCTGGAAGCGCGTGCTTCCTGAAAACGTTTTCATCACACGGTCGGCGATGCCGCCCTGGCCCACGGCTCGATATGCGCCGAAGAGTTCGCCGTTTTGCTGAATAAATGCCACCATTTTGTCAAAAAAACCACCGGTTTCAAGCATTCCGATCAGGGAATCTTTCATGGTATCCGGGACGGAGATGGGGGCCATCTCTTTCTTGAGGCCCGCCTCCAGCTTGGCGCGGTCGATGTTTCCGTCCTGGTCAACCTGGGCGCGGATGGCGCGGTCGTAAGCCAGCACGAGGGGATCGCTGGTGCCGACCAACGCTTCCGCCGGCTGCTTGATCCAAGGATACAAATCGCTGCCGTCGATCTCTTGCAGCAATGCTTCACGCAAAACGCGCTGGGCATAGGCGCGGAACAGCACCGCCACCCATTGCCCGTCCGACAGGTCGTAACCACTGTCGTGAGTGTAGCGAAGGTCCTCCTGGTAGGCGGTTTCCTTCTTGCCATCTCCGAATGTAACCGTGTAGCTGCCGTCCGGGTTGGATTGAATCATCTTGCGAATTGCGTCCACGCGGCGCTGCGCCAAGGCCGCGATGACCGCGTGAAAATAGCAACTTCCCAGCCTTCCCTGACGCACGGCCTCGGGGGCGACGCCTTTCGACCCGTAAAGGCTGTCGGCCGCCTTCGCCCCCTGCAAGGCAGAGAAAAAAGCCACGATGCAAAGCACAACACCCGCGCGTTTCAGCATGGTTTGCTCCCGCAGACTCGCCTTCCCGGCGCCCCTTAAAATGGACTTGTGGCAAGGATACAGGGTGTTCAGGGAGCCGTCAAAGGGTTTATTCAATGGATGATTGATGTGTGGCAGGAATAAATCCGCCACCTGGTGGTATTCTTAAGATGCTGGGGCAAAAGAATTACAGACGGTCCACGAATCGAAGGATCGAACTAGGAGGCGGCGCCATGACGGCTTGTCAAAAGGACGGCATTCGAACGGGAACGTGCTTGCTGGTTCTGTCTTTCGCCATGGGAGTCCTTGGTTGCGGCATGGTGCACGGACAAGTTCCGGAATATGCCGGCTCCGATCCAGTCGCGTCAGTCAAAGGCAAGCAGACTGCGGTTCTCGCCGGTGGTTGCTTCTGGGGCGTCGACGCGGTCTTCAAGCACGTGAAGGGCGTGAAGGAGGTCGTCTCGGGTTATTCCGGAGGGGACGTGAAATCGCCGGATTACGAGACGGTCAGCTCCGGCCGCACAGGCCACGCCGAATCGGTCAAGATTACCTTCGACCCCTCGAAAGTCACATACTCCCAATTATTGCGCGTTTTCTTCTCCGTGGCGACCGATCCCACTGAGCTGAACCGCCAGGGGCCGGACGAGGGAACGCAATACCGCTCGGTGATTTTCTACTCCGACGATGCGCAGAAACAGATCGCGCTCGCCTATATCGACCAACTCAATAAAGCCGGCGTCTTCCGTGCCCCCATCGTCACCCAGGTGGTGCCCTTCGAACATTTCTATCTGGCCGAGGCCTACCACCAGAACTACCTGGAACTGCATCCGGACAATCCCTATATCGTCTACAACGACCTACCCAAGCTGCGCGCGCTCAAGAAGGAATTCCCAGGGCTCTACAATTGATTCCTACTGCTGGCTCGGGCCAGCGGCTTGCGCGACGGAGGGGGTTGGCTTCTGGAAACCCCTGATGGGCTTGTCGCTCTCGCCCACGATCTCATATTCATCCGCGGGCAGATCCGCCTTTTGAGTCTTGACCGTGCTGAGGGCGGCATTGCCCGCCACGATGAGCACCATATGGGTGGCATCGAGCGGGTTCTTCGCAGCGAGGATCAACCCTGCGCGTTCGGCGGCGTGAGCCTCGCCATCAATCTTGAACGCCGCGCCATCATAACTGAGACCAAGCTTGCCGGACCAAAGGGCGAGCGCAGAGTTGGCTTCCGGGCGCCCCACAAAGACGACATCGTGGTGACGCAGCAGATCCTCCGATACCTCAAAATCCTTGTAGACCGGCACGCGGCTTTCGTATCGATCCAGAAAGCGGTCTTGCATTTGTTCGGCCGCGTATCGGTTCGCGCCGGCATCACGCACCGTTCCGTACACAATGACCGCGGACGCCAGGCGGCGCCAGATGTCGCTCGCGAGATATGCGGGGCCCTCCGGCGGATCAATGGGATCAAGGCTGGCGCCCGCCTTTTCAAGGAACGATTGCGAAGTAACGGTCTTGGTGGTGTTAGCGGCGAAGTAGTCGCTCATCAGCTTGAAGAAGGCGTCGTCGCCCATCTTGTGACGAAGCGAATCGAGAAACAACACGCCCTTCGTCTGCTCGCGCCGTAAATGGTTTGCGGGACTGTCCGGAACCAATTCTAGGCCCCGCCAAACGGTACGCTGCGTATTGAGCGCATCCTCGGGATTCTTGGACTTAAGCACGTACGCATACTCAGCCGAACCGGCAACAAACCATGTGTCAGCCTCGGAGGCAGGGAGTACCCACCCTTTCCACACCCGGCCTTCATAAGACGGAGGGTCGAGTTCCGCCGCGGACGCGTGCGCGGGCGGGTCCAAAGAGGCCACCAACCGGGACTTTTCATTCTGCTCGATGGTGGCGCGCAAAGTCGCGGACGGCTCAGCTTGAAACAGGTAGTAGCCGGACGGATAAAGGCCGTTATCCATGGCATGATCCCACTTGTGCGGCAGCCACTCGCGTTGATTGGGCTTGCCGATGGCCGCCCACACCATGAGGTGTGATGCCATGTCCGAGGTCGCAACCTTCGCATCCATAGTGCTCGCGCTCACCAGCGGCGCCGTGCGAAATGCGAGGAATCCAAACTGCTCGTCAATCTGGCCGTGATGCTTCTCGTAGAGGGCTTGCCAGGCAAGGTCGCGCGGACCGGGCGAGTACGGAATATAGTCGGGATCGCCATGCGGATCGGGGTAGTCCTCCAGGCGAACGTCCAGGTCCTTGGGATTGTTGTCGCCCCAGTAGAAGCCTGGAGTGTTCCCGAACCACTCGTTCTTTGAACTGCGCCACAGACGGGTGTGATTGGTTCCTAGATCGTAGATCGCGATCTCATTGGTCTTCGCATCGCCCATGATCCACTCGTTGGTGTAGAGGCCATTGTTGCGGGTGCCGAGGTATTGAACAACGTCATCGATGCTGCCGCCGTACTGGATGGCCATGCGCGCTCGGAAGGCCACAGGCGTGCCTTGCGCGTTGAAAGGCGTTTGGTTAATGGTCGTCTCGGTTAGGACCACGCCCACGTCGTTCTGGTACCAGTCAGTGCCGCTTTCGATCCCGCCGGGATAGCTTTGGATGAGCACGCGATGTCCCGAAGCCGGCTTGATATCGAGCCAAACGTTGGTCTGCTCGGCGAGCGTCAGCGGCCACCAGGTCACATGCCCAATCACCATTTTGCCGTCGCGCGTGGCAGGGCCGGTGGCGGCAAAGGCGCTGCAATGGTCACGCGGAGAATCGGATTTGCCTTCAGCGTAGGACGGCTTGTCTAGACCGAGGCCCTCGAGCCCAGTAGGGGTGGCCGAGACCGCGGGCTCAAGCTCACCCATTTCCACCGTGACGTTGGCCACGACAATGTCCATCAGGTCAATCCGCCGGTCCTGCCACCGCGCGCCGGCGTCAGAAGCACCGTCGGCAATGCCTCGCATCTCCTCGAGGATTTCCTTATCGAAGCCGCGCAGGAAAAGGGCATTGGCGGTGGTGCGATAGTCGTGCCAGTGATCCTTGTCGCCGAGAGTGGCGGCGCAGCGCTCCAGATATTCTGGAATCTCGCGAGCCATCAGATGGCCGTGCTGATATCCGCGTTCATAGGGTTGTCCTTCGATATGGAGATAGATCCACCCGGCGGCGGGATAGCGGTAAGCGGGGCCAAAGGTTTCTACGGCATCCCGAGCCGGCCACTCGCCGTCCGACGAAGATTCCTCAATCTGAATTCCTTCGAACCATGCCTTGCCGGTAAACGAGCCGCCATTGCCAACGGTCAGAAGGACCTGGTCGCGCGTTCGGCTAGCGACAAATCGCAGGTTGAGGTGAGTCCACGGCTCGGTTCCGCCCACCGAGGAGGAATGAACGTCGAACGGCATCGAGGCCATCGTCAGGGTCGCGCCGGAGGCAATGGGGGAGCGGTCCAGATCGCGCACCTCCAGGCCTTCTGTGCGAACCCAGCCGCTCAACTGATAACTCTTGCCGAGAGTCAGGGCGATGGGCGCAAGGCTGATGCAAGAGTCATCGAACCCACTTTTGTGCTCGACCCGAAGGGAGGGATTACCCCCGTGCAGAACGGAAGGGTCGAGCGCCGCTGAGCCGCGAACCACGACCCAGTCCTGAGTGGGCTTGTGGAAGGACGATTGAAACAAAGGTGTGTTGGCCCCTGCAAGGGCTGTGAAAACAAGGCAGCACGAGAGACAAAGGATCTGCCGCTTTACCGCGAGCCTGATGGGTGACTGCCAGCGGCGAAAGGCCGGGCCTTTGACAGAAATATTCATGAGGACCTCCCTGTGCCAGGAATGGTATCACCCCTCGCAAGGTAAGGAAAAGAACTCGCTAACGCGATCAAGTCCTAGATTGTCCCGGACGAAGGCGGTGATTCCAGCCAGCAAGCTGGTTCTTCATCTAGAACACGGTTTCGCCTTGCGTTACACTGCCTGCTTCACGTCGCCCCTCAGGGGCCCGCAAGGGGTCGGCCCCCCAACCTCGACTTTGACGGGACCCTGCCGGGCCCGTGTGAAAACGTATATCGGCTACAAGAAATCCATGAGTTACCTGGCTCGCTTGGCCCGCAACTTGTTGATTCTCGGTTCGGCCGTCGACTTTTCACACAGGCTCTGCAGGGCCATCTCAAAGTCCGCGAAGTTTGCCCAGCCTAAGTGAAATGGAGGCGCAAGCGTCAGGGCGCCGGAGAAAAACAGGAAGACCTCTCTTTTTCCGTTGATGATCGGGCAGTCTGTCGGCCTCGACGCTAGGTTTGGTTTGGAGACAAAATTGCTCGGTTGATGGTTGGTTGAGTCGAATCGCGCACCTGCGGCGCGGTGGTGAAAGTCGCTCCAGCGGGCTGGAAGTCGCAGAAGGAAGAGACGGATTGACCCCTTCGAAAGCCGTACAAAGCGACATTTTATCGATGCCAATCGAGCCCACTCACCAAAACAAAAAAACATCAAAAATGAAGGTTGCTCCCAATAAGTTGATG
>CAZCVY010000253.1:0-9816 GCA_964501985.1 uncultured Acidobacteriota bacterium | reverse complement strand
CCGTCGAGGGCCTCAGCCCGGCGATTTCCATCGAGCAGAAGACCACCAGCCGCAGTCCGCGCTCGACCGTGGGCACCATAACTGAAATCTACGATTACCTGCGGCTGCTTTACTCCTCCATCGGCGTCGCCCACTGCCACCGCTGTGGGCGCCAGATCTCCCGCCAAACTACGGAACAGATCGTGGCGTCGATCATGGCCCCCCATCAGGGGGACAGCGCTAACGGCGAAGGCGAACGGGTAATGATCCTGGCGCCCATCGTGCGAGGACGTAAGGGGGAGTTCCGCAAGCTCTTCGAACAACTTGCTGCGGATGGCTTCCTCCGCGTGCGCGTCGACAAGCAACTCCGCCAACTGGATGAAGAGATCAAGCTCGACCGGCGCAAGAATCACACCATCGAGGCCGTGATCGACCGCCTGCTGTTGAAGCCCGGAATCGAAAGCCGCCTGGCAGCTTCAATCGAGACTGCCATGAAGCTCGCCAAAGGAATTGTGGAAGTGGCGATCGTGAATGGCGAAGAGCGCCTTTACTCACAGGAGTGGGCATGCGTGGATTGCGGCATGAGCATACCTGCCCTTGAGCCACGGTCGTTCTCCTTTAACAGCGTCTATGGCGCATGCCCGGCATGTCGAGGGTTGGGCAACCAATATACGTTTGACCCTGCCAAGGTCATTGTGGACTGGTCGCGGCCGTTGCTGGAAGGTGGACTCGGCCCCGGCGCGGGATCAGGCTTCCTTCAACGCAGCCTGATGCGCGCCGCCGAGCAGATTGGCTTCGACCTGAAGACTCCCTTTGAGCACCTGCCCCGCAAAATCCAAAACCTGCTGCTCTACGGGAAAAACTCGGAGGATGCCCCTGCCTCAACGGTGTTTTCCGGCATCCTGCCGCTGCTCGATCGTTGGTACAACGAAGCAAGTTCGGAAAGTTATCGTGAGTGGTACAGCCACTATATGTCGGCCGTGCCGTGCCCCAAGTGTCAGGGCAAACGCCTGAAGCCGGAAAGCCTTGCCGTGAAGGTAATGAATCTTTCCATTGCCGACCTCACGGCCCTACCGGTGACGGGAACAAAGGCGGCGCTGGCGGGAATCGAGCTTACCCCGCGCGAAGAGCTCGTGGCGCGCCGTATTGTGAACGAGATCGCCGAACGCTTGGAATTTCTCGACGCCGTGGGGCTCGGGTATTTGAGCCTCGACCGTTCGGCGTCCTCGCTTTCCAGCGGCGAAAGCCAGCGCATACGCCTTGCCACGCAAATCGGCTCAAAGCTTCGCGGCGTCCTGTATGTGCTGGATGAGCCCAGCATCGGGCTCCACCCGCGCGACAACCAGCGGCTGCTCGAAACGCTCGAGCAATTGCGTGATATGTCGAACACGGTGCTGGTGGTCGAGCATGATGAGGAAACGATTCGCCGCGCCGATTATGTAATCGATTTGGGCCCCGGTGCGGGCAAGCAAGGCGGGCATGTTGTGGCAGCGGGGACTCCGGACGATATCGCCTCCACGCCGGAATCGCTAACCGGGCAGTACCTGTCGGGCGAACTGCGTATCCCCGTTCCCGCCAAGCGGCGGGCCGCCAATGGGAAGTTCCTCGCGGTGCTGGGGGCGCGAGCCAACAATTTGAAGAATATCGATGTCTCGTTTCCACTGGGATTGCTGACGGTGGTAACAGGCGTGTCGGGCTCGGGGAAGTCGACGCTCGTCAACGATATCCTGCATCGTGCGATTGCGAAGAAACTCTACCGCGCCATCGAAGACCCCGGTGCGCACCGCGCTATCACAGGGTTGGAGCACATCGACAAGATCATCGTGATCGACCAGTCGCCGATCGGCCGGACGCCGCGCTCCAATCCCGCCACCTACACGGGCGTCTTCACGCCCATTCGCGAGCTGTTTGCCATGCTGCCGGAGTCGCGCGAGCGCGGCTATCGCGCTGGCCGTTTCAGCTTCAACGTGAAAGGCGGGAGGTGCGAAGCGTGTCAGGGGGAGGGGCTGCGGCGCATCGAGATGAATTTCCTTCCCGACGTCTTTGTGACCTGCGAAGTGTGCCGCGGCCGGCGCTATAACTCCGAGACGCTGGCAGCGAAATACAAGGGCGCATCCATCGCTGACCTGCTGGAAATGACGGCGAAGGACGCGCTGCCGCTGCTCGAAAACATTCCGCAAATCCGCCTGAAGCTGCAAACACTCGTGGACGTGGGCCTGGGGTACATTCATCTGGGGCAGCCGGCAACCACGCTTTCCGGAGGCGAGGCGCAGCGCATCAAGCTGGGCCGTGAACTCAGTCGCCGCCAGACAGGCCGCACGGTTTACATTCTGGACGAACCTACCACCGGCTTGCACTTTGCAGATGTCAAGCAGCTCTTGGACGTGCTTAACCGTCTCACCGACCTCGGCAACACGGTTATCGTTATCGAGCACCACCTCGACGTGGTGAAACAAGCCGATTGGGTCATCGATCTGGGGCCGGAAGGCGGCGAGGGGGGCGGCCGCATCGTGGCGCAAGGAACGCCCGAAGAAGTTGCGCGCACGAAGAAGTCCTACACAGGCCAGGCGCTGGCCCCGCTGCTGAATGGCACGCGGTGACGCGTGATTTGACAGTTCTTCCACAGGCACCGTATGCTTCCATTATGGTTCCAGTTTGGAGTTGGGGGGCAGCGTGGCCACATTGACGATCAAGAATGTTCCCGAGAAACTGCACAAGCGCCTCAAGGAGAGTGCCGCACTTCACCGGCGCAGCATCAACAGCGAGGCCATCTCCTGCTTGGAAAAGGTTCTCGGGGCCCATCGCGTAGACCCGCAGGAATTCTTGGCAGACGTCGATGCGATGCGGAAACGCATGTCCTACGTGAATCTCACTGAGGAGTTCCTGCGCGCGGCTAAGAACGAAGGACGCCCTTGATCGTTGCTGACACGAACCTCATCGCATACTTTCTGATCAAAAGCGGCTTCACGCCCGACGCTCGCGCGGTGTATCAAAAAGATCCTGAATGGATCGCCCCGGTGCTCTGGCGGTCTGAGTTCCGCAACGTACTGACCCAATCGTTACGCCGCGGGTTTCTGAGCTTGGACGAAATTCTGGGCATTATGCAGCGCGCCGAAGGATTGATGAAAGACAACGACTATCATATGGACTCTTCGCGGGTTCTCCGGCTGGCTGCCAGTTCAAGTTGCGCGGCTTACGATTGTGAATTCGTGGCCTTAGCCCTCGATCTGGGCCTGCCGCTGGTGACGACGGACCGCGCGCTGATCAAGAAGTTTGAACCCGCTGTTGTCTCTATGAAAACTTTCTGCTCATGAGGCGGCGTGAACGGCATGCAGCCGTCAGGCGAGCACCGCCTCTGCCCTAGGGTGAGTATGCCGGGTGATCCGGACGACATTTTGATGGAATCACGGGAGGTGTCGGCGGAAACTCATCCGCCCCACATTTTGCCGCCACCGTCCGCCCCGTCACTCGCGCCGCGAGATATTTGGGAATTCCGTGATCTCCTGTTGTTCCTGGTCTTCGTCCCTTTCGCTCTGTTGGTGTCGAAGATTGTCATGTTGCTCGGGTATGCGGCGTTACGGCCTTTCGCGCGGTGGCGCATGCCGGTGGATTTGGTGCAGGCCGACACCCTCTTCTTGCTGGTCCAGCAGTGCTTTTTCTACGTATTCATTTTGGGATTTCTTTTTCTACTCGCCAGGTTCCAACATCAGCAGCCTCTCTGGAAATCCTTGGGATGGAAGAGCCCCTCGGCGCGGCTGGTGGCGAGCTACCTTGCGGGTGGCGGCGAACTCGCCATCGCCGCCAGCCTGGTGTTGCTGCTGCTCCCGGATTCGCAGGGATTCCCGCTGGAGAAGTTGTTCGATTCCCGGACTGCATCCTTCGCCATCGGCGCATTCGCCATCACCGTCGCTCCCGTCATTGAGGAACTCGTGTTCCGCGGCCTGTTGTTCGCCATTTTTGAGCGCGCGGCGGGAATGCGCTTTGCCGTAGTCTCGACCGCGGTTCTCTTTGCCGGCCTGCACGTACCCGAATATTGGCACGCCTGGAATCACATGGTCATGATTCTGATCGTAGGCTTGGTGTTCTCCTTGGCCCGTGGCGTAACCGGCAGTCTCGCTCCCAGCATCATCCTTCACATCGGGTACAACTGCCTCATCATGGCCGGGCTCTTCTTTTCCACCGAACATTTTCGTATTGCGACCGGCATGTGGGCGCGATAGAACGTGGGTGAATAGGATCGATTTGATGGATGGCGGGCGCCGAACGCCCAGCGGTTACCGGGGCGTTTTCATTGTGAAGGTAGGCGCAAACGTACGTGCGGTTGTGCGCGGGGGCTCGGTCCCGCGAATTCGCCAATGCTCGTAGGCAAAAAGGAGAGCTGATGCCAGGTCTCGGCGCGGTCGTCATTACCGGAGCATCGACAGGGATTGGTGAAGCCTGCGCGGTGCACCTTGATAAACTTGGATATCGCGTTTTTGCGGGAATTCGCAAAGCCGCGGATGGCCAATCCCTGCGGAGCCGCGCGTCCGAGAGGCTGGTTCCTGTTCGCCTGGACATCAGCGACGAAACGGAAATTCGCGAGGCCGCCCGCAAGGTCGTCGAGGCCGTGGGCGACGAAGGCTTGGCAGGACTCGTCAACAATGCCGGTATCGTCGTGGGGGGAATGCTGGAATTCCTGCCGGTCGACGAACTTCGCCGGCAATTGGAGATCAACGTTATCGGCCAAATCGCGGTCACGCAAGCCTTCCTACCCAGTCTGCGCAAGGGCCGGGGCCGCATTGTGAACATCGGATCATTGAGCGGGCTGATCTCCAGCCCATTTTCCGGGGCATATTGCGCCTCCAAGTTTGCGCTGGAGGCTGTGACGGACGCCTTGCGCATGGAGTTGCGGCCGTGGAACATTCACGTTTCGATTGTGGAGCCGGGATTCATCGATACGCCCATCCTGAAGAAATCTCTACCGAGTGAGGAGACTCTCAGGGCGCAGCTTCCCGCCGAAGCCCTTCAATTGTACGGCACCACGCTGAACGCTGCTCTTGCCGGAATCAAACGTGAAGCCGCCAAGGCCGTGTCAACTGAAGTGGTGGTGAAGGCCGTCGTCCACGCGCTCGGCGCCCGACGTCCCCGTACGCGCTACGCGGTAGGCCCCACTTCGGGCCTCGCGGTCCGTCTCGGTCGAGCTCTCCCCGACCGCTGGCGCGACGCTCTGATTACCCGGCAGTTGGGATTGAAGTAGAGATGGCGAGAGACGATGCTAGTCCTGGTCGCTACCAACACCGCTGCTTGTCGGACCAAGCAAGCTTTGAAACGGTTGATGATCATCGTCTAAAACGATAACCCAGTTGAAGTCTGTCGATGCTCGTACAGCCTGCTTGGCGGATGCAGGGTCGCGATGGTGGCGGCGCGACTCGAAATCTGCTAGAAAGGTTGAGGGCTTTTTCTGTGACCCATAACAACCTATTCTAAAGGAGACGAGAAATGGCGAACGACTTGACCCTGGAAGCCGCGGAGCGGATTGTGTCCGCGGCCAAGAGTAAGGCGGCGGAACTCAACACCAAGATGGATATCGCCGTGGTGGACGCGGGCGGTAATCTCAAGGCCTTCGTGCGTATGGACGGCGCCTGGCTCGGCAGCGTTGACATCGCCCAGCGCAAAGCACGCACCGCCCGTTGGTTCGATATGAATACCGGTGAGATTGGCAAGCTCTCGCAGCCCGGCGGGCCGCTCTTCGGGATCGAGCACTCGAATGGCGGGCTCATCACCTTCCCCGGGGGTGTGCCACTCAAAACCGCGAAAGGCGAAGTGGTTGGCGCTATCGGCGTAAGCGGTAGCACCGTGGAAAACGATCACGCCGTCGCGGCGGCTGGGGCTGCTGCGCTCTAGGACTAACTCCGGTCGGCCAATGAAGAGAACACTGATTTGGAGGCGCGTGCGCTGTACCACATCCCAAGACTGCCGCGCGCCTTTTCCGCCATTCTCATTGCGGGACAGCACAGATGGAACTGCAACCCTGTATTGACGAGCTGTTCTTGAAAAGCGCCGAGGCTTACGGCCCCGAGGACTTCAGCGTCTTTGACGAATTCAAGGCTGGACTGAACGAAGGCCGCATTCGCGCGGCGGAACCGGATGCGAGTTCGCCCTCCGGCTGGAGCGTGAATGGCTGGGTCAAGAAAGGAATCCTGCTGGGATTCCGCCTGGGGCGCGTGGTCTCCATGCCGCCGGCCGGCCTTCAGTTCCGCGACAAGCACACCTACCCTTTAAAGGAGCTTCCGCGCGACCAGAACATTCGTGTGGTGCCCGGTGGCTCGTCGATCCGCGACGGCTGCTACATCGCGAAGAACGTGACCTGCATGCCGCCGATGTATGTCAACGCCGGCGCTTACGTGGACGAAGGGACCATGATCGACTCGCACGCGCTGGTGGGTTCCTGCGCGCAGGTTGGGAAGCGCGTCCACATCAGCGCCGCGGCACAAATCGGCGGCGTGCTGGAGCCGATCGGCGCGCTGCCCGTGATCATTGAGGACGACGCGCTGGTGGGCGGCAATTGTGGAGTGTACGAAGGCACGATTGTGGGCCAAGGCGCCGTGCTCGCCGCCGGAACCATCATCACCGGCTCCACTCCTGTCTACGACCTGGTGCGCGACACCGTGCATCGCCGCGAGGGTGACTCTCCGTTGAAGATTCCAGAGGGCGCGGTGGTGGTTCCCGGCGCGCGTGCCGTCACCAAGGGCCGGGGCAAAGAATTGGGGATCTCTCTCTATACACCTGTCATCATCAAGTACCGCGACGAAAAAACCGACCAAGCCGTCAGGTTAGAGGATCTGCTCCGGTAATAAGACCCCGAAAAAAGGAGTTGACGGGGAAATTCCAGCGTGCTACTTTTACCTACCGACTGGTCGGTATCAGGGCCCAGCCGGTAACTGAGAGCGCATTTATGCCTAAGCTTGTTTCTGGTTCCGAAATTCTCCTCGAAAGCCTGAAGCGCCAGAAGGTGGATGTGTTTTTTGGCCTCCCGGGGGGCGCTGTCCTGCCGCTTTATGACGCCCTTTACAGTGCGGGCATTCGCCACCTGTTGGTGCGGCACGAGCAGGCTGCGGCCTTCGCTGCCGACGGCTACGCGCGGGTCACGGGCAAGCCCGGGGTCTGCTTGGGAACGTCCGGCCCGGGCGCCACCAACCTCATTACTGGCTTGACCTCGGCAATGATGGATTCGATCCCGATCGTTGCGCTCACGGGGCAAGTCCCCGCCGCGTTGATTGGGAAGGACGGTTTTCAGGAAGCCGACACCATCGGCATCAGTCTCCCTTGCACCAAGCAGTCCTTTGCCGTTCGCTCGGCCGCGGACATCCCCCGCATCATCGATCGCGCCTTCCGGACTGCGATCTCGGGACGGCCGGGCCCGGTGCTGATTGATCTTCCCAAAAGCGTGCTCATGGAAATGGCCGAGCCCAACTACCCGTCCACTCTGGGTGCGACCCAACCTGAGCGCAAGCGCGAGTTCGTGGATGCCGACATCGAGCGCGCCGCCGACATGATCCTGGAAGCCCGCCGCGCGGTGTTTTACGTTGGCGGCGGCGTGGTTGCCTCCGACGCCTGGCGGGAACTGCGCGAGTTGGCGGAGTTGACGCATATCCCGGTCACGACAACTTTGATGGGCCTTGGCGCTTTCCCTTCCCACCATCCACTGTCGCTCGGGATGCTGGGCATGCACGGCTCGTACTCCACCAATATGGCGATCTGCAGCAGCGACCTCCTGGTGGCCATCGGCGCGCGCTTTGACGACCGGGTCACGGGCCGGCTGAACGGCTTCGCCACCGGCGCCAAGAAAATCCAATTCGACGTTGATCCTTCTGAGATCAATAAAAACGTGCATGTGGATTTGTCCCTGGTCGGCGACGCGCGAGAAGCGCTGACGGCCCTGATTGACGTTTTGAAAAGCCGTAAGGCGGCTTCCGCGCCTGCGCGCCACCAGTGGCTGCAGCGCATCGAATCCTGGCGCGGCGAGCATCCGCTCACTTACGACCGGTACGCAAACTCGGTGAAGCCCCAGATGGTCATCGAGGCCGTCGGCCAACGCGCCGCCGAGGACGCCATCATTTCCGTGGATGTGGGCCAGCACCAGATGTGGACCGCGCAGTTCTACAACTTCACGCGGCCGCGGACGTGGCTTTCTTCCAGCGGACTGGGCTCGATGGGCTACGGCTTCCCCGCCGCCATGGGCGCGCAGATGGCCTTCCCCGACCGCCAGGTGATTGCCTTCGTCGGCGACGGCGGCTTCCAGATGACCCTGAACGATCTGGCCACGGTGGTGCAATACCGCGTGCCCGTGAAGATTGTCATCATCAACAATCGCGCCCTGGGCATGGTGCGCCAGTGGCAGGAAATTTTCTTCGAGAAACGCTATTGCGACATCGACCTCGACTTTGCTCCGGACTTCGTGAAGCTGGCGGATGCTTATGGCATTCAGGGCGCGCGCGTCGAACACCGCACCGACGTCCCTGATGCCATCGAGGATTTCTTGAGCGATCGCGAACCGCGCTTGCTCGACGTTTGGGTCGACCCGGCGGAGAACGTCTATCCCATCGTCCCCCCCGGAGCGGCGCTCGCGGAAATGGTCGTTGAGCCGCCGCGCGTGCAGTTGGAAGAAGAAGCGCTGGACGATCTGTGGGCAGTGTAAGAAGGATTTAGGATTCAGGATCTTGGATTTAGGGCTGAATCCTAGATCCTGAATCCTTGTCTGCCACTTGAACCCTGAAACCTGGAGTTTTTCCATGCAATGGCTTATCACGCTTGAAACCGAGCAGGACCTGATTGTGACTTGCCGCCTCATGAACGTCTTTCGCCGCAAGGGCATGAAGATCACGACTCTGGCGATGGCGGACAGGCCTCATGGCTTCTCCATGATGGCCGTGCTCAACTCGCCCGAGTCCGACATCGACCATCTCTTTAATTTCTTGCGCGGGATGGAAGGCGTGGAGCGCGTCTCCTATTACCAGCATCAGACCTCCGCCGACGCTTCCTTTGTGTTCATCGACGCCGACGCGGACACGACGCGCGTGGCCGAGGTCCTGAATACATTTCCGGGATCGAAGCTGATCTTCGCCAGTCACGGAAAATATCTCCTCGAGGTTCCCGCGGAGAGCCGGCGGCAACCCGCCGCGCCGGCCTTCGGGGCACCGGAGTTCCTTCCCTTCGCCTGCGTGAAATCCACCCGGAACGCGCCAAGCGCGCAGATGGTCCGAGCGCAAGCGTGACAGTTGAGGAGCCGGAACCGAAACTGGAAGCTGGAAACTCGAAACTTGAAAATCGAAACGATGCTTGCGATTTTCCAGTTTCCAGTTTCGGTTCTGCCACCTGCTCTTGGTATATAATTCTGTTTTCCAAATTCAATCATCGAAAAGGATTCAAGATTTATGGCTAAAGTTTATTACGAGAAAGATGGTGACCTGAAAAACCTGGCGGGGAAGACGGTGGCCATTATCGGCTACGGCAGCCAGGGCCACGCGCACGCATTGAATTTGCGCGACAGCGGAGTGAAAGTGATCGTTGGCTTGCAGCCCAACAGCGCTTCGCGCGCCAAGGTGCAAGCGCAGAATCTGGAAGTCTACGATCCGGCGGAAGCCACCAAGCGCGCCGACGTGATCATGCTCCTGGTGCCCGACCAGTCGGCGGCGAAGCTCTACAACGAGTCCATCGGACCCCACCTCACGGCCGGCAAAACGCTGGCGTTTGCTCACGGCTTCAATATTCATTTCAAATTCATCACTCCGCCCAAGGATGTCGACGTCATCATGATCGCGCCCAAGTGCCCCGGGCATCGCCTGCGCGAGCTCTTTA
>CAZCVY010000252.1:0-9830 GCA_964501985.1 uncultured Acidobacteriota bacterium | reverse complement strand
ATTTCCGCAGCCTCCTTAGCCCAACTCTGCGGTCTGCACGCTTCCGGTTCGGGACCACCCCGGCGCCCCTGGGCGCCACCCCCTCAGCCGAGGAGGGGAGCTTTTAAGAACTCCCCTCCTGGTTCAGGAGGGGACGCGCCATCGTCGCGGGGGCGGTTGTCATTACACACGGCGCAGGATTTCCCCCCACTGAGAAACCGCGAAGGAGTTTTCATCCACTCGGGGATCGGAGATTCCCCCGCGTCTGCGGATTCCGGCCCCGGTTCATCCTACCCGCCTCGTGCTAGCGAGTAGACCCAAGAACTTCTTACAAAATAAGTTATTTAATTACAGCTATATAACAACAAAAAGTAAATTTAAACTTTATAGGTGTGGAAATCTTTGTGGATATTGTGGATACCAGATTATGTTAACTATAACCGTCGAGGGAAAACATTATCAGACGTGCCTGTGCAAAACTTTTGGCCCGGTGCACGAAGAATCCCGCGAGGAATTCGTTCCGGCGAGGCGAATGTCGACGCGTCGACAATCCACGTCCGGCAGGCCGATACGGGTGGTTCGCCCTCCCGTCCCCTGCCCCGTCAAGGCCCGCCGGGACCCAACGGGACCGGACCTTGGTGCAAGTGTCCACAGGAATAAAAAATTGCCGAAATCGAAACTGCCGGAAGGATGGGGGCCGACGGACGTGGCGGCGTGACGTAGCGCGGGCATCTTGCCCGCTGGCGCAGGGGCGACCCGCCCGCGCTACGTGGGTCGTCAAACTTTAGAGTGAGCGCAGCGCCACGGAAATGGGCCGAACGGCAGCGTGGATGGCCGGGAGCAATCCACCCGCCACTCCCATCGCCAGGGCGAAAATGATCCCGCCCAGAAGCAAGTCAGGGGTAATTTTGAACGCAAAGGCAAGGTGCGAGAAGGTCTGCCAATTCATGGCGCCGGTGGTGAATCCATTAAGAGGAAGAACCGCAACGCAGCCGATGGCGCCTCCCACGAACGAGATCAGCAGGGCCTCGACCAGAAACGAGAAGACAACCGCGATGGCGCCGAATCCGAGCGCGCGCATGACGGCGATTTCCCTGCCCCGCTCCGACACGGCCGAATACATGGTATTGAGCGCGCCGAACACCGCTCCGATCCCCATGACCGCCGCCACGAGGCCGCCGAGAACCGTAATCAGCCGCGTCATCATCTGCGATTGCTTGGCGTAATAGTCGATTTCGCGGCTCACGTCCACGTCGAGGCGCGGGTCCTTGACCACCGCGTCCTTGAATCCCTGGAACGCGTCGGGCGAGGTCAGATGCACGGTGACCGACTGGAAGATGTTGTTGGGGCGCTTATAAACGTCGGAAAGGATGCGGCTGTCGCACCAGACCTCGGAATCGAAGGCTGACCCGCCAGCGTCGAAAATCCCTACGACAGTCCACGTCCCTCCCCCGAAGGTAACTTTGTTTCCCACCGTCAGGCCGGAATAAGTGTTCGAAGCATTGCGGCCGGCGATCAGCTCGGAAAGACCGGGGCTGAACATGCGCCCCTCGACAATCTTCACGATCTTGCGCACGGTCAGGACATTGGCGGAAACCCCGCGAACCTGGACATTCGCGTCCGTACCCGTCGAACGCAGCGGGAAGGGCGCCACCACCACCACTTCCGAAGTCACCACCGGTACACCGTTCACGCGCGCCACGCCCGGCTCATCTTGAAGGATTTTGGCGGAATCGAGGGTAACGCCACTCATCATTTCCGAGGTGGCCCCGGCTCGCATCACGATGGCGTTGTCCACCGAACCGGAAGAAACGAGCGTGGCACGGAACCCGCGGGCCAGCGAGAGCATGGCGACAAACACCCCGACGGTTCCGGCAATGCCCAGCACGGCGACGATGGCGGAAGTCCACCGCGCCTTCACACTGCGAAAGTTGTAGACAATTGGGATGGCCATAGTTGATTTCCGAATGCCGATTTTCGATTGCCGCAATCGGCAATAGTTCTATATCCTTCTAAAAGCCTCCACCACTCTCAACCTTGAGGCGCCGATTCCCGGCAGCAAGCCGCTGATCGCGCCTACGAACACCGCGAAGACCAGGCCCACCGCCAGCATCGATTTGGACAGGATGAGCGTGGGCAAGAAGGAGCCGTTCAATGCCCCGCCAAGCACGGGAATAGCGACCACGGCCAGACCCAGGCCGAGAATCCCGCCAATCAGTGCGATGGTGAGGGACTCTGCGAGGACGAAGAAAAGGATCGACCCGTCCTTGAACCCAATGGCTTTCAGAATGGCAAGTTCGCCGGTGCGCTCGCGCACGGAAATCGCCATGGTATTGCCGGTCACCAGCAGCAGCGTGAAGAACACGACGCTCCCAATCGCCAGGATGAGGAACTCGATGTTCCCGAACTGTTTCACCCAGCTTGCCGCAAAGGCCGACTCGGTCTGGGTTTTCGTTTCATAAGGGGAATTGGCGAACTGGTCGTCGATGACCTTGCTTACTCGGACCGCGTCATCGGGCGAGTCCAGCTTGACGGTATACCATCCCACCTGCCCCTTGATCGACTGGGGGACGCGCTCTTCGAAGTAATCCCACTGAAACCAGAACTGCGTCTCGTCATCCTGCGGCGTTCGGCCATGATAGATCCCGACGAGATTGAACTCCCATGAGCTCGCGCTGCCATAGATGGTCGTCTTGATGGGAATGCGGTCGCCGATCTTCCAGCCAAAGCGCTTGGCGAGGCTGGCGCCGGCAATCGCGCCCTGACGGTCCTTCAGAAAGGCATTCCATTGGTCGTCGGAAACCAGCAACTCGGGAAACACCTGCCGCTGCGTTTCAGGGTCGATGGCGAACTGCGGGAAGAAGTTTTTTTCGTCCTGATAAACGCCGCCGAACCAGTTGTCGTGGGTCACCGCCTGAACGCCGGGAATGCGCGCGATCTTGTCACGATAGGAGAGCGGGAGGGGCTGAATGATCGAGACGCGATTGATGGTGACCAGCCGGTTGGCGCTCGCAACTGACCCGCCGCGATTGAACGCGTCACGCACCACCGCGAGAAAGGCAAAGAGGAACAGCGCCACCGCAAAGGAACCGAGGGTGAGCGTCAGGCGGACCTTCTTGCGGAAGAGGTTTGACAGGATAAGCGCACGGAACTTCATGCCACACCTCCGGCCGAAACATTTTGGCGCGACTTCGCCGCCTCCACCAGGACGCCCTTCTCGAGGTGCAGCACCATGTGCGCGCGAGCGGCGACCAGGGGATCGTGGGTGACCATCAGCACCGTCTTGCTGTGCTTGCTCACGAGCTCCTCGATCAGCTCCATGATTTCGTCGGCGCTCTTGCGATCGAGGTCGCCGGTGGGCTCGTCGCACAGAAGAAACGTGGGATCGGAAACGATGGCGCGGGCTATGGCGACGCGCTGCTCCTGCCCACCGGAAAGCTGCCGGGGATAATGGTTGCCGCGATCATGGAGACCCGCGACCGCCAGCGCGGCTTCCACGTGCTCGCGGCGCTGAGATTTGGAGAGACGCGTGAGCAGCAGCGGGAGTTCGACGTTTTGGCTCGCCGTCAGAACCGGGACGAGGTTGTACATCTGAAAGACGAAACCAACGTGCCGGGCGCGCCACTCGGTCAGCTTGCCGCTCGACATGTGGGTGATCTCGTCGCCCGCGACAGATACAGTGCCGGACGTGGGAACATCGAGGCCGCCGAGAAGGTTGAGCAACGTGGTTTTTCCCGAGCCGCTTGGCCCCATGAAACCGACGAAGTCGCCCTTATCGACGTCGAGGTTAAGACCCTGGAGAACCGAAATCTGCTCGCCGCCGCGCCGATAGGCCTTGTTGAGACCTCGGACCTGGATCAGCGCGTTCGAATTTCCGTTGGTGTTGACGGTTACCATGCTCCGCTCCTTCACACAGTGAAGAACAAGTCAAAAGGCAAAGTGCAAAAGTCAAAAGGCAAAAGCAAAAACCACACAAGATCCCCTCGGTATGCGCGGGGCGTCAGAGAGCTTTGCGTTTTGACTTTTGCATTTTGACTTTTGACTTGCTCTTTCCCCTTAAGTGCTGCCTATTCACTCTTGGGCCGCGTCCCGACTTTCTCGCTGTCGTGCAGATTCGCCACGCCGCTCACAACGACTTCATCACCGGGATTCAGGCCAGCCATCACTTCGACGTCGCTGGCAGTTCCCTTGCCGAGGGTCACGGCCCGCCGCTCGAGTTTTCCGCCGCGCACAGCAAACACATAGGAGTCGCTGCCCTCACCATGCACGGCGCTCTTGGGGATGATGGCCTTGGCCGCGGGCGCCTGCTCTTGGCCCTTAGCCTTCTTCCGCGCGGGATCTTCGCTCAGGAAGGCCACTTTCACGCCCATATCCGGAAGGATTCTGGGGTCTAGCTTGTCGAACGAAATCCGCACTTTAACCGTGGCCTTCTGGCGGTCGGCGGTGGGGATGATCGTGCGCACATGCGACGGAATCTGCCAGTCCGGATAGGCGTCAAGCGTGGCCGTCACTTTCTGAGCGGGCTTGACCCGCGCGATGTATGCCTCGTTCACGTCGACCTCGATTTCGTTCGAGTTCATGTCAACGATCGTGGCGATGCCAGTGCGTGTGAAGCCTCCGCCAGCGGAAAGGGGTGAGACCATCTCTCCCACCTGGGCGTCCTTCGAGACGATAATTCCGCTGAAGGGCGCGCGAATGACGCAGTTGTCGATGTTCTGCTGGGCCTGCTCGATGCGCGTCGCCGAGGCTTCCACCTGGTCCTTCGCCAAGGCGATCTTGGCTTTGAGACTATCCACGT
This sequence comes from uncultured Acidobacteriota bacterium, assembly GCA_964501985.1. Classification (GTDB taxonomy): domain Bacteria; phylum Acidobacteriota; class Terriglobia; order UBA7540; family UBA7540; genus Bog-366. The sequence continues at coordinate 5,053 of CAZCVY010000252.1, read as the reverse complement.
TAGTGGCCGCGATATCAAGGGCGTCCTGACTCGACACCTGGGCATCTCGAAGCTCGGTGGTGCGGTGTAGAGCGATTTCCGCGTATCTCAACTGCACCTGGTAATCGGCGATCGCCCCCTGCGACGCTTTGCGATCCGCCATGGCGGCGTCGAGGGCCCGCCGCATGTCCGAGTCGTCGAGCGTCGTGAGGATCTGCCCTTCCTTGACGTTCATACCTTCGTCAAACTGAACGCTCGTGACCCGACCGGTGATTTTTGCGGCCACAGTTGCGCGCCGGCGCGGGGTGACATAGCCGCTGGCATTAAGAAGTGTCTCGGCCTCCTGGGTGTTTGCCGGACGCGCGGCGACGACCTCCACCATCGGCTGCCGGGTTCGTAGTGCGAACACGCCTCCCGCCACCAGGACCACTACGCCCAGTGAGGCGGAGAAAATTCGCCAGAACTTCCCCCCTGACCCGCCCGAGCGGTGGGAATCATCGATTTTCAGCGAAGAGAGGTCGGCGACCGGCATATGCCCTACTGATGCCCTCGAACTCCAAAGGTTTTAGAAAGACTTCCCAGCCCTCGACGGTGGATTTACCGGGCGGTGCGAACGCCCGGGACTCCATCGTATGCTGTCCCATTTTGCACGAGGTCCCTCATCCCTGCCAGCGAAAAATCGGCGACAAACCGCGCCAAACTATCGATACGATCTGGCGTAAATTTCAGTTCCGGAAACATGCGCTCCGCCACAGGCCGCGAGGTCCGATACCAGAGGCAAAGCCCCTGAATGGCGCCCGCGCTGAGAAAAACACGCGGATCTTGTGCGGGCAGATTCATGACCTCGCTAACCAGCTTGTTCAAGCGCTCAGCCGCAGGCTTGATGCCCTTCTCGATGATCAAATCCACCGCCGCCGTCGGCTCCGCAGTCTCCCGGGCAATCAGTTTATCCAGCCAGCACGTCTCCTTAAGATTCTGGTCCAGAAGCTGATGCAGGAAGCCTCGGATGTAAGCGCGCAATTGCTCTTCCGGGGGTTGTCCAGCGCCTGATTTTAGCGCGCCAATTTTGCCGTCGTTCATTCCCTCGGCGACCGTCCCAATGAGTTCCCGGTAGAGGCCCAGCTTGTCGCCAAAGTGGTAATTGACGGCGGCCACGTTCGACCCCGCCTCCTTACAGATCGCTCGAACGCTGACGTGGTTGAAGCCGCGTTCCGCAAAAAGGCGCGCCGCAGCCTTTAGTACGCGGCTGCGGGTTTCATTGTCATTTACATCCCTGATTCTTGGCATAGCGAGAGATAAACACCTGTTCCAAACGGCAGTATGAAACAGCCGTTTCACATTTGTCAAGCGAGTTCTTTTTACTGGCCGATTGGCGCTGAGAGCGGGAACGATCGGACCGCGCCATGCTGCGCCGGGAAACTGACGTTTCGAAGTCCGAAAGCCTAGCCATGGCGCGGGACTTTGACCGCAGTGGTAGATGTGTCCCACCCGCGCGAAATCAAGTCCGGCAGGCCGTGCCATTAGAGGTATGTGAGGGGCCCTGCGCCTGCGCGGGGAATCCTTAAGGGAACTGCATGACAAAGCCCAACACTAAGAAAAAATATCCTACAATTAATCTATTTAATAAAGCATGTAATCGAATGTTATGGTTAAGGTCTGGCGTGGTCCGAACGCCGATTTCAAATCCCTCGCCGAAATTGTCCCTCAGCGGCGCTTACCCAACGACCGCTCAAGCCTGATAGAGGTCAGCATGTTTGGGCCAAACCGGCAGTTTTGCGACAACACCCGAGCCCCAAAGAAATATCAAGTATAACTTAATGTTCTTGATATAAGAATCTGAATATGAAAATATTATCGAATATAGGATTTATCGGAAATCCCCTTAGATAAGGTCTCCTTTCCCTCAGCCTACGTGACTTCAATTTCGATGTGGGTGTTCCCTTCCAGCAGTTTCGCTGCGACGACAACGTAGCTAGGATGGAGCTCCCCAAGCGATACCGAACGCAACGGTCTTCGGTCGGGCGGGTGGATGTGGATCACAAGGTCGGCTTCACAGGGCCTGACAAACGTCACTTCGATCTTCCATCGCGCCGATCCCCCCGAGACGTGGAAGGTCTGAGTGGTCCAGCTAATCGCCCCGAAGCGCGTGGGGCAGTTTCGGACTCGAATCGCCTCGCCGGGACTGAACCAGTGCTGGGGCGCGGCTTTCTGAAGATGGACAACATCTCGGTCGTGCTCTTCGTAGCACAACAGCCAGCGCAGTCCCATCGCCGGTTGGAGCGTGCTGTTGATTACCGCCGACCATGAAGACGGAAATCCCTCCCCCGGGTAGTTTCCCGGCAAGAGAGCATCCTCGGGAGCGTAGCGGTTCCCCGAATCCATGGCGAAGCAGAGATTCCCATAGAGGGCGAGAAGGAACGGGCGATAATCGTCCTGCCGGATGCGCCCGGCCAGGGTGCCATGCTCCATGAAGTTAGAAGTCCCGTGCCGGCTACCATCACGGTTCATTCCCATAATCTGGAGCCCCGCGAGGTGGCGGTGCGCGAAGTGGCCGGCATCCAGAGCGGGGTCACCCCAGTCGCTGGTCCACCAATCCATCATGTAACGGTGGTTTTCATAGTCCTGGAGTTCGCTCGGTTGACGCTCCGTGTCGAACGGGGTGAACGGAGTGATGCCGGCCTGCTTCATCTCCGGATTCCTGTCGGCAAGAGTCCGCGCGAGAGATTGCTCGATATCAGCGCGCATCTCCGCGGCAAGCTTTTCCATTTCCGCTGATTCCCGCTGCAAGTCCGCGTCCTGACTTTCCTGCCCCGCTCGTTTGAGGCAGCGAGCATGTTCCTTGAGCCCGCGCCACGTCCACGTGGCGTTCTGGTAATAGTACGGATGAGACTCCGGAAAGTCATTTTGTGGATCGCCGTTATCCGCTTCGGCGGAGCCCCAAATCAGGCCGTGGCGAGGGTCGCCGACGGGGAAGGCTTCCTGAGAATAGCGATAGCGGCGCACCACGAAGTCGAGCATCCTCCGCAGAATCGGCAGCCGCTTGCGCAATGCTTCAACGTTTCCCGTGTGGTCGTAGGCGCGCGCGGAGTTCTCCAGGAAAATGCCAGCATTCAGCGGCGCTTCCACCTGGTCCTGCGTGTTGTAAAGAAAGTTCCCGTCGGGAAGGATGTAATGATCGAGATAATGCTGGAAGTGAGGCTCAACCTGCTCCGCGTGCCCCCACAACTGTTGCGTCCAGACGAATTCATAATGCGCCACCGGAAACAGCGCGTGGCTCCGTGCGGGGATCTTGGTATAGGTGCCTTCGCCAATCTGGTAGGTGGGATCGAGTCCATGGTAACTGCACCGCGAAAGCACAATACCCGCGCGGGCAGCTTCGGCGAGCCATTGATCCGGAATCTCCACCTGCATGCCCGCAGCGAAAAAGTTGTGCCACCGGTTCCAGATGCCTGCCAGTACCGAGAAGAACTCTTCCGCCGAACAGTTCCAATATCGGTCGACAAACCCTGTGGCCGGCAGGGGTTCGCCGGAGTTGGGGTCCCCGGCAGGAATGGGTTTGCCGTCCGAGTCCCTCGGAAGTTGAGCGCGCACGCGCCCCATGGGCCGGGCCTCCGCGCCATCGGGAAGGATCACCATGACCTCGTACCCGACTTTGTAATGGGGATTCCACACTCCAATGTCGGCGGCGGGAAGAAATCCTCCCAGCAGAGTGCGCTTGCTATAACCGGGAACGTAATCGTACATGTACTCGGAAGGCAGGGAACGGCGCGGGTCGAAAAGCCTACCCATGGTGTCGGGCGCCCAAGTCGCCTGCGGGTCGGCGGCCAATTGGCGGGATGTTCCATCGGCTTCGAGAAACAATGAGCGCTCCGGCCCTGACTCTTCATTCGACACGAGCGTCCAGCCGATAAACTCCGCGCCCAGCGCTGCGACGTTTTCATAGCAAGGGTCTTCGGCGGAGTTTAGGATGTAGTCGCCGCAAACGTCGGGACCGGCGATGTACTGCGCGGGCCGCTCGAATTTCACGTTATGCGGCGTGGACGTGGGCCGTGGTTCGACGCGGTCCAGTTTGCCAAGACGTTTGGGAATCCTCGCGATCTCGCCCATCGCGGTTACGTACAAAATGACCCCCTGGTGCGTGACGTTCTTCTCGAAAACCGCCGTTGGAGTTCCGTTCATCCAAGGGACGATCGCCACCAATTCCCACCCGCCAATTACTTCACCCGGCGCCATCGACTTCTTTTCGTTGCCCCAAAGCACTTCTGCCTTGCCGCCACTAAAAGAGTGTAGGCGCGGGGAGTTTTTGAGCTCGTCCGCCTCGCCGGGCACCAGCAGGTTGTATTCGTTGACGATCCGGCCAGGGGTGTAGCGACCCGCGGGCAAATCGGCGGCGGGGATTGCCTCCGCATTCAGGGCGTAGGCTGCGAGGCCGGCGTAGGCAGGAGCGGCAACGGTTTGCTGTAGAAATGCACGTCGTTTCATGGATTCACCTCGCCGGGGTTTATCCCACATTCTCGCGAAATCGGCAACCAATTCTTAGCGAGTGGAGGTACATGACGAAGATGGAACCCTGCGGATAGGCGCAAAGATAATAATCCCGGCGTAGAGAAAGCTTCACCACAGAGACACGGAGGTCACAGTGAAGACCTAAGAAGAGAATGGCCGATCAATGATCCAGTTGGCCCATAATCTCTATCCGTGTTATCTGGAGTCCTTATCTCCGTGGCCTCCGTGTCTCCGTGGTGAATCTTTTCCTTCCCGCGAACCCCAAGTCCATTGCGTTTGGGCGTGATACGCTATAAGCTCCCGGCCTTGACTATTGGCATTCATAGCGAATACCCGCAGATGGACGTAGAATGCTAAGGCGGGCCAGAGAGGTGGGAATAGAAATGGATGACAGTCGAATCGCAGTCATAACTTCCATCAACCATGCCTCAGAAGGGCCCGGGGAAGCCATTCCGGAGAATACGCTCGCGGCGCCAGGCGTAGTCAATCGGTCGCCGGCGCCCGCCGAGAAGCAGCGCTTTCTGCCCCTGGACGATTTTCGCGGCCAGATCATGGTCTTGCTGATCTC
>CAZCVY010000251.1:0-9850 GCA_964501985.1 uncultured Acidobacteriota bacterium | reverse complement strand
ACGCATGCCTGTCACGCATGAGGTCGCGGGTTCGAGTCCCGTCGTCCCCGCCAGCGTTTTGAAGCGGTTCGAAAGGGTAGAGGATTTCCGAGCGGTACTAGATCGTACCCCATTCACATCTTCCATAACGCGTTAACCACTTTCGAAGCGGTTTTCCGCTTGTCTGTCGAATATGCCGGCGAGGTCGTCATGTACGCAGGGATTGACTTTGGCACTAGCAACTCGACCGTTGTAGGCGTGTCGAAGCACGGAACGGTGGAAACGTTCAATATCGATCCCAGCTTCCATCCACCTACCATTTTGCGATCCGCCATTTACTTCCCGACCATGAGAGGGAGACCTCCTTTAGTAGGAGGAGAAGCGTATCAGCATTATCGACGAGACATCGAAGAGGAGGGAGAGCCGAAGGGGCGCTTTATGCGATCCCTCAAATCGCACCTCGGAAGCGATCTGGGAACCTACATTCATAGCAAGCACTATACTTTGGCCGAACTCATCAGCGTCATCCTGAGGGAAATGAAGCGGAGAGCCGAGGCGCATTTCAGGAGCACCATTACCAACATTGTGCTGGGAAGGCCGGTCGTTTTCGTATCCGACAAGAGAAGTGAAACGGCACAGCACCAGTTGGAACAGGCCGCTCGACTCGCAGGATTCAAGCAGATCGTGTTTCAGCTTGAGCCCATTGCCGCAGCACTCGCGTTTGAAAACACTCTTTCTTTGGGAGAGGAGAAGCGAGTTCTCATCGGCGATCTGGGTGGAGGAACGTCAGACTTCGCGGTGATGCGCTTGCGGGGCGGTGTCTCGCCCGAAGCGGATCGGCGGGCGGATGTAATCGCTGTCAGGGGTCTCCCGATTGGAGGTGACGTTTTCACCGCCCGCCTTGCATACATGAGCGTTGCTCCGCATTTCGGTTCAAACGACCCCATTGCAAGTTTTATTGATAGAACCAGGAAATTCTCGATGCCGCAAGATATCTTCCATGTGCTCTGTGATCCCCAACGAGTACACCTGCTGCGAGGCACTGACTATCGCCCCAGAATTGCCCATCTGCGTCTTCATAAGATCGTGGAGCTTCTAAAGTACAGCGGCGAGTTTAAGTTAATCGAGACTGTGGAAGCGGCGAAATGCCAGCTTTCCGAACAGGACTCGGCTCACATTGTTTTTGAATACGGCCACGACGCTTTCGATGTTGTTGTCACCCGGCGACAGTTCGAAAAAGCAATTGCTGATGAAACAAGAAGCCTGAGAGTGTGCATAGGAGAAGTGGTGGAAGCGGCAAAAATGAAATTGGACGATGTCGATGCAGTGTTCATTACCGGGGGATCGTCTCAAGTTCCCGTCATCCGCCGAATCTTTACGGATCAGTTCGGCGAGGCAAAGGTCAACGAGTCCAATGCCTTTACGAGCGTCGGATTCGGTTTGGGACTCACTGCATCCCACTTCTTCAGTCGGGCTTGATCGGATTCAGTTTTACGTGCCCCGCAGCGGGTTGGGTGGCACGTCAACATTGCAAAAAAAAGAATGGTGTCTGGAACGAGGTCACGGACACAAGAACCGGGCTCTGCGCTAGTGCGCGAGCCGTGGTAAGATTCGCAGCGACTACACTTCCTACCGGGGACCCAATGACATGCGTATAAAGAGCCGCTACGTGCTGGTGGCTTTGACTTTCGTGCTGATCTGCTGCTCGGGGGCGTCTGCCCAGATTCACACTGAGGTGGCGCCCAAAATTGCAAAATCGGCCGCAACGGGTGATCCTGCGCCAGGGACGGTAAAGACGAACATTATAGAGGGGCTCAAGTACGTCTGGATTCCAGCCGGGACTTTTATGATGGGTTGCTCGCCGGGGGACGACGAATGTGAGAGTGACGCGGAACCCGCGCATCGGGTGACCATCACGGAAGGCTTCTGGCTGGGGCAGACGGTAGTGACGGTGGGCGCCTACAAACGCTTCGCCATGGCGACAGGAGGGCAAATGCCACCTGAGCCTATGAATGGTATTGGGAGGCCACTCAACCCGGGGTGGCGCGACGAGGCCATGCCCATTGTCGATGTGTCTTGGGATGACGCCCAGGCCTACTGCCGCTGGGCGGGAGGACGGCTGCCGACGGAAGCCGAGTGGGAGTATGCGGCCCGAGCGGGCAGCACGGCACCGCGGTACGGCAACCTGGACGAAATCGCCTGGTACGCTGATAACAGCGGGCGGCAACACTTCGACAGTGCCAGGATTTGGAAGGAAGACCTAATCGATAACTCGACGCCCGGCGCCTTCGAGGAAGGGTTGAACAGAAACGGCAACCGCATGCATGATGTCGGCTTGAAGCGGGCCAACGGTTTCGGGTTGTACGACATGCTGGGGAACGTGTATGAGTGGGTGAACGACTGGAACGGCGAGGAGTACTATGAGAGCAGCCCCTCGCAAGACCCCAAGGGGCCGGCGAGCGGGGATGAGCGGGGTCTGCGTGGCGCGGCCTGGGACGATATTCCCTTGAGCGTAAACGTGGCTCACCGCTTCGCGAATCGTCCCACCAACAAGTTCAACACCTACGGCTTTCGTTGTGCCGGGCAAGAGGCCGCTCCTCCGCCTGGACATTGATTGGGAGCAGCGTTTACTTCCGGTTGTTGTACCAGATTGCCTTCGTGACGAATGGCTCCACGATGTCTCGACCTCCGGCGGAGACGGCGATCGTTGTCTTCAGCGTGGCCAGCGAAATGCTGAGGTTCGTTGCCGCCGGGTCGTTGTCTCCGACCGTGTATGTCTGCCGGGCTCTAATTACCCCATCCTTCGTGAACGCCACGTCGATGCCTCTGTCCGGGTGGACGAACCCGAATGATCGGCCTTTGGTAACGGTGGCGTAGTCGGTGGTCATTAACATTCCGCCCTTGTACTCGGCATAGGCCCAGAATGTGTTGCCTGTCTTCGCTGTGTACAATTGGAAGATGACCCAAAACGTGTCGGAAAGCCCGTCGAATACTACGAACGTGTCAGCGAACCCCTTGGCCTTGGCCAGGACGAGCGGTACCGCCAGGTATGAGTGCAGGTTGCCATCCCTGCGCGCCAATTCCAGGAAGGACTCGCACGCCGCGGGGCTGGCGCCAAAGGGGCAGGTGAACTCCGAGAGTAAGCCCTGGACAGTCCTGGGCGCCGTCTCCCGGGCGAAGCCGGGATTCGTCAAGGCCGCCATCGACAAGGATATCGCGCCAACGAGAAGCCGCTTCACGTTACCTCGTCCCTTCGCGGATCATTTCGCCGTATACATCATTGGCCTACTCGCCAACAAGGGTGTCCTACGAGCCATGCCGTCAGCCAGGACGCTCAATAGCTTATGGCTCTTTGAAGCCTCGTGCCAGAGTACGTTCGTACGGTTTATCGAGGACCCATTCGTGTAGGATTCCGGGCGAGAATTATGTTTTACTGCGTGGTCAGTATTTTGTTGAGTTCGTAGATGAGGTTGATTGCGCCTAGAACAATTAAAACAATTCCTCCAACCTTCAGACGCGGGTTTCTCTGCAAATACACTCCGTAGAAGATCATGCCAACATCTACGAAGAGTCCGAAGATCAATAGAGGCGAGGCATTCGAAAGCTTATCCCAGAGATTGCCATCCATCCAAAGCGCGAGAGGTATTCCAAGCAATTTCGATTTCATACGCGTTGTTCTATTTGTTCCATCATGCCGCCGGTCGCGTGGGAGTGAAGAGTCGCTAAAGGGGTGCGGTGGGGGAGAGCGCGGGTACCCAGTTCCTGCCGGGGCAGACAGCCACACATCCCGGAACGGCGGAACATGGGCCAACAACATTTCATAACCAGGTGAACTCGAGGAACGGCAATCTATCGCGTCGATGCGCCCTTGTTGGCTCCGGCGACCAGATCCCCGCAGCTTTCGCAGAAACGCCCGCCCTTAAAGATGGGTTTTCCGCACGCCTCGCAAAACCACGACTGCGACGACGGCACTGGCGTCAGTCTGCCCAGGGCGGTTTGGGCCATATTCTCACCGGCCGGTACGATGCGCCTGCTCCCGCACTTCGAGCATCCCTCATACCGAGAAGTCATTCTCCAGATGGAATAAGCCACCCCTGGAACAAGGAAGAGCACCCATAACGCAATTTCCGCTCCCGTTGAGCCGGGCTTGCACTGTTTCGGCAGCGCAACGGCTCCACAATCAAGGCAGAGCTTCATACGGATTGGCCTCCTAACTTGCTTCTTCCCTCATCGTCCCCGAATCTCGAGCCGGGAAGATTCAAAGTTTTCGCCTCAGCGTGCTAAGCGATCATTGATTGAACTCGGCGCAGTTGGGCTTATTCTACCACGGCATGGGGGGTCGCGCGCAGAAAGTGAACCCGAAGGTATTCACCCAGTCATGTGTTAACGAACTTGTTGATAAACGCGAACGTAATCCACCGTCATGAATTGAGGCAGCTTGGCGTCATCGGGGGCGGGTTCGTCGGGGCCGCCACACGCCAGATTCATGATCAGGTACATGGGATGGTCGAAGCTCCAACCCACGGCTTCGTCCTTTGTGTAGGTCAGAATCTTTTTGTCGTCCAGGAAAAAGTCCATGTGGTCCGCATACCATTCCACGGCGTAAACGTGGAACGTGTTGTACAAGTCATCGACGGGAACGGTCGTCGACGGGTTCGGCCATTTGCTGCTATGGATGTGGACAGAGATGAGGTTGGGCCGGCTTCCCCAGCTTTCCATGAGATCGATCTCGCCGAGGGACGATTCGCCATCGCCCGGCCCTCGCCGCGGACCCTGAACCTCGCTGCCGTCAGGCTGCCGCGCCTGGGGAGGCCCCGGAACATTCGGCGTCCGCAGGGGGCTGAGAAACCAGAGGGCTGGCCAGGTGCCTTTGCCTTGGGGCATCTTGGCCCGGATCTGAAATCGCCCATAGGTCCACGAGGCGGTGTTGCGGGTGTTGAGGCTGGCGGAGGTGTATCGATGCCACTCGTCGTTGATGGACGTGGGCAAAAAGCTATCGGGCGTCTCCTTGCGCAGTTCGATCACGAGGTTGTTGCCATCCGCGCGGGCATTCTCCAGGCGGTTGACCGTGTAATATTGCAGTTCGTTGTGACGGACGTACCCTTCTTCGTATCCCCATTTCGCCGGGTCCGGGTGCCCGACGTAATTAAACTCATCCGACCACACGAGCCTCCAGCCGGGCACGACGGCGTCTTGCGCGTGAGCCATGTTGCCAAGAAAAAGGAAAACCGCAATTGCCATCAATCTACGCATGGGGAGCCTTACCATCTCCTTGACGGGCGCCTTTCGGTACGCACGAAAGCTGTGAGTTCTGATGTCTGCCTCGGCGGCAGACATTCTCAATATGGCCCGATTCGAGATAACGGTCAAGGTTTCGCGAAAGCCCCGTGTTGCGCTACACTCTGCTTGTTTCAGCTCCGTGCGGGTTCACGCGACGATGCGATTTCCCGGCGATGGCAGCGGGAATGACACACGGCGGGTGCGGCCTGCGAGAATTAACCAGTACGGAGGACCATGGCAGGCAAAGTCGCAATGTGATGAAGGGAGGGCCATGAAAAAGAAACTATTAAATCGCCAGGTCACCATCCGAACTTCTGACGACGTCACCCTGACGGGAACTGTACTCGAAACCGACGATGTGGGTGTTTGGGTCGCCATCGCCACGAACGCCAAACCTTTGGGAGTCCCACCCACTTGCCAATTCCCCGTGATGTTCGCGCCTTTTTCGCAATTGGTTTGGCTGGTGACTTCATTGAGTCCGGCCGAGCGTTCCGCCGAACCGCCTCATTGAAAGACGGCTATTCTCACCGAGCTTTTTTAGGACCTTCTTCAGGCGTATGGCACTCCGCGGCGGCCAGCGAGCGTAGCGCGCGCCTCCGCAATTGAGGTCCGCGGCGCTCCGCTAACCTCTCGCTTCACCACGTGCGGGCCGGAGCGCCGCATTCGTTATTTGCCGTAATTGTAAGCCAAGGACCCACCCTCACTTCGAGATTCACCGTTATCGCAATACAAGGGCCGCGGGCCCCAAAACCGGGGGCCCGCGTTGCCGTTACTCGCTAACACACTTGACTTGAGAAGACCAAAGTTAATATCTCCCATATGAATACTATGTTTTCTCGCAAAATCTCGTTGTGTCGGCTGCAGGAAAAGCGTACGATTCGCATGAACAAGAAATCCAAATCGGAAATTTCGGCCAAGCTCGACCTTCGGACCCTCGTCGCTTTTCGGACGCAAGGGAAAAGATCCATCCGGGGGATTCAGGATGCTTTCCCCTCGCCCCGCTTGCGCGACGATTCAGACGGCGCTCATCCGGCGGGGAGGGAAGGCCTTGCGACGCGTGGAGAAGGTCCATGTCTTTGCGCCGGCCATTCGTGATGCACCGCATGGCTCCGGCTTCTGGATAAAATCTTGAGTTTCTGGTTGAGTCATGAAACCGTTGGTCTCAATTCTCATCCCCGCGCATAACGCCGAAGAGTGGATTGCCGAGACTCTCGAGTCCGCTCTTGGCCAAACCTGGCAACGCAAGGAGGTCGTCGTGGTGGACGACGGGTCCACAGATCAGACGGCCGAAGTGGCGCGGCGATACGCCTCGAGCGGGGTACGGGTGCTCTCCACGGAGAACCAGGGGCAATCGGCGGCGCAAAATCATGCCTTCCGGCAATGCCAAGGGGACTACATCCAGTATCTGGACGCGGACGATCTTCTGGCGGCGGACAAGATCGAGCGGCAACTCGAGGCGTTGCGGGAAGGCGATAGCAAGCGGATCCTGCTCTCCTCGCCGTGGGCCCCCTTATTCTATCGCACCCGGCACGCCCGCTTCGTGCAGAACTCCCTGTGCCAGGACCTTACGCCGGTGGAGTGGCTCTTGAAAAAGTTGGGCGAAAACGTCCACATGGGAAACTCAACCTGGCTGGTGAGCAGGGAACTTGCCGAGGCGGCCGGGGGATGGGATACCCGCCTGCACTACGATCAAGACGGCGAGTATTTTGCCCGAGTGCTTCTGGCCTCCGAAGGTACGCGTTTCGTACCTGGAACCGGAAGCTACTACAGGTTCACGGGGGGAGGAAGCGTCCGCACGATTGGCAAATCCGATCGGAAAAAGGATTCGCTTCTGCTTTCCATGAAATTGCACATTCAGTACCTGCGCTTGCTGGAAGAGAGCGATCGCGTCCGAAAAGCGTGCTTGACCTACCTCCAGAATTGGTACTTCTATTTCTATCCGGAACGGCCTGACCTTGTGGCGGAACTCCAAAGTCTGGCGGCGCAACTCCGGGGCCGCCTGGAGGTGCCCCGCTTGCGCTCCAAATATGCGTGGATGGCCCCGGTTTTTGGCTGGAAAGTGGCGAAACGGGCGCAGATGGCGGTTCCGAACTGGAAGGTTTTACTGCAATGGCAGTGGGACAAAGCTATGTATAAACTCGAAGGCGGCGAAGCGGCCGTACGCCAAGCCCCCGGAGTTTCGAGCACTTACCCCGAAATTGGCGCATGACAACAGCCGCGGACCCCAATACCGGGGCCGCGCTACGATTGGTCATTTGGTGGTGGCCGCGCTCAATTCTTTGAGATCCCGCATGGCACGCCGCCAATGCCGGGGCTTCCTCCGCAGAGTATTACGCGAGGTATCGCGGTAAAAACTTAATAAGTTGTCGCGAAGCGCAGGGGGCGTGCCAGCGAAGTGGACAAGTTCCAACTTGTGAAGCAGTTGGGCAAAAGCCCCGTCACAATAGCGATACTCGCCCGGGCGGATTGGCTGCCCTGTGTCGAGGTTGATGGCGGGCAGATCGAACCGGGGATCCCCTATTCTTGATTCATAATCCGCAATCGTAGCTTTCAGGCTGTCGGCGAACAGTTGCGCCGTCTCATCGGTAGGCGGGTGGAATTGCAGGACGTCAAGTGGGCCAACCTTCGGCACTAATCTAAAAATCGAAGCTGTCAGCTTGTCTCCTATCCCGGGTCTTGTGCGCGTTTTCTCCCACGAAGCCTCGATGTCCGCGTGGCGCAAGTGGAAAAGCGATTTATGGTGCACACTGCCTGCGCTTTCATCCAGGGTTTTTTCTTTGAGCGCCCAGGCCACTCGGGTCATTGCCGGAATGATGTGACTGGCGGATTCCCGGTAGGCGGCAAGCGTGAGGCGCGTGGACACCACCTGATCTTTGAGTTCCAGACCATAGGTCCGACGGAACGCGCGCTGCAAAACCAGTTTCGGCACGCGAAAGCCGATCCAGTCGTGATACTTCTGCGGCGCCACGTGTCCCGCCGCGACTTCCAGGGTGTCGAATCCAAACTCCGTCAACACGTGCGCATAAGGACTGTCCTCCCACGTCATGATGTCGCCATATTTCCTGCGCAGCTTGGGGTACAAGAGCGGGACGGCGCGGTTGATGCCGACGGAATGACCTTGAACGTCGGCACAATAGTGCGAGAGCGCTCCCAGCGCGAAAGCATAGTCATTGATGTCCTGGGATTCCTGGAAAAGCGCCTGGACGAAGTCGCCGGTTCGAACGTAATGCGTGAGGTGACTGAAGAATTGGCTGCCCAAGGGGTAGTAACCCAGATCCTGGATGACCGAGCCCCCGTAGGCATACGACTTGGCTTCGCCTAACTCCTCGGGTGTTGCGCTCGGAAAGCGGTGGAGCAGGAAGGGCCTGATCGAGTTATCCCACTCAGCATCGACGATCGCTTCATGCATGATAACCGAATATGAAAAGCAGGGGCGGGCGAAGCACAGGGCGCAGAGAATGGATAACACCGCGGCCGTAGGTAGTTTGCGAAAGTCCCATGTCCGAGCCGAACTCATGGGTCCATAGATGATTTCCAACGCGAAAACGGAATGCAAGATTATCGTAGCGCGACCTCCGGCGTTGAGGTCCGCGGCTCTTCACCCGCCTCCCACTTCACATGATGGCGTCAGGCGCGGGTCTCTCTCATTGGTCGCAGTGGGGTAGCGCAGCGCGGCGGAGCCGCAACCAAACAGGATCACCACAGAGGCCACAGAGACCACGGAGGCAAAACACCGAGCAAGTTTTTCTCCGTGGGCTCCGTGCTCTCTGCGGTGAATTTTCCCTTACTCCCCGGTCACCTAGAATGTCGATGTGTCCAGTGCCAATACCAATACCGCTTCCGCGCACTAGCATCAAAAATTCTTGCCAAAAAAACACGAATTTACGAACTTGCAATGCAGAGGCACGCGTTCTTTGCGTTCCTGTGCGGCTCGTCGCCCGTCCACGAGGTTTCACGTTTTGTCATCAATGCAGTTGTTCATGGTTCCATGCTAAGAACCGCAGAGGGAGCCAAACTGCGGCCGCCTTCGTGCTGCCTTGCTTTGTTAGATCTCCCGTTGGGGCTCGAAAACCAGGGCGTCGTTGGATCACCTCTCTTTGGGCGGCCATTTTGTCAACTCGAAAGTATACACATCTAGTTCACGATTGCGCTTGACTAAAGTCATTACATACATGTATAATCATCTAGTGTATATTAGTAGTTAAGTATTAAGGAAGACCTATGCCCCGCGAAGGCGATCCGCAATTACCCAATCTACACGAGCAGGAGGTGAGCGCCGCGAGCGCTCCGGCGGGATCGACCCCGGATGCCGAGGTTACCCCCACCGTGCCCGATTTCCGCAAGGGCTTCATGAAAGACTCCCGGTTCGAAGTTCTCATGGGGATGGGGGAGGACCCGCGCGAGTACCGGCGGATGATGGAATCCCTGCTGGAGGATTTGCAACTCGGTTTGGAGAGCCATCTGGTCGAGCAAATGGGAGAAACATTCTGGCGGATGCGGCGCTCCCAGCGCATCCGTGACGGCTTGGCGCTCAACAACATCAAAGTGCCGGGTGAGGACATGGCGGCGACGGTGCGATCCTCCCAGGCCT
>CAZCVY010000250.1:0-9885 GCA_964501985.1 uncultured Acidobacteriota bacterium | reverse complement strand
CGCGCCTGGTTGATGCGCCAATCGTCAAGCAGAGCGCCAAACCCCGGGCGCAGGCAGAAGCCAAACAGGTTGAGCCAGCGAGCTTCGTGGCGACGGCTCTTGGCGCGCCCGCTCCCGAGTTCGGCAAGAGTGTCGCAGAGCTTGCGAATGGCGGCGGCGGGCCAGGAATCCTTGTTGCGGCCGAGCGCCGACTCCAGCCTGGACATGATGGTTTCCGGCCCGGCCTCTTCGCTTCCGGCGGGGCCGTGCGACGGGCCGAAGACGGCGCGAAGCAGTTTTTCCGCGGACTCCAGCAGCTCTTTCGGGACGGGAGCTGGCGCGTGCTCCGCAACCGGGGCGATGGAAGTCTGTGCCGGGTCGCCGCGCAATTCAAATTGCAGGCGCCAGCGGTGCTGGGTCTTGAGCGACTCGCACCAGAGTTCGAGCGTTCCCACCTCCGTAAAGCTGGCGGTCAACTGCACGCCCAGCTCGAGTTGGCGCGACTTCTTGCCGAAGCGTAGCAGGGTGACGAGCGGAGCGTGGCGATGCATTTCCTCCTTGTCGAAGATCGCCAATTCGCCGTGTGCTTCACGGCGAGTCGTCGAACTGTAGAGCGTAAATGTCACGGGCCGGTTGGTGAGGACCGCGAATTCACGGTTGGCGAGGGGCAGCGTCGTGCCCTCTTCAACCCCGGCGGGAAGTACGCAAACCGCCTGCAGACGCTGGACCGCTTGCACGCCGATATAGTAAGTGCGCGCGCTCCCCGCCCTGATGCGGAGACCGCCTACGCGCCGCACGCGGCCGTAATACGCGGCGCCAATGGCCACCGAGCTTTCGGGGGCTTGATTGGTCAGGACTCTCGGGCGCCACTCGCCCTGCTCCGTTTTGAACCAGCCGGCTACGGCCTCCACGACCTTCTCCCGCGTGACGGCCGGCGCAAAAAATCCGCCATTGAAAAGGATGGCGTCCGGGCGTGCCATTGGCGGGCCGCCGGCGGTATCGTCAGGTGACGCCGTGCCAGACCCGGCCGCCGCGGCCGCTCGCGCCAGAAAGGAAGCCAAATGCCTGGTAATGGCCGGGTCGCTGGCATACGGCAATCCGAGTTCGCGCAGACCCACGCGCTTTTCGTTAACCGGCAGGTCAGCCGGGGCGGTGAGCGGCAGGAAGCCGCCGCTCAAAATCTCGAACACCTCGTCACGGGTCAGTTCCGTTGTGCGCGTGCCGCCCACAAGATATCGGCCGCTGCCCAGAAGACTGATGGGAAGGCGATCAAGGTCCGGCTCGCTCAGCAACCGTTCCTTGGCGGCGCAGCAGGCCCGGCGTAAAGCCTGGCTTTGGCGCGGCCCCAGCTTCCGACCTTGGAGTCTTTCTTCCACGCGCCGCGCCAGCGCCAGGTCAAGGTTGTCTCCTCCCAATAACAAATGCTCACCAATGGCGGTGCGTTGAAGCTGCACCTGGCCGTCAACGACGCGGACGCGAATCAGGCTGAAGTCTGATGTGCCGCCTCCCACGTCGCAAATCAGCACCAACTCGCCATCGTGGAGTTCGCCGCGGCGTGACGGGGGTACACCGCGGCTCCGCCGTACCTTCCCACCCGAGGGGGGAAAATTTAGAGCGTCTTGATGCCCCGCTATCCACGCGTAGAAAGCGGCCAGCGGTTCTTCCAGCAGAGTCAGCTTATCCAGACCCGCCTGGCGCGCCGCCTCAACCGTCAACTCGCGGGCCTCTTCGTCGAATGAGGCCGGGATGGTCAGAACGATTTCCTGATTCCCGAAACGGGCGCCTGCGTCGCCGGAAGCCGCCTGCGTGTGATCCCACGCATCGCGCAGATGTATCAGGTAGCGGGCGGAAGCCTCGACCGGCGAAATCATGGGATCGGGCGGTTCGGCTCCCCAGGGCAGCAGCTTCGAGCGGCGATCGACGGCGTCGTGGCAGAGCCAGGACTTTGCCGATGAGACTTGCCGCCCGGGCACCAACGCTCCGTAATCGCGCGCCAGTATGCCAACGACGGCGTCAGGCCGCTCGTTCCACGGGAGTTTCATGCCTCCCACGGAGAAGTCGACTTCGTCGGGAAAGTACAGGAAAGAGGGCAGCGTGGGCAGCGCGCGGACCTCGCTGCCTGACACCAACTGCGGGACGGGAAAGATTTGAATGGCGGACGAGCTCTGCGGGTGGTCACCACCATGGTCGACGTAGGCCACGACGGAATTGGTGGTGCCCAAATCGATTCCGATGGTGTAACGACTGGACTCTGGCATTGCTTATTGCGATGCGGGGAGGTGCGCCGGGGAGGGCGTCCCCGCCTCGTCCGCCCATCAGCTTTCGCTCTTCTCCCGAATATTCAGTTCCAGTTTCCAGCGCTGGGCACCATCGCGCGAGACGCACCAGACTTCGAGTGTGCCGAGTTCGGTGACGCGGGTTTGCAGGCGAGCGGGAACGACGGCGCCCTCCCGGCCGTCCAATTTGAGGGTCACTTCCAGCGGGCTCAACTCCTCAAGCTCCTCGCCCCAATCTTCCAGAAGGCTGCCGATCTGATCTTGTTTCCGCACCACTGAGCTGAGGAAGCGGAATTCCGCAGGCTCGCCCACGACGAGGCCGAACTCCCTGCCGGGAATTTCCGCCTCCGTTCCCTCTTCCATGCCGAAGGGAACAACGCAGAGAGCCTTCAGCGGCGCTTCCATTCCCGGCACCGCGGGCAGCGCGCTCTCGATGCCGATGTAGTAGGTGCGCGAGGCGCCGCTGCGGATGCGCACGCCCTGCCCCCTCCGAGCCTTACCGTAATAGGCGGCGCCGCGGGCCACGGCGTGTTCGAGATCGGGAGCATCCAGAATCTGCCGCGGGCCCAGCGGGTCAAAACCCTCTTGACGCACCCAGGTGCTGAGCACTTCGATCAACCGTTCGCGTAGCACCGGCGCCTTCATTACCCCGCCATTGAAAAGGACGTGCGTTGGACAGGCGAATCCGCTGCGGCCGCGGTGAATCTGCTCCAAGTCCGGGCTGCCTTGCACCTGCTGCGAAAGGAAGCGCGCCAGATGCTTGGTAATGGCGGCGTCCGCGGCATAGGGTAATCCCAATTCCTGAAAACCGATCCGCCGCTGGCGGGCGGGCGCGTCGCTGCTCGCCACTTTGGGGAAGAAGCCTTCCACCAGGACCTGATTCAAATCTTCACGCAACAGTTCGGCTTTGATGGTGCCGCCCACCAGCTTGCTGCCTTTGCCCAGCAGAGTGACGGGGTGCTTCGAGAGCTTGGGCTCTTCGAACAGGCGTTCTTTGCCCAGCCGGCACTGGTGCCACAAGCTGTGCAATTGCCAGGTATCCACGCGGTGTCCGGCAGCCTCCAGTCGCTGTTGCACCAGGCGAGCCAGCGCTAAATCCATGTTGTCGCCGCCCAGCAGGATGTGGTCGCCCACGGCCACCCGCTTCAGTGCCAACTCGCCGTCCTGCTCCGAAACGCTGATCAGGCTGAAATCGGTCGTACCACCGCCAATGTCGCAGACCAGAACCAGGTCACCCACCTTGACGCGCCGGCGCCAGGCATCGCCCTGGCTCGCCAGCCAGGCGTAAAAGGCAGCCTGCGGCTCTTCCAGCAGCGTCACATTTTTCAACCCGGCCTGCTCGGCGGCGCGCCGAGTCAACTCCCGGGCCTCTTCGTCGAACGAAGCGGGCACGGTCAGCAACACCTCCTGCTCGCTCAAGGCCAGCTCCGGCTTCTTCGTGGCGTTTTGGTGGTCCCAGGCGCGGCGCAAGTGATCTAAGAAATGCGCCGAGGCCTCGATGGGCGAAAGCTTGGGCACTTCTTCCGGGGCCTGCCAGGGCAGGATGGCCGCCGTCCTATCCACGGCCGCATAACAAAGCCAGGATTTGGCCGATGCTACCAGTCGCGCCGGGCTCTCCGCTCCGCGTTTGCGCGCGAGTTCCCCCACCACGAACCGCGGTTCCCGCTCCCACGGCAATGCCAGGCCGCCCTTGGGAAAATCCAGTTCGCCGGGAAGATAGAGAAACGAAGGCAGCAGCGTGCGCTCCCCAACCTCATTGGGATTTACGAGTTGAGGAATGGTCTGAATTACGATCGGCGCTTCTTCCGCGGAAGTTTCACAGTGCGCCAGAGCGGAATTCGTGGTTCCCAAGTCGATACCAACAATATACTTTGCGTCCAAACAGGTTTCCCCTTTGGCAAGACTACGTGACGGCTCTCCATCCTCATGGACGAGCATTCGGACGGTATTGCATGCTCCGTTTCCTATGCGATCTCGACCTCGGCAGGGGCCACAACCGACCGGCCCGCACCCTCAGGTAAGGAGGGCAAATTCACGTGTGTTGCCCGCCATCCCCGATGTCGTAATAATCCCCGAAGGGGCGGTTTGCCCGTGATGTTCCCGATCGCTTTGATGCATGCCGGATCGAACCCCGCCTGTAGCGTGACCGGATGGTCCTCATCCGAGGCGATGATTGGTTCGAGCTTGACGTAGCGTTCGAGCACTTGTCGGCTGGTTTCGTGGACAGTGCGCACGGCGGCGCCGAGTTGAGCGTCTGGGTACCGCGCCACATCTTCGGTCAGGAAGTCAATCAATCGTCCGTCGCGTTGTAGCAAGGCAAGCATCTGGACGGCCCGGTCGAAAGACTCGATCGGCTTTTCCTCCGCGCCCGGCACCTCCGTGCCAGCGGCTGCAGCACCAGCCGACGGCGTCTTGAATAGCTCCTGAGCAATGTCCTGCGGTATCTCGCCATGGAACAGTATTGAGAAAAGACACCGCCAACCGTAGGAAATTCTTTTTCCCAGTCCTATCATAGTCACTCCGATGCCAAACGTGGGTGCTCAGGAGCAGGGCGCTCTCATGGTATGGGAGCGCGTGCTTTTGAAGTCCTGGGCGAACACCAGCCCACAGGCACTTCCGGCCTGATTCTAGGCAACTCGCGTGGCAGCGTCAAGCTTGCGTCGCTGCGGGCGTGATCTAGCCTTCCATGGCGGCCGTCACCCTCACTCATTGATGATGGCCGCTGGGTTTTCTTGACATGCAACCATATGGTTGCATATAATCCCCACTTGTGGACACCGATGCGGTCTTCAAGGCTCTGGCCGATTCCCATCGTCGCAAGCTGCTCGATCGGCTTTTCGCCAAGAACGGTCAAAGGCTGAGCGAACTCTGCGTTGGCCTCGACATGACTCGGCAGGCCGTGAGCAAACATCTGGGCATATTGGAACGGGCCAACGTGGTGGTGGCGATCAGGAGCGGTCGAGACAAACTGCACTATCTCAACCCCGTTCCAATTCACGATATCGCGGAAAGATGGATTGGCAAGTACGAGCGGCTGCGCCTGCACGCGCTCCACGATCTTAAGAAATACTTGGAAGACCAAGGAGACAACTTATGACAAGATTCATTTACGTAACCTACATTCGGACCACGCCAGAAAAGCTTTGGGACGCGCTGACTCAGCCGGAATTCACCCGCGCGTATTGGTCTGAAACCTGGCATGACACGACCTGGAAGCCCGGTTCGTCATGGAAACTGATGATCCCTGACGGCCGCGTCGGCGATAGCGGAGAAGTTGTGGAAATTGAGAAGCCAAAACGCCTGGTGCTTAAATGGCGGAATGAGTTCCTGCCAGAGATTCGCGAAGAGGGTTATTCACGGTGCGTCTTCGAACTTCAACCTCAAGGTGACATGGTGAAGCTCACGGTCACGCAAGAGATGGATACACCCGAGTCGAAATTCATCGCCAACGTCTCGAGCGGCTGGCCAGTGATTCTGTCGAGCCTAAAAAGCCTGCTGGAGACCGGGGACGCGCTGGAGGCAACAAAGCATTGGCCAAAGGGCATGTGATCCCTCTACCTGTGAGCAGAGCGCGCAAGCCTGGTCGGTTGTTGCAACTTCGAGGTTTTCGCGCCGGCTCCGCCAAGGAGCTATACAATAACGGGGTTCAAGCCTTGCGGAGTTTGACGGGCAAACTAAAGGCCTCGGACACGCATTCATGAACCGGATTTGGATTGCAGTGAAGTCAATCCTATATGTGCCATTGTTCCTGGCGGCCTGGGGATCGATCGCGCTGCTCTGCCGCGTGCTCGACAAATACTTTCCACTCCGGGTTCCTGGCTGGCTGGTGGCTCCGGGAGTGGTGTTGTTCCTCGCGGGGGCAACTCTAGCCCTCTCGACGGTGGGATTATTTATTTTCGAGGGCCGGGGCACCCCGGCGGTGTTTGATCCTCCCAGAAGATTCGTGCCCCACGGCCCCTATAAGCTTGTCCGAAATCCCATGTACATTGGCGGGGTCACGATGCTGCTCGGATGGAGTTTTTATCTATGCTCGGTTGCAATGGCCCTGTACGCGTTGGGAGCGTTTCTCTTGATCCACACCTTCGTTGTCTTCGCGGAAGAGCCCGGCCTGCGGAAGAGATTTGGACAGGAGTACGAAGACTATTGCCGCGCCGTGCCGCGGTGGATACCGCGCCTCAGCCGTCGACGTCTTCCAACTTAACCTTTGGGATCAACTCTTGCACTGCGGCAAGATCCGCCGCCGTGGTTCCCTCCATCGCCGCCGTGGCGGCACTTGCGGCGACCGCCATGCGAAACGCTTGGCGGAAGGGCAGATCGGCGGCGAAGGCGTAAGCCATTGCCGCTACCATCGTATCGCCTGCACCCACGCTGCTGAGGACCTTTACGGGTGGAGGGGAACCGAATAGCACATCCTTTCCGCCCAGGCCCAAGGCGCCCTCAGCCCCTAATGAGATCAACACCTGCTCACTGCCCATTGTGAGCAAGGTCCGCGCTGCTTCCACCAATTCGCGGCGCGTGCGAATCGGGGTGTTCAGAAGTTCTTCCACTTCCGCCCGGTTGGGCTTCGTCAAAAACGGTCCGGCCGCAAGCCCGTGCCTCAGTCCCGGCCCCGTAGTGTCCAAAAAACATTTTGCGCCATGCACCTTGGCGATGTGAATCAATTCCGCAAAAATCTCGGGTGGCGCATGGGGCGGCAGTCTGCCGGAAAAGACCATGAGTTCGCAACGGGGCGCGTTGGCCTCGAGCTTGAGCCTCAGTTCCTCCCAGTGCTTAGAGGTGACTCGGAAGCCCGGCTCGTTTAGCTCCGTCTCCGTTCCCATCTCGGGATCCCGGATCTTGAGGTTCACGCGGGTTTCGCCGGGGACATCGACGAAATCCGCTGGGATTCCCTCGGCACCCAGGGCGTCGAGGATGAAGCGGCCATTGCTCCCCGCCACCAGTCCTAGCGCACAGACCGCGGCGCCCCAGCGGTGGAGAGCCTTCGCCACGTTAATTCCCTTCCCGCCAGCGTCCACACGGTCCACTTCGCCGCGATTGGTTTTTCCGACTGCAAAGCGAGAGGCGGTTATGCTCTTATCGATCGCCGGGTTCAAGGTAACAGTAGCTATCATGGTCGGGCCCAGGACTCCTCTTCGGATTTTCGTAATGATCCAGTAACCTATATCGGACCCGCTTTTATTACAAGGAAGCCAGTCGAAATCTCGAGGAGGCGCGCGTGTCGAAATCCCGAACAGCAGAGTGGAGGAAGTGGCCGGGTATGGAGAGGCAGGAGTTGGTCCACGCCGTGCGGACGACAATTGCCGCGGTAATTTCCCTGCTACTCGCGCGTCTCATCAGGCTGCCGGAATCCTACTGGTCCCCGATTACCACGATGATAGTTATGCAGTCAACGCTGGGCGCGGCGCTCACTGTCTCGAAGCACCGCTTGGCTGGAACGGCAATGGGCGCAATCACGGGGGCTTTGCTTGCAACCTTCATAGGGACGAACGCCCCCGTGTGCGGAACGGGGGTTTTCCTGTGTGGAATAATCTGCGCGATGCTGCAGGTGGAACGAACTGCCTTTCGGTATGCCGGGATCACGCTGACCATCATTTTACTGATCTCGCATTCCCGATCCGTGTGGGTCATCGCGGTCCATCGATTTATTGAAATCTCGCTGGGTATTGCCGTAGGGTTGTTCATGACCGTCGTATGGCCCGAACCCCCGGTCGCTGCTGGCTGAGGCTGGGGACGGGCTGCTGGCGGCAGTACTAAAGGACGATGTATGGTGGTACCTTCGTACGAGGCTTTGCTTGACTTTGTATCGCGACGGATGTTATCGCTAGTGCTGTCGAAAGTGCTAAACGGCGATTCGACTGGGCACGCCCTTATCCCTAAATGCCGGTTTATCGAAGGAGGCTCCATGACCAAACAAGTCGCACATTGGCACAAGACAACGCTCGTCACAGCAGCAATCGCCTTTTTGGCTGGCCTGAGCGCGCGACCCTTATCGGCGGCTACAGTTTATGTGGGCTCATGCGTTGCAAATGTGGCCCAGTATTCCACGATCCAGGCGGCAGTCAACGCCGTGCATCCAGGATCGACTATCCGAGTGTGTTCGGGAAGTTACCCCGAGCAAGTCGTGATCAATAAGGACCTGAACTTGACTGGGTTTGACACGGGGACTGCAGATAACCCTGTGGTCGTGATCCCCTCGGGTGGGTTCGTGGCCAACACTGCGGGCCTTACCACCGCTGGACCCATTGCCGCACAGATCCTAGTGGCGTATCCAGCTACGCGCGTGACCATCAGCGATCTCGCCGTCGATGGCTCGAATAGCAATTTGAATAGCGGCTGTGGTGAACCCCCCTTGATTGGAGTCTACTTCCAGGGAGCTTCCGGGAGGCTCGATTCGGTCGCCGTCCGCAATCAAGCTCAGGACACGGCCAACTTTGGCTGCCAATCCTCGGCGGGCTTCGGCATTTTCGTCGAGAGTGGCGATTCCGAGAATTCGACAGTCAGAATCGAAAACAGCACCATCTATGGATACCAGAAAAATGGGATTACCGCCGACGAAACCGGGACCACGGTCACGATAACTGGCAGCTCGGTGGTTGGAGCAGGTCCGGTCGATACGGGCCAAAACGGCATTCAAGTTGCGTATGGAGCCACGGGAACGATAGAGAACAATATTTTGGCGGACGACGACTTTAACGGTGACACTTCGCAGGCCCTTGCCACCGGCATTCTCATCTATGGTTCCGGCGGGATGACGATCAGAGGCAATTCGGTAACGAATACGCAGACCGGGATCGTGACGGTGACAGATGGCAGCCTCACCGCAAATGGCAACCAAATTACGAACAACTTGGTGACGAACACGCACGTTGGAGACGGAATCGACGTGTGCAGCGACTCCAACAGCATCTTCGGGAACACCGTATTGAGTAGCGATGATGCGGGAATTCACCTGGATAGTACCTGCGGCTCGACGGGAAGCAGCAATATCGTCGACAGGAATACGGTGAATGAAGCGTGCGCGGCAATCCTACAGGGAGGGTCGGGCAATTCGTTGTTTTTGAACAAGTACTCCAACGTGGCCAACACAATTCTGGCTGGCGACGTTTGCACCGCGGTGACTCCCAGCGCACAAGTGAAAAGCCAGCTTGTTTCAAAAGGGCACACCTTTAGTCCGGCGCGGCCTTAAGGGGTACCAGTAAGTCGCTGACTTGAACGAATGATCGAGCAAGCAGGGAATTCCCAGCGCCGGCCTTTGAGAAACCACGAGGGTGAAACACCCCACTCAGGGCGGGCGCTGCTCCCGAGGCCTGCCCTGCCTATTACCCACGCTACCTACATCTGGTACACTCAGTTCTCGCGGTCCACTTCAAAAAATAAACTCGGGGGCAGGTGGTCACGATGCGATCAGGATTCTTGCTCGGGCTGTTGATCTTGGCCTCTGCTGGCGCGTGGGCTCAGACCGCAATGCTCCATCATCATACACCGGAGACGGAATCCAAATTCCGTGATCTACCTCCCCCGCCATTAATGCAGGGGATTGGGGAGGCCAGCCTGAAAATCACCACAACCTCCGATCAAGCTCAAGCCTATTTCAATCAAGGTCTCAGGCTCCTGCACTGTTTCTGGGATT
>CAZCVY010000249.1:0-9953 GCA_964501985.1 uncultured Acidobacteriota bacterium | reverse complement strand
TGCGCGAAGCTGACGCCCGTGCAAGTCAGGACCAGCAGGGCGCGAATCCAGAACGGAGGCGGCTCGTTCCCCTTAGGTGCTTCGTATAGTGCCTTGTTCGGGATTAAAGCCTTACAGAGAATTAACAGAAGGGCGGCGCCGACAAATCCCACCAGCGGCGAGAGCAACAGGGACTTGGCGATATTTGTCGCTTGACCCCAGTCGACTCCGCTCGTGCCGGACTTTACCGACATCAACTGGTTGGCAATGCCCACTCCGATGATTGAACCCACCATCGTGTGTGAACTCGATGCGGGCAGCCCGAACCACCAAGTCCCGATGTTCCAAATGATGGCGGCAATCAGCAGTGCAAAGACCATCGCAAACCCGGCGTGGCCGCCGACTTGCAAGATGAGTTCGACCGGCAGCAAGGAGACAATTCCGAAGGCGACGGCGCCGCTTGACACCAGCACGCCGATGAAGTTCCAGGCGCCTGACCACACCACGGCAACGTGCGGTTCCAGCGAGTGCGTATAGATCACTGTGGCCACGGCGTTTGCGGTGTCATGAAACCCGTTCACGAACTCGAAACCCAGGGCGGTTAGCAGCGCGACCCCCAGCAACACGTAGGGCAGCACTCCGATGGAATGAACTTGCGAGAGGTCGGATGCCAGCTTTACGCCAGCATAGATGAATCCGACGATCAGAGCCACGCCGAAGACCCGCATCCCGATCTTGGCACCCATTCCCGCCCCGCCCGTCATTTTTGAGTCTAAAGTCGATGATTTCGATTCCAATACCGTCGCCCCTGTCGCCATGTCGCTTTCTCCCTCTTTGTAGGATCCAAATAGGAGAGGCGGGTTCCTCCCCGAAGCAGGAACCCGCCATCTCTGCATATACTGTCAAATCTTCAACTCCGGTTCAGTTGCCCGCTGCCTTCGCTTTGTGCCCGTGGTGCTCGGCGTGCAGTTTCGCCGCTTCTGCTGCATGATGGGTCGCGTGATGCAAGTGTCCTTGTGCCGTGTGTGCGTGGTGAGCGGCTGCCTGGTGATCACCAGCCTCGTGGTGACGAGCGGCTTCGCGATGGTGCTGAGCCGCAAGCTCGTGGTGTTCCGCTGCCTTGTGATGGTGCCCTGCTGCCTCTTTAGACATAGTAGCCCCCCTTAGACTTTTTGGATTGTTCCTTGCGGACCTTGAGACTAAGTCCCGTATGTTACGGGAATGTGAGCGGGGGATTAAGCTTCAAGCAGTCAAAGCCTTGACCCAAGAAGTAAGGATTGGTATCCTTACTGTAGGGATGGAGGGTAGGGAAATGGCTAATTCCAGTGTCATCAGCACCAAGGGGCAGGTCACGGTCCCGAAGGAAATTCGCAAGCGTTTGGGCCTGCGCGTCGGGGATCGGGTGGAGTTCGTCGCCCGCGGCCATGAAACTATCATTCGACCGGCTCGAGCTGGCGGGAATCCATTTGAAAAGTATCTTGGAGTACTAGGGCCGTTTCCAGGAGGGAAGGAAGGAATCATCGCCTGGGTACGCAGCATGCGCGATGATGAGGAATCATCGGGACAGTGAGAACCGCCATTGACACAAACGTTATTTCCATAATCTGGTCAGGTGATTCTCCTGCCGCCGAAGTGGCCAACTCGCTTGGGCGCGCGGCGAAGGAAGGCGCCTTGGTCATTTCCGCACCCGTTTATGTTGAACTCATGGCGCACCCACAGGCCACGCACGACCTGATGGATCATTTCCTTGCCAACACTCGGGTGGATGTGGATTTTCTGCTGGACGAGGCGGTATGGCGTGAAACGGCCCAGAGGTATGCCAATTATGCACGGCGCAGGCGGAAATCTGGCGGTGGTGATGCCAAGCGATTTCTGGCCGATTTTGTAATCGGCGCCCATGCCCATCTTTGCGCCGACCGTCTCTTCACGCTCGATCCAGACCGATTTGCTAAGGATTTCCCCGACCTTCAACTGATTTAGCGAATGAGGCGCACGATGAAGGAAACCGTCATCATTTCAGCTTGCCGAACAGCCATTGGTAAATTCCAGGGGTCGCTCACACCTTTTTCCGCGGTGGATTTGGGCGCGTTTGCCGTCCGCGAGGCGGTGAGGCGGGCGGGAATCGATCCTGCGCAAGTCGATGAAATCATTATGGGGAACGTGGTACCGGCGGGGCTGGGACAGAACCCCGCACGGCAGGCGGGCTTGAAGGGCGGCCTCTCGAATCGCGTCGCCGCCATGACCATCAACAAAGTATGCGGCTCGGGACTGAAGGCCGTCGCACTGGCCGCGCAAGCCATTCAAACCGACAATTCTGAAATCGTAGTGGCCGGTGGTATGGAGTCAATGACCAACTGCCCTTACCTGTTGCCGCAGGCCCGTGCGGGGATGCGGATTGGACACGGCAAAGTGCTCGACTCGATGATTGTCGACGGCCTTTGGGATGCCTACGAGGATTTCCACATGGGAATGACGGGCGAGCTTACGGCGGAAAAGTACGGCATCTCGCGCCAGCGCCAGGATGCCTACGCGGTCGAGAGCCACCGCCGCGCCATCGATGCCATCAAGAGCGGCCGCTTCCAGGACGAAATCATGCCCATCTCCATCAAGCAGAAGAAGGGCGACCCCATCCAGTTCGCGACCGACGAATCTCCGCGCGCGGACACGACGCTGGAAACTCTTGCCAAGCTGCGGCCCGCCTTCAAGCCTGACGGTACGGTGACTGCCGGCAACGCTCCGGGCACGAATGATGGCGCGGCGGCGCTGGTGGTCACGTCCCTCGAAAAAGCCCGCGAGTTGGGGAAGACGCCCCTGGCGCGCGTCGTGGGGCAGGCGGTAAGCGGCGTCGAGCCCAAGTGGGTCATGATGGCGCCGGTAGACGCCGTGCGCATGTTGCTCAAAATGCTCGATTGGGAAACTGCGGACGTGGACCTGTTCGAATTGAATGAAGCTTTCTCCGTCCAAGCCATCGCCGTAATACAAGAGTTGGGCCTCGACCCCGCTAAGACCAACGTGAACGGCGGCGCGGTGGCGCTGGGGCATCCCATCGGCGCCTCCGGCGCCCGTGTCCTCGTTACGCTGCTGTACGAAATGGCCCGGCGCAACGCCAAGCGCGGCGTGGCCGCGCTGTGCCTCGGTGGCGGGAACGCGGTCGCGCTGGCAGTAGAGAGGTGAGGGCGTGGACTGGGCGCAAGCGAGACTGGAGGAACTGGTGGACAAAATATGCTATGGGTGTAAGAAGTCTTTGAACTCTGAGGGCATCAAAGTGTGGAATCCCGCAGAACCCCCAGGCCACTATCTCTACTTCTGCTGCCTCGACTGTGCCGATAAGCACAAACCGCCCGGGACACTCTATGTCGAGGCGCTGCGGCCCAAATAGCTGTAGGAACAAACCATAGTCAACGCAGTTCTGACCGCAGCTACCACTAGTCGCCGAATTCTCTTGTAAGCTGGTCTCATGCCACGATTCAAGACTAATTTCTTAGATTCCTACACCGACACAGCGGTACTCGATGAAATCCGTCGTGTTGCCACGCTTGCGGGTACCGGACCACTTACAAAGAAATTGTTCCGGAAGCTGTCGGGTAGGGTTTCACTAAATACTATCAGACGACGATTCGGCGAGTGGAGGGGAGCTTTAGAAGCGGCGGGCGTCGGAGACCTCTATGGAGGCCAAGCCGTCACGAAGAAAATGAAGAATCAATCCGCCCGGCGAATGAGCGACGAGGCTCTTCTGCGTGAATTGCAGAATGTGCGAACCGAGAACGGAAGTGCCGCTTTGACTGCCGAGGCATTCGACATGCGGTCCACGGTAACCAGTAGTACAGCGCTGCGTAGTAGATTCGGTAGTTGGCACGCTGCTCTGCTGAAGGCTGGGATCAGAGTGTCCGATCACGGAAAGCGGTATACGGACGAAGATTGCTTCAACAACCTTGTAAATGTTTGGACCCACTACGGGAGACAACCCGAGTTTAGGGAACTGGGCATGTCCCCTTCTGCCGTTGGACCAAAGGCTTATATTGTGCGCTGGAAAACCTGGCGCAAAGCTGTAAAGGCGTTCGTGGAATGGGCGAACGCCGGCGAATCGACTGAACCCGAATTGTGCCCTGAGCCGCTAGCAGAGAGATCAGTGAGGATTGAGACTGAACCGGAATATCGCCACGACGTGCCTTCGCGACTAAGATGGAAGGTCATAGTTAGGGATAGATTCCGTTGTGTGGCCTGCGGACGCAGCCCTGCCAATGATCTGACCATCGTACTCCATGTGGATCATATCTCGCCTCATGCCGACGGCGGAAAGACAGCCATGGAGAACCTTCAAACTCTCTGCCAGGATTGTAATCTCGGGAAAGGGAAGTCCTACGCAAAGGTTCTGTAGGGCACTCCAAACGACATCTCTGGTGAGCGGAGGGGAAGGGGCATAATCGCTGCGCGACTAATGGATGCTATCTACGCGATGAGAAGAGCATGAGTAGCGCGAACTTGTTCGTTAGGGAAGCAGCTTTCGACTGATGAGCTAACCTAATGCCAGAGGCGGAATTACGATCACGACGCGTGCCCTGGCGAGCCACGCTTCTCAGCGTGGCGACGACAGGGCTCGGCCAGCTCTATTGCGGCCGGCCCTTCCGCGCCGCCATCTTGTATCTGCTTTCGGGAGCCATCGGGCTCATCGCGCTCAGGCTGGTCTTTGTTCCACTCCAGCCGTGGAACATCGTTCTCCCGGTCGCCGGTGTGCTACTCTGGGCCGGTTTTGTCCTAGCAGATGCAATTCAGTGCGCGATAAGTGCTGCTCCCGATTATCGGCTAAAAGCTTACAATCGTTGGTATGTTTATCTTCTCCTGACCGCCCTGGCTTGGGCTGGACAAGACGCAATCAAGCCGGTCCTTCGCGCTCGATTCGCACAAGGCTTCGAGATTTCCTCCTCATCGATGCTTCCGACTCTCTTGAGCGGAGATGATGTCTTCGTTAACAAGAGGGCTTATCTTGGCCGAATGCCGCAGCGTGGCGACCTCGTTGCCTTTCGCTACCCGTTGGACCCCTCAGTAATGTTTGCGAAACGAGCCATCGCGGTGGGCGGCGACGTCATCAGGATTGAAGACAAAAAGGTTTATGTCAACGGGCAGCCTCTCGTTGAACCCTATGCGTATTTCGAATATGCCACTACGCTGCCCCTGCGCGATGATTTTCCGCCCACACCGGGTCTGCTGGAGACGCTTCCGGACGCTTGGGGACTTAATGCGGCCTGGAAGCGGGAAATGCCGAGTTTCATTCATGACGACGGCCTGCACGTTCCGCCCGACTGTGTGTTTGTTCTGGGTGACAACCGGGACAATTCCTTGGACAGTCGATTCTGGGGCTTTGTCCCGCGCGCTAACCTTCTGGGGAAGGCGGGAGTCATTTATTTCTCTCGGGACGCCAAGGCCCACCGCGTCCGATGGGACCGGATCGGTGAGGTTCCCAAGTAGCACGCGCAATGCGGGTCTGTTGGGGGGGCACGGCTTTTCGTTGGCAATCGGAGACCCGCAGCCGACCTTGCAGAACACGTCCGTGCTCGTCGGTCCGTTGACGACCCCGCCCCGGCGCCCGCCGATGGCGAATGCCGTTGGGAATTCACGACTCCCTGTCCGTTGCTGCTGGGATGGTAAATACTTATGTAGTTTACGGCTATTATCTTGCTGGAAGGGGGAGTGGTGGGCCGTGAAATCGCGCACCCATTCGCCTGGCCTTAGGCAGCCAGCGATTTTGTCCTTGACAAAGCCTAGATGTGTGAGTATAGTTGAACCTGAAGTCCGTGCCTGGGAATCAAAGGCAGTGCCCATGCCGAGCCAGAATGGCTCCAACCTCCGCCGATCGTGGCAGTCCTTCAAACAAAAAAATCACAAATGAGGTACGTTGCGAGGAAATGATATTTTCAACTCGCTAAATCACCAAATAACAGGAAGCACTCATGACTCAACTCGAAAATCACCAACTCGCTAAATCACAAAATCCCTCAATCGGAGTCGTTGGTGCTGGCCAGATGGGCCACGGCATTGCCCATGTGATGCTTCGCGCCGGGCATCATGTCATTTTGCTCGATACTTCGCAGTCCTTTGTCCAGGCGGGCGCGAAGCGCATTATCAAGGGGTTGGCACGGGACGTCGAAAAAGCGCGTCTGACGGATGAACAGCGGCTTCAGGCGCTCGAGCGTCTGAAGACCACGATCGTATACGCGGAACTCGCCGCGGCCGACGTCATCATTGAGGCGGTGACGGAAAAGTTCGACGCAAAGGCCAGCGTCTTCCGCTCGCTCGAGCCGCATTGTCCCCCGGAGACCATATTCGCCAGCAATACCTCTTCAATTTCCATCACGCGCCTCGCCGCTGCGACCGAACGGCCGGCCAAATTCGTCGGCCTGCACTTTTTCAATCCCGTGCCGGTCATGAAGCTGGTGGAAGTGGTGCCGGGGCTTCAGACCGCGCCCGAAACCATTGAGAAGGCCATGGCGCTTGCTACATCCGCGGGCAAGACTCCGGTGCGCGTGAACGATTCTCCCGGATTCGTTTCCAACCGTGTGCTGATGCCGATGATCAACGAAGCGGTGTTCTGTCTGATGGAAGGCGTAGCCGACGCCGCGGGCATCGATAACGTGATGAAGCTGGGCATGAATCAACCCATGGGTCCACTCGAACTCGCCGACCTGATCGGCCTCGACGTTTGCCGTGACATCATGATGGTCCTTTACGAGAGCTTTCGCGACTCGAAGTATCGTCCCTGCCCGCTGCTGGAGAAGATGGTCGCCGCCAACTGGCTGGGGTGTAAGACGGGACGTGGGTTTTATTCGTACCCGCGGGAGTAGACGGTAGGCAGAAAGCAGCGGGCAGCGGGCGCAGGTCGATCGAGCAGGTTCGTAGCGGCGAGTTCACCTCGCCATAGGGCGGAGTCAAGCCGCCTTCATGTTGAGTGGGAACACAAGCAGCAGGAGCGATCCTTGCATTTTGTAAATGCCGTGACCGGAATTCTATGAGGGTTCCCGCGGAGGGTAAGCGGAACGATTGATGAACCGTGGGATTGGGGCGACAGATTTCTTAATGATTCCAACCTGGCTCGCCTCGGCATATACTGTACATCGGCGACTCGAAGTCTGAGCGCCAGATCATTTAATGCCCACGGTTCTGACCAGGAACTTCTTTGCAAGGATAGCGCGCAGAGAGGCAAGGCAGTTAATATTTCCTCATGCTTTCCCGCAGGCCAGCCGAAGGATATAATTGGACGACGGCCCAAACGTACTAGTGGCACAAGACCAAAGTACCGCTGGAGTCTTCTCCAAAAGATGTTACAAATAAATGTCACCCCGCGCATTAACGCGGAGGGGAGCACTCTAAATGCCGGAAGAGCGAACGGAAAAGAATCGGGCCATTGACTTGGCCGTGTTGCAGATTGAAAAGGATTTTGGCAAGGGCTCCATCATGCGTCTCGGTTCGAAGGACGCATTGGTACCGGTGGACATCATCCCTACAGGCGCGATTTCCTTCGACGCCGCCTTGGGCGTGGGTGGAATGCCGCGAGGCAGGGTCGTGGAGATTTTCGGCCCGGAGTCAAGCGGCAAGACCACGATCGCGCTGCACGTCGTGGCCGAGGCGCAGAAGCGCGGCGGGTTGGCGGCCTACATTGACGCCGAGCACGCCATGGACGCGGCCTACGCCAAAAAGCTCGGCGTGGACATTGATAACCTTCTGGTCTCGCAGCCCGACTACGGCGAGCAGGCGCTCGAAATCGCCGAGTCGCTGGTGCGCTCGAACGCGGTCGACGTGCTGGTGGTCGATTCCGTTGCGGCGCTCGTCCCCAAGGCCGAACTCGACGGCGACATGGGCGATTCCCTGCCCGGCCTGCAAGCGCGCCTGATGTCGCAAGCGCTGCGCAAGCTCGCGGGCATCGTTTCCAAGTCGAAAACCTGCTTCATTTTCATCAACCAGATTCGCGAGAAAATCGGCGTGATGTTCGGCAACCCGGAAACCACCACGGGCGGTCGGGCGCTGAAGTTCTACGCCTCCGTGCGCGTGGACATCCGCCGCATAGCCTCTATCAAGGATGGCGACCGCGTGGTGGGCAACCGGACAAAAGTTAAAATTGTAAAAAATAAAATGGCCGCTCCCTTTCGGGAGGCGGAATTTGATATTCTATACGGCGAGGGCATCTCGAAAGAAGGCGATCTATTAGATATCGCCGCCGAGCGCAACATCCTGGAGAAGAGCGGCGCGTGGTTCTCCTATGGAGGTGAGCGCATCGGGCAAGGCCGGGAGAATGCCCGGCAGTTCTTACGCGACAATCCTGACGTGCGCAAAAAGATGGAGGGCGAGGTCCGCAAAGCTCTGAACCTCCCCGTGCCTCACCACGAGCAAGCTGCCGCGGCAGCCGCCGCGGAGGGCGCAGGTCCGGCTCGCGGTAAGAAGTGAACTGACGGACCGCGCTCCAGTTTCGCAGCCTGCGCGGGTCGCGAGGTGGAGTTAACAACCAGGCAGACCTTTTTATGGGAGGGCTAAAGCGCTGCGTTTCGACCGGCCCTGTTTCGGCGCACTGAATGATCCGCGCGAAGTGCGTCCAGGAGGCGGTTAGGGGAAGGTGATCTTCGCTCTGCTTGCCGTCGCCAGCGAAAACGGAATGAAGGTCAAAGTCAAGCTGTAGGCGGAGGAGATTTGTGGGAAAATCATTAAAACGACTTGCCCTTCTGGCATTGGCAACTTTCTGGTTGGCGGGGATTAGTCTGGGTTTTGGCGCCGCATCCACGACGGATATCCCTCCGTCCGCGTCTTCGAAGACCTCCAAATCCAGCGCTCGCAAGGTGGTCCCTACCCGGCGCACCACGCACCGTGCGCGGCGGCGCGTGCGGGGCCCTTGGTACTTGAGTTCCTACGGCGATCCCAGCGCTGAGGATAACCCGGTCGGCGACGACCCCGTCGTGCGGCAAGCGGCCCTCGAAGCGCTGGGCAAACTGAGCGGCAGCATTGTAGTGGTCGACCCTAATAGCGGGCGCATCCTGACCATCGTGAATCAGAAGTTGGCGCTGACGAGCGGCTTCACGCCGTGCTCGACGTTCAAGCCGATTGTAGCGCTCGCCGCCCTGCGGGAAGGCATCATCACCCCCTCCACCAAGTTGTATGTGGGCCAGAAGGGGCGAATGAACCTTACCGACGCCCTGGCCCACTCGAACAATCCCTATTTCCACAAGCTGGGCGAGATGCTGGGCTTCAAGCGCATCACCGAATACGCGCAAGAATTCGGCCTAGGCGAGAAGGCTGGGCTCGATATTCCCGGCGAGTCGGCCGGCCGTTATCCTTCCGCTCCGCCCAAAGAGGGTGGAGTTGGGTTCCTCGCCTACTGCGGCACG
Organism: uncultured Acidobacteriota bacterium; assembly: GCA_964501985.1. GTDB lineage: Bacteria > Acidobacteriota > Terriglobia > UBA7540 > UBA7540 > Bog-366. The sequence goes on along the minus strand of CAZCVY010000249.1, from coordinate 606 downwards.
GATGTGGAGGTAACTCCCCTCCAGATGGCCGCGTTCATTTCCGCCATTGCCAACGGCGGCACGCTCTACTCGTTGCAGTATCCACGCAACCTCGACGAAATTGCCTCGTTCCAACCCGTCGTGCGGCGGCGCCTTGACAATCTGACGGAGTACATTCCTGAGATCCACGATGGCTTGGCGGGTTCCGTCCTCTATGGCACGGGCCGCTCCGCCTTCGACCCGGACCTCCCCATTTACGGAAAAACCGGGACCTGTAGCGAAAATGGCGCGCGCCTGGGCTGGTTCGTCTCCTACGGGGGCGACACCCAATCCCGATACGTGGCCGTGGTCCTGCTACGGGGTGGGCAAATGATGTATGGCCCGCACGCGGCGGAAATCGCCGGGCGTTTCTATCGTGACCTGATGCTCAAGGAGCGCCCCAGCCAGGCTAGTGGCGCGATGCCCCCCTCCACTTCTTCCGGGCGATAGCCTGTTCTATGGATTCCCAACGCGAAGCAGCCACGGCCATCGTGCGCCGCCTGAAGCAAGAGGGATTCGCGGCGTACCTGGTCGGCGGGTGCGTGCGCGACATGCTGATGGGCCGCGCGCCCAAAGATTACGACGTCA
>CAZCVY010000248.1:0-9965 GCA_964501985.1 uncultured Acidobacteriota bacterium | reverse complement strand
CGGCGGAATCGTGGAACAGCACGCAGCGCAGGCTGTCGCCGGGATACTGCGTGCGAATCAAGTGTGCCAGCGCCATGGCGACTTTCTTGGCGGGCGTGAAGCGATCCTCGCCATAGAGAATCATGCTGTGGCTGCAATCGAGCATCAGCACGGTGGCGCAGGAGCTTTGATATTCGCACTGGTGGACCTGCAAATCCTGGTAATCAAGATCGAGAGGAGTCTTCAAGCCATTGCGCTGGATGGAAGAAAGTAGTGTGGCATTGACGTCCAGATTCAGCGTGTCGCCAAACTCGTAGCGGCGGCTGGAACCTTCGGACTCGACCCCGGTAGCGAGTTCGCGAGTATCGTGACGCCCGAAGCTGGATTTTCCCAGCGAGCCCAACAAGTCGCGCAAAGTCTTGAACCCTAGAAAATCGAGAGCCTTATCGGTGACCTCGAACTTGGCCTTGCTCTCTCGCGGCCCGGCGGAAGCCTCGCCCTCGCGCTCCAGAATCTGACCCTGGGTGGGGTTGGGCTGTTCCACCGAGACGTAGCCTTCTTCTGAAAGGCGCTCCAGCAGCTTATTGATTTTCTCCGCCAATTCGGAGTTCTGGTAGTTTTCCCAGTTCTGGAGCATCTGTTGCAGCAAATCGTCAGGGATCTTTCCCTGATCCCGCAGGGCCTCGAGCAGCGCCTGATGGAGTTGGTCCATCGTCCGCTCGGGGTCCATATCGTAGATGTTTTGAAACTGGTTGTAGAACCCGCTATCAAGCAGGAAATCCCCAAGCATCTGGAGCAAATCCTCGGCGCTAAGGTCGTCGAAGGGGTCGGGAACGTATTTAGAGTACTTGACAAATTTCATAGTCGAAACTCGAAACTTGAAAATCCAAACTCGCCAAAGAAAGTCCGAATTTCGATTTTCGAATTTCCAGCTTCAGTCTTTCCTAGTTCAGCGGCCGGCGCCGTGGAGTGACGGGGGTAGGTTCCTCCTCCGGCCGCTCCACCGGGCGGTGTTCGGTGTGGTAACCCAGTTCCTCGTTGCGGCTGAGGCGCTTCAGTGCGTGCAGCCCTTCCAAAATGAACTCGCCGCCCGCGGCCAGCAGAGCAGGATCGTCCTTGGCCTTCAAACCCAGGCCTTGAGTTTTCTCCAGCAAGTTCTGGATCTTCTTGAATTGCTGGAAAAGCTCCTCGGACGATGCGTTGGGCGAATACCTCAAGGTGCCGCCAAGTTCGAACCACTGCACGACCGATTGCAGAGGCACATTATCGAAATACTTTTTGAAAACTTTGGCGATGGCCTGGCGAATGACGTCACGTGCAACCGTATCGGCGCCGCGCAATTCGCCCTCATACTCAAGTTCCAGCTTGCCGGTGAGGGACGGTAGCGACGCGTAAATGTCAGATGGGCGGGGAACGATTTTTCCGTCATGGTGCTTGAGCGCGCGGCACTCCGCGCTGCTGATCGTGTTCTCGAGGCAGGTAATGGGCATGCGCTGGCTAACCCCGCTGCGCTTATCGATGCGTTTGTCCCCCCGTGCTTCGAAGGCAATGGCCTCGATGATCTCCCGTATAAATTGGGGGATAACTAGGGGCTTCTCTGCGTTGCGTTCGGTCCATGCTTCCTGAGCAGTGATGGCAAGACCTTCGTCGAGTGTCGCGGGATAGTGCGTGCGGATTTCCGAGCCGATGCGATCCTTCAGCGGAGTAATGATCTTGCCGCGAGCGGTATAGTCTTCCGGATTGGCGGTGAAAACGAGAGCCACATCGAGAGGCAGGCGCACGGGGTAACCTTTGATCTGCACGTCCCCTTCCTGCATGATATTGAAAAGTCCCACCTGAATTTTGCCGGAAAGATCGGGCAGCTCATTAATGGCAAAAATCCCGCGGTTCGCACGTGGCAGAAGGCCGTAATGAATGGTGAGTTCGCTGGCCAGGGTGTGTCCCCCGCGTGCGGCCTTAATGGGATCGAGGTCACCGATGATGTCGGCGATGGTGACGTCAGGCGTCGCCAGCTTCTCAATGTACCGCTGCTCGGGCTCGAGATAATCGAGCGGCGTCGCGTCGCCCATCTCTTTCAGGCGTTCGTGGCACGCCCGGCAAAGGGGATGGAAGGGGTCGTCGTTGATTTCGCATCCCGCGATGATGGGGATCGCCGCATCCAGCAGGGAGCTCAGCGAGCGCAGAATGCGGCTTTTGGCCTGTCCGCGAAGCCCCAGCAGAATGAAATTGTGCTTGGAGAGAATGGCATTGACGATTTGCGGTGTCACCGTATCTTCGAAGCCTATAATGCCTGGAAAAATGGCTTCGCCCGCCGCGAGCTTGCGAAGAAGATTGGCACGCATTTCGTCCTTGATGCTGACACTCTGATACGGAGACTTCTTCAGCTCGCCCAGCGTTTTGAGTTTTTGCATTTTGCCCCAGCCCCAAATTCATTATATGCCAGTGTGGGTGTGAACTCAATCCGGGGTTTCGGGAACGGGTTACGGGAGACGGGATACGGGGCACGGGCCTCGCAATTGGCATCTATCCACCATAACAAAGTGCCGCGTGGTTTGTGAGGAAACCGATTTGTCGAAAAGAACCCCTATCGGATGAATCCAAACGGCACAGTCTTTAATGGTCCTGAATATGTTGCCTGGAGGGATTATCCCGTATCCCATGTCCCGCATTTCGTGTCCCGCTCTTCGTCAGTGCCGGCCGTGGCCGTTGCCGCCGGCTTTTTTCTGGGATGCTTCCACGCGGTTGAGTTGATCCAGAAGAATGTCAAGGGCGCGTAGGACAAGCGTGAGGCGCTCGGGTTCCTCGCGGAGGGCCAAAAGACGCTGCTTGAATTCGAGGTCAAGCGGCAACGCGGCGGCGAGTCGAAAGGAAAGATAGCGGTAGGGGCGGGGAAGGTGAACCGCCATTTCCGCGGCCTGGCGCATTTTCCTCATGGCCTCGCGGAAACGCGCAATTGCCAGTTCCGCTGCCGCGTCGCTGGGGGAGTCCGGGCCTTCGTCGTCAAAGTATTCAACTGCGCCTCGCAAGTAAGTCCGCTCGTCGTTGGTCATCAGTATTTCGAAGCGCCGCTTGCCCACAGTGAGAATATCCATGCGGCCATCTTCATACCGGCGCGTTACATTGACGATGTGAGCGGTGCAACCCGTGGTGCTGAGGGCCTGCTCTTTCGCTCGCACCACTCCAAATTCCTGTTGGCCCGTGCCGGCGGCCTGGGCCTCAAGGCACTCGGTAATCATTTTCTTGTAACGCTCTTCAAAAATGTGAAGCGGCAGGGTTTCTTCCGGCAGGAGTACGACCTCGAGGGGAAACAATGGCAGCAGGTTTTCCTCCATCGACATGCTCCGTGGTGACTGGCTTCCGCGCGCTTGGCCGTCGCGCCGTCTCTCCGCCGAGAGAGATACGGCGAAAGGATCCCGCCTTTACCAGGTCAAGGTAAGGCGCCGCTGACCGATTCGGGCGGGCTCACTCGAGGGGCGCGAACGCGTGTCCGTTCCAAGGGCACGCTTTCTCGATGTTCACCGAATCAACCGCTTTATCGCGGCCAATCACAAAGAACTCCACTTTCCCTTTCCACACCGGTTCCTGCCCTTTGCCGCAGGCGCGAAACGTCACCTCTCCGGTCGAGACCGTACCCGGCGTCCCGATGTTTTTCTGGGGCGGCTGCAGGATTTGCATTTTGGGAGCATATTGCGAAAGGCTGTGGTATTCAACGGGCGCCTGCCACAAGACCTGAAACTGCCCTCCCACAACTCTTCGGATGACCATGTTGGCCCCGTAGGTATCTGCCTGCTCGCGGAAAGGCTCTTTGGTCACCACGCAATCGCTTCCATCCCCCATTAAATCGCGGATTTCCAGCGAGGTCATTCCCCCCTGCATTTCACTGATGGGAATGTTCAAGGCCGCACCGGTTAAGAATTGCGCCTCGTTGGGCATGAAGACAACAAGTTTCGCCATCGAGAGCGGCATCGTGACCACATAGCAGAGCAGCACCGGAGGCCCGTCCACCCGTCGCACCAAATATCTCGAGATATCCGTGTGCTCGGCGTTGAAGTCCTCAAGGTAGGGGTCGCCGAGAGCCCGCAGCAATTCCTCGTCCATAGGATAGGACCCTGGAGGCTTTAGCTCCGTCGATTGGATTTCCACCCAGCCTAACTCTGAGCTGCCGGTATTCAAATTGAACGCTCCCACCTGGGCAAGCTCCTTGCCATGGTCTTCCTTCGTCTTGAAGACAGGGAGCAACAATCCTTGGGTTAGCTTGCGGTTCGCCCTTTGCAGATCGCTCCCGGGAACCATCAGATTACGGGAGCCGCCTTGGAGACTGAGCCAGCCAATCACAGGGCGGGGGCCGGTCGGCTTCTTTTCCTTCGCTGTCGCTGCCCAAGGAAAAGCGCCACCCGCTACGAGCAGTGCTACGAGGGTTAAGGTTCTCATGACAGTGCCTATTGTTGACGAGGCGAGGAAGTTTGACAAACACATTTTCGCGACATAGACTGAACCGCGAGGAATCAGCTCCGCCCTCGTCGAGAGTTCGCGGAGCTTTTGTTTTTCTGGCGCGCGAGAAATGCCCAAATCTTCCCGCAAAAATCGTCTTTGCGCGGCCTTCGCTCCAAGAAGGCTCATCGAAATGCTGACCTGGGGGGCCCTTGCGTTGGCGATCCTTCTCCACGCGGGTGCCGCCTCCGCGCGTGTCGTGACCGACCAGACGGGCCGCCAGGTGAACGTGCCCGATCATCCCAGCCGGTTGATTTCGATTGCGCCCAGCATCACCGAAACCTTATACGCGTTAGGCGTGGGGGACCGCCTGGTGGGCGACACCGAATACTGCGACTACCCGCCGCAGGCAAAGTCCCTGCCGCACGTGGGCGCCCTGCTCAATCCCAGCCTCGAGAAAATCGTGGCGCTCAAGCCCGATTTGGTTCTTGGCACCGATGCGGCCAATCGGCGCGAAACTGCTGACCAACTCGAACGCCTCGGCGTTCCCCTCTACGGAGTGACGGCGCATACGGTCGAAGGTACGCTTCAATCCTTGCAAGACTTAGGACACGTTCTTGATTGCGACCCGACCGCCCAGAAGCTTGTGGCGAGTCTGCGGGCCAGGACCGTTGCCGTGGAAAAGCAGGTTCAGGGTGAGCCGCGGCCGAAGGTTCTCTTTGTGGTTTGGTACCGGCCCCTCATCACGGCGGGAAGCTCGACGTTTATTTCCGATGTCATCCGGCAGGCCGGCGGCGAGTCCATTAGCGATGACATGAAAACTGAATGGCCGCACATGAGCTTGGAGGAAGTTCTGAAGAGAGCTCCCGACGTCATTCTGTTTCCGCGGACGGAAGCCTTTGCCCCCGGCCTGGATGAGTTCCAAAAGCTGCCAGGATGGCGAGACTTGACTGCGGTGAAGAGCCACCATATTTACTTTGTCGCCGAAACCATTATGCGGCCCAGTCCTCGCTTGATTGACGCGCTGGAAGAAGTGGCAAAGATTCTTCACCCCGGCCGATAGGTAGACACTCGTAGGCGGCAGGTCGTAGATGGTAGGTGGGGTACACCTCGCGCTAATAGTGTGGTCTTCCCCACATTCCACCTACGACCTGCCACCTACCTTACGCACGAATCATGATGACTCTCTCCCCCACGCGACGAAACGTGCTTTTGCTGCTGCTGGCGTTGGCGGGGGCACTGGTGCTGATTGACTTTGGCGCCTTGGCTCTCGGGGGCGTTCATCTTTCTCTGGGCGAGGTGTGGTCGGGATTACTCGGTGGACATCCCGGATCGGAAGCGAGCGTCATCGTCCGCGACATTCGCCTACCGCGAATTCTCCTGGCGATGCTCGTGGGCGCGGCACTGGCAGTCTCCGGGACAGGACTGCAAGCCCTGCTGCGCAATCCCCTGGCGGACCCTTACGTCCTGGGAATATCGAGTGGCGCGGCGCTGGGCGCGATTGTGGCTCTGTGGATCGGGGGGCGGCTCGCGTCGGCAAGTCCGCTCACCGCATTCGCGGGCGCGGTTCTGACGATGTCGTGGGTTTACGTGTTGGGGCGGCGCGCGGGGCGCCTGTCAAGCTATACGCTTTTGCTGGCCGGCGTGGTGACCGCATCGTTTCTCTCCGCCATGATTCTCTTTGTGCTCACCCTGCTCTCCACCCGCGACGTGCGCGGCACGGCGTTCTGGCTGATGGGTGACCTGAGCGTGGTTACGGACGTCCAGATTCGACTGCTGACCCCCGCCATCATCCTTGCCATCGTGGCGCTCTACGCCTTCTCCAAGGATCTGAATGTGCTCCTGCTGGGGGAAGGGGAGGCGGCACATTTGGGCGTAAATGTGGCCCGCGTAGAATTCGCAGTTTATCTCCTGACATCGCTGCTGACGGGATTGGCTGTATCGGTGAGCGGCGCGATTGGCTATCTGGGCTTGCTCGTGCCGCACCTGGGGCGGATGCTCGTGGGCAACGACCATCGCACGCTTATCCCCACCGCGGCGTTTGGCGGCGCCATTATGCTGGTGCTCTCTGACACGCTCGCCCGCACGGTGATTTCTCCCGCAGAACTGCCCGTCGGGGCTGTTACTGCTGTGGCGGGAGCGCCGGTGTTCATTTATTTGCTGCGGCGAACGACGGGGTAGGTGTCAGGTATCAGGTGCCAGGTGTCAGGGGAGGAAACGCAAGTCAAAAGGCAAAACGCAAAAGTCAAAAGGCAAAAGCGAAGGGCCGAAACTGGAAACTTGAAATCGCGGCGAGTTGCGAATGGGGAGTAGGAGAAAGGTCAAAGCCAATCGACACACGATCACTTTTGTCTTTTAACCTTTGCCTTTTGACTTTTGCGTTTTGACTTTTGACTTGCTCTTATATGACGAGCGCCCAACCCATCACGGTCGATTCCAACCCGCTCGCAGCGGGCGAACTCACTGCCAATGCCGTAAGCTTTCGCTTTGCCCAGTTTGCTCTCGCTCCGATAAGCCTGAAGGCTCGCGCCGGAGAGTTGACCGCCATCATCGGGCCCAACGGGTCAGGGAAGTCCACGCTCTTGGAGATTCTCAGCGGTTACTTGAAGCCCCTTTCCGGGGGCGTCTTTCTGGATGGCCAAAACCTGCATGTGCTTTCCCCCCGCGAGCGTGCTAGAAAAGTGGGCTTGGCGCGGCAGGACACCATCCTGCTGTTTTCGTTCGAGGTGTGGGAATTTGTTCGCCAGGGGCGGCATCCGCACCTCGGTAACAACTTGTTTGAAAGCCCGGAGGACGACCGGTGGGTGGAATGGGCGCTGGAAAAAACCTGCCTTCGGGAATTCGCTCACCGCCGCGTGATGGAGATGAGTAGCGGGGAATTTCAGCGCGCGGTTTTGGCCCGCACGCTGGCGCAGCGCCCACGACTGGTCCTGCTCGATGAGCCGACTGCGAACCTAGATATCGGATACCAGGTGGAGATGTTTCGCCTGCTTCGCCAGCTCGCCAAATCGGAAAATTTCATCGGCGTCGTCGTAACCCACGAGCTCAATTTGGCCGCGGAAATGGCGGATTATGTAGTGCTGCTTCAGGGCGGAAACTGCCTCCGCCAGGGAAAAGCGGTGGACGTCTTCCAGGCGGATTTGCTGAGCCGCGCCTTCCGCACTCCCGTCCTCGTCGATAAGAACCCCTCCAGCGGCCGTCCGCGCGTCACTTGGGTCGCGCCGTAACCGCCCCAACGCAGGACTTCACCACCGAGTGCACAGAGGTCACGGAGAACAGCCGCCGACAAGGACCATGAGGATCGAGATTCGTGAGCCGTATTCCTTGCCAGCGCCAGCTCCAGCGATTTTCTCTGCGGTCTCTGTGCCCTCTGTGGTGAGGTGTTGTTTCGCGCCGTGTACCCTTGCCTGGTATAGTCTCATGGTCTATACTCGATCTGAAAGGAAGATGGGCATGGCCAAAACTGGAATCGCCAAGTTATTTCGCAACGGCCGCAGCCAGGCTGTCCGGCTTCCCCAGGAGTTTCGCTTTGAGGGTGACCGGGTCCGGGTGCGGAGGGTTCGAGGCGGAGTCCTTCTGGAGCCGCTCGCCGCCGACCCCGACAAGTGGTTTGAGGAACTGGACCGATGGGCCGCCGCGCCCTTCATGGAAACTGGGCGAAAGCAGCCCAAGACCCCTCGGCGCGAGATCTTCAAGTGAACTACCTGCTCGACACGAATGCCTGCATTGCGCTGATGACGGGCCAGCCTCCGTCCGTCCGCGCCCGATTCCGGACGACCGTGGCCGCCGGTGGCAAATTATTCGTCTCTTCGATTGTCGCTTTCGAGCTTTCGTACGGTGTTAGCAAGAGTTCGCAGCCGGAAGCCAACCGCCAGCGCCTGCGGGCATTCATGGCCGCCCCCGTTACTCTCCTGGCTTTCGACGACAAGGATGCCGAGTCGGCGGGAGCGGTCCGGGCCGCGCTTGAGGTTCTGGGCAAACCCATTGGCGCGTATGATGTGCTGATTGCCGGCCAGGCGCTGGCGCGCAAGTTTACCTTGGTGACGGCCAATATTTCAGAGTTCGCCAGAGTGACGGGGCTCGCTTGGCAGGATTGGTCCATACCGTCCTAGTGAGGGCTCGAGCAAGAGAAGAACGCCCCGGTCCAACCGGGGCGTTTCCGCGTCATCGATGTGCGTTCAATGGTTGTACCTGGCTTGCAGCCTTTCCACAATGCGATGAGCTTCATCGATGTGGGCGATGATACGGCCTTGGAGACCTTGAGTTTGGGGATCATCCTCCTCCATGGTGCAGTCCCGATGCGCCGCGTCGAGCAATTCCAGCGCCTTGCGAAAGCGTTCGCCCCGTCTTAAGCGAGCATCGATGGGCATATGCTCATGGATGTCTTTCCCGTCGTCAATCGACGCACGTTTGATCTCGTTGATGGCGTCATCGATTTTTTGGATGGCATGTTGTTCTTCGAGATCACGCTGTTCATTGGCCGCGAGCTGGTCGAGGTGGCCGCGGGCATCACGCAAATCGGAAAGTGCGTGGATGTAATTAGGATGCCGGCCGCCCCCGCCGCCCGACACATTTCCCGCGAGATGCTCGACGATGCGATGCGCCTCATCGATGTGGGCAATAACACGGGCCTGAAGGCCCCTGGTGCGAGGATTGTCTTCCTCCGCCGTCACGTCTCGATGCGCCGCGTCGAGCAATTCCAGGGCCTTGCGGTATCGGTCGCCTCTCATGAAGCGAGCATCGACCGGCATGTGCTCGTTGATATTCTTTCCATCGTCGATGGCAGCCCGCTTGATCTCGTTGATGGCGTCATCGATTTTTTGAATGGCGTGTTGTTCTTCGGCGTCGCGGCGTTCATTGGACGCGAGAGAATCCAGATGCGCACGGGCATCGCGCAAATCGGACAGGGCGTGAATGTAAGCGGGATGGTCTCCCGGCCGGTCGGCAGAAGCTATTCCCACGCACGTGGCCATCAAAAAGCTCAGCAGTGTCAGTCGGATTAAAGTCTTCATGGGTTTTGGTATCTCCTCGCATTTACAGAATGTCCCCAGACTTACGCTTCCCTTGGTGCGCGCCTCGAGATTCCGCCTTGTCCCCGCCTACCAACCGCCGTTTAGTGCTGATCCCTTAGTTGCCCCTGTGCGGAGCAGCGAGAACCCGACAGCCGGAGCGCGGGCAGCGGTCAAACTAGCCAGTTCCGAAATCCCCTGTACGAATTGCCAATACGGAAAAGCGATGGACCTGAGATACCATGGGCCCGAAGGTCGTGTCAAGGCATTTGTAAAAATTGTAAAGGGAGCGCCAAACGCAGGCCGCGAAATATTTGAACGCAACGCCGCCATTCTTGGCGGCCCCGGCGCCGGCGCGAAGCTGGCGCTACCGCTTTAGGCGAGCCTCAGAACGAAGCGATTATCGAAGTTCATCCGTTCGAAAGAGAAGACGGGTGGCCGCTGGTAGCCGCCAGCGCGGGGGCAACAACCGTGGGCTCCCCTCCGTGGATCGGTCTCATACCAAACGATGTATGCGCCACCCATCGTCTTCTTTGAGTAGCGCGG
>CAZCVY010000247.1:0-10150 GCA_964501985.1 uncultured Acidobacteriota bacterium | reverse complement strand
TGGTTTGCAACCATGGGGTCGGGAGTTCGATCCTCCCCAGGTCCACCAACTATCTCACTGACTCCACGAGGCTTATCTTCACTGCGGTCGGGCGCACCGACAATCTATTTGCAACCATGTGGTCGCGATTCAATGGCTAGTAGTAACCACCTTGGAACCAATGACATAGCCTTTACAACTCCCCCTCCCAACAGTACATCCGCCATTTCTTTGCCGTTTTCTTGCCCTTGGCCTGCAACACGCTTGACCCGAGAATGCGGATCGAAACTGCCCAACATCAGTCGAGAGAAGGCGGAGTATAGCGCTTCAGTTTAGAGGAACTGGGTCTTGGCGCCAAGATCGCTGACCGCTTCTGCATATTCGGCACAATTATTCGTGCCTACGGGCGACAAGTGCTACGCTAGCCTCCGCGCTTAGGAAGGTCCTCGGTGATCAGATATGGATGGTCACGCTTAGGATGGATGGCTCGTCGCAAAACCGTCTGCTTTAATTGATGTCGCCCGATCCTCATTCACTTCCTCAGGTACGCTCATTGGCGGGATGCCGCGAGCAGGAGCGGACGGTCGGCTGGAGATGTCACGGCCTTTGCTCGACGATACGCTCCGGCGGTTCCGTCAGTGGGAGATCCACAGCTATCGGCGGATGATCTGAGATGCGATTGGTAACCGACTCATTCAGCTCGCGCATGGTGACGGGGAAATGTGGAGCGAATCGGTAGCTTTGGCCCGTGCGGCGCGGGTCCTCGATGAAGGGCTTGACAAAGATCCAGTCGATTTTAAACCGTCCCGCGAGGCCCCCGAAGTCGCGCACAAACGAGTACGTAGGAGCGAAGCCCTTCCCTGCTCTTTGGTTGCTGTTCGCGAGAGTTCTGGCCTTGGCGGGGAATGTCCGTTGTCGCTCGCCGCGAAAATCGAAACTCCCGCCGTCGGCGAAGCGGAAATGCTCCACAGTTTTAAACAGATCGTGCTCACGGTTGTCCCACAGGATGGGAAGATGAAAAGCCGTCGGATCGTTATACCCATGAAAGTACCAGACTGGGACCAGTGTGTACTGGAAGACGCCAAGCGGATGGAAGTGGGAAACCGCCTGGCCAATCCAGAACTTGTAGTCCGTCACGCGCGTCATGATTTCATTGCGGATCGACGTGGGTGTATTGTCACGACCGGTGGTGTTCAAGTCCCCGGCTAACACGATTGGATTTCTGTCCTCTTTCACGGCCGCCAGCAGTGCCTGCATCTGGCGCTGGCGGCATGCCGGGGGACACTTGTTTTCCAGGTGCGTCGCGACGATTGTTGCCTCGCCGGTTGGCAAATCAGGCACCGAGATATCCGCGACGAGCGCCATCCGCCCTCCGTGGCGGAGTTCGCGCTCAACTCGTTCGCCAAAAAGTTTGTGCGCGGACCATCGCCGTCCCGCCTCGAGTTGGGAAATGGCATTGTATTCCTTTCCGAACCAGTCATAACACACAGGCAGGCGAAGAATGCGTACACGTGCAATGGGATAGCGGCTCAGAATAGCCGTCCCATGCAGACCTTGATATCGCTGCCGATCCACCTGCAAATCTTGCTGCAAGCGTTGATCCTGCGGCGCATCTGTCAGATGCAATTGCTCCGTGCCCAAATCGAATAATGGGTCAAGCTCCACAAACTCCACACCGTATGCGTAATTCATGTGCAGAGCCGCCGCCAGGTCCGCGGTGACGTCTCGGTACTCGGTCCGCTTCATTCCACGGTCAGCCTCATTCAAGATCAGAACATCAAGCCCTTGAAGCGTTGCCAGTTGCGATTCGAGCGTTTCCCTGTGAGAGAGACTGATGCGGCCATCGACATTCGCAAGGCGCAGAAACTCGTTGGGATCGCTGAGCGCCGCCTGAATCAACTTGAAATTCAGGCCTCTCTCGATGTTCCACTGACCGGCACGAAGAACGGTGCCGAGGCCTTGCACGCTGGGCCGGCGAGGTTGAATGTCCGTGGTTGTCGACGCCCTGTGTACGAAGGGTGTATTCAATAGCACATCGAGCCGCCTCGCCAGATCCCCTTCGGGCTTGGGTGTGGCAGCAAGCGCGACGAGGTCGTCGAATGAAAGTGTGCCGGGATCTCTTGACTGCTCCGTAGTGGCATGTACCTGCGACGCCGGCGCGGTGTTCCCTTCCGCCGCGTATGAGGAAAGGGCAATCCCCAGAGCCACGAAACAGTTCAGGGCGACTCTCGCGACCACGCCCCACTTTGTATAAAGATTCCAATTCATATATCACCTGGTTAGCTGTACCAAAAGCGCGCTGGGCGGTCGAGTCTCGTTCTTCCCACTCGATTTCCGTCAGCGCGCTTCCGATACAGGACTAAGACTTCGCGAACCTTCATCCGTGGATTCTTCGAGTCAGTTGGCGGCAACCACCCACACGGCATCAGGCGCAGCAAAGTCCACGCCGGCCACCTCAGTGTTGAGGGATACATATTGCAGCCCTGCCTTCTTGCCCGGCTTGGCGGAGAAGCTCAACAAGTACTGGTTGTCGAGCACCTTCTGCAGGTCATTGAGGTAAGGCGCCAAACTGACCGGGCGTTGCAGGCCCAGGTAGTAGGACTCACCTCCAGTCATGTCCGCGAGCTTAGCAATTCCCAACTGTCCATTGGTCGCCTCCCAGTAGTTCCGGTGCAGGCGGCCGACCCCGGGAACATAAATTGTGTGGATCATCGTGCCTGTTTGCATGGCGACTTCCCCGGCCGAATCGACGTCCGGGGGGGTGTTCAATCCGGGCCAACGCACGCCGCGGCGGGCGCGGTCAATTCCGTCTGTCACCATGATCACCTCGCGACGGTTCGGGCTGTCGAGCCAGCGTTTCATCAAATCGATAACCGAAAGGTAGGGACTCCCAAAAGCGCCCGCCGAGCCCAGCGGCAGCCGGAGAGCTTTGGCCGCGGCACCGTGATCCAGCGTGAAGTCCTGCGCAATCTGTACCGTGGTGTTACGCATGTACCCAACTCCAATGGCGGTTGTCGAGGGCTGAGCATTAATGAACTTACGCAAGTCATCGAGGTGCCCTCCGAGGCGTGTGTCGGACGCATCATCGATGAGGATAAACAGATCCAGTCCCGCGCGGTCGCCCCGGGCGGGAACCCACTCCGCTACTTGCAGACGTTACTTGCCTTGCTTAACAACGACATCCTCCAGGTTGATTTGCGGTAAACGTTTGTCACTGGCGACATTCACCGTGACGGTCATCTTTGTGGGGACGGCGGCAGGCGCCGTGGTTTCTTGTGCCCTCGCTGAAGGCATCATCACCAACATCGCGGCTAAGGTCATAGCTGAATACAACGTCGACATCTTTCTTGATTTCATGGTCATCTCCTTTTGATTTGTGTTTTTTTCGAACATCTTGCTGCTCCTACGATTCTTCCTTCCACGCGTCCACTATGCCGGTTCCAATCCGGCGGCGCATCACGAGATAAAAGGTTTTTTCGCTACCACCGATGGGTCATTGGGGGAGTACCGCGATGGGGGCCTCCTCAGGCACCACTATGGGCGGCGCGATGAAATACCACTATTGGGTGGACCGGCTGCCTTCCTCCGATGCGTGGCTTGTCGACGGGTCGAAGTTTGTGAGTGATGCGTGAACGATATAGCGCTGCGGAGCGCTTCCGATGAAGTAAAACGGGTAGCAAGTGACGAGCGTCAACGAGGGTTGGGATCTGGGCCGCAATACGCTGACATCTTCGGGACGCACGATTTGCAGTTGGTCGACCACATAGGTGTCGGTCCGCTCCGGCCCCTCCAGTTCCACTCGGTCGCCCACCTTGATGTCCTTCAGTCCGCGGAAAAAGCCGTCCCGGTGGCCCGCGACGCCCATGTTTCCGTTCTCTCCGATTTGTGCAGTGCCCTCGATCCAACCGACCCCGCGATTTAAGGTGATATCGTCTGTCCCGTTCAGTATCGGCACTTCTAGGTTAAGCCTGGGAATGCGGAGGATTGCCAACGGCGGCTCGAGACGCAGCTTCAGGCTATGCTCAAAGGCCTTAATGCGTTTTCCCGACCACAACACAAAATCAGGCTTGAGGGCAGCCCTTTCTGGCTCAGCGCTGGCCGCCACATCCACCGGAGCATTGTCATGAGCCGCCGGCCTAAGCTCCTCAAACTGCTGCAAGGAGAGCCGGGACAAAACGCTCCGATGGATACGAGCCCCGGCGTAGAAGGTCAGCAACGCCAATCCCATGACCAGGGATACGCGCTTGAGCATTTTGCGAACTGTACTGTACTTGTCCCACCGCGCCACCGATTCCGACATCATATCGACTCCTGCACTTCGCATGCTGATCTGACGGAAATGCTATGCGGGGGCGCAGCGGATGCACATCACGAGATAGAAGGGTAATCAGTTACCACTGTTGGGGCATATGGGGAACACAGCAACTGGTGCTATCGTTGCCGGTAACGTCTTGAGACCGGTGTGTGCCGCAAGCATGGACTTCTCGATTCAGAAGGAGGGCAGCGCAAAAAGAACCAATGGAACCAAAGGGTAGCAAATGCAAAAGGTATAGCGGGGGACGCACGGACAGCAGAGCGGAAGGCTACAACTTAGGCGAAGGCACCCAGCGGGGGATGATGACTTTGCGGCGGCCGAACAGGCGGGCGTCCAGCGAGAACGCTCCGGGGCCGAGGAGAGCGATGGCACCGGCCATCACGGTCACATCGAGGCTCAAGGGGTTGCCGTTGAACAAATGCGCATTGCCACTTGGCACGGGCATGAAGGTAGCGCAAAGGCAACAGGGAATCGCGATTGAGCCCGCCAGCGGAGTGAGGAGGCCCAGCACCAGCAGACCGCCAATGCCCGGCGCCAGTACCAGCGTTGCCCACGCCACAATTCCCAGGCCCTTCGGTTCACCCAAGCCAGCAAACCCCTGAACGATCAGCGTCAGTCCCATTGTGGCGCGCAAGATCAATAGGCCGATGCCAGGCCAACCTCCGGGAAATGTGGAGAAGAGTCGTTGCAAAGCGTTACCTCCTGGGACTGGGATCTCCAGCAGCCAGCTTAAGCCTAGCGGTTCGCTTCGCGGAAAACATCCCCAAGGGTCGGAATCTTTTCATACCACGATGGCGGTAGCGCCTTCGCCACGTCGGGCGGCGAATCTTCATAACTCAATAATGCCACGCCGCACTGCGATGGCTACCGCTTGAGTGCGATCGCTCGCGCCAAGCTTTTCCATGATGTGTTTGATGTGGACTTTCACCGTCTCTTCCGAGATGAAGAGCTTTTCGGCGATGTCGCGATTCCGGTTGCCGCCGCCGATTTGCAGGAGGACTTCAATTTCACGAGTGGTGAGAGTTTCGTCGCTCATATGTTCAGCCAGATGCATGGCGATAGCCGGAGGAATGCGCTTCTTTCCCGCGTGAACCTGGCGGACGGCTTCCACAATATCCTTGGGCAGCATGCTCTTCAAAATGTAGGCGCGGGCGCCGGCTTCCAGCGCGCGCTGGATTTCCACGTCGCCTTCCGCGGTGGTCAACATGATGATGCGCGCTTCGGCAAATTCCGTCCGAATCGCAATCATGGTCTCGATACCCTTGGATATGGGAAGCCGCAAATCCATGAGCGTCACGTCGGGCTGGTACTTACGGAACTGCTCAATGGCTTCCTTACCGTTGGACGCATCGGCCACCATTTGCATGTCGGGTTGATGATTGATGACGGCGCTGATTCCTGCGCGCAGCAACGGATGGTCATCGACGCAGAGTACTCGAATTTGGGAATTTTCACTCATGTCTCTCCTTCCACCTCTCGCTTCTGAAGGTTGGGCTCCGCCTGGAACGGACGCGAGCGAGCCAGCCATGGTAACCCGCCACCCGCGGGCTCGGATCGATAAGCAATACTTGCGGGAACGGAGAGTTCAACTTCCGTTCCCCCCTCTTCACGGGTCCAAACTTCGAGTCGCGCGCCAATTTTCTCTGCCCGCTCGCGCATGCCTGCTAACCCCCAATGTCCATCGCGGCCCGTGCGGAGCACCTCGGAATCGATCCCCTGGCCGTTGTCGCGAACCACTACGTGCAGTTGTTTCTCCCCGTACTCCAGCTCGATTTCGACGCGGCGAGCCTCAGAGTGGCGGAAGGCATTGGCGAGCGCCTCGCGGCCAATACGATAGACCTGGTCGCAAATGCCGGGATGTAACAATTGCACGCGGCCTTCAACAATCACGCGAAAATCCGTCGCCGGTACTCCACCCAATTCCTGAGGCAGTCGCGTAAACGCCTTTTCAAGGTCTTCGACGTCCCACGTTGAGCGCAGGCCGCGAAGCGTTTTCCGGCCGTCCTCAGCCACCTGGCGCATGAGACTTAGAACGTACCCCACAAGGGGCTTTGCCGGCGAATCCGGAGGCAGTTGGTCGTCCGCGACGTGAAGTTGCATGGAAGCGCTGAGGAATCCCTGCAACAACGTGTCGTGCAGGTCCTGGGCGATGCTGGTGCGTTCGGCTAGTCGCTCCTGATATAGCGATTCCTGGCAGGCGGCGGCTTGACCGATCCGCCATTGGTAGGCCGTCCACGCCACACACGCCGCCACCGCCTCCATAAGGCGTTTGCTCATCCCGGTCTTTGCCTGAGTGAGGTTCGCAGCGCCCCCCTGCGGATCAGAGCTTGCTTGCTGCCGCATAGAGTTCAGCCTCGGGCTTTCAGCCACGGTTGCCTTCGCGGCGCCGGAGCACCCGCTCGTCATTTTCCCCACAGGGAACATCGCGGAAGTTTGATCTTTTCTTGTGAGGGTATAGGAAGTTGCCATAGCTCATCTCCGGATGTCGTTCAAGAAGGTTGTTTATCAGTTCTGGGCTTTTCCAGGGCCGCGTGAATTTCCTTCAGCAAAGCTTCGCTGCGGACTGGCTTATTCAGAAATCCGGCGGCTCCGGCTTTCATCACCAGATCGCGAAGCGAGGCATCGCCATGAGCAGTGACGAAAATAATGGGAAGATCGCTATTTAACTCAGCCAGTCGCCGCTGCAGCTCAATTCCACTCATCCCCAGCAAACGCACGTCAAGGATCAAGCACGCTGTTTCTTGCCGGGTAGCGGAATCCAGAAATTCCTCCGCTGAGGCGAAGGTCGTTGTCGAATAGCCGGCGGCCTTCATGATGCTCCCTAGGGCTTCACGCAGGGCTTCATCATCGTCGACGATCGCAATCATGGCGGTCTTGGTTAGGGTCGCGTTCACTTTGGTTCTCCCCGATCTATGGCTCGGTAACATCCCCCGACAGCAACAAGAGTAGCGATCGGCAAGATCCAAAGCTATCCTGCAGTAGGTTGAACGCCATCCTGCTTTAGGAGGAGGCGGCTACTTACTTGCGCGGGTTGGTTCTGATCCTCTCCGCCATGCGGACCAGGTGGGCAAGGGACTCGGCTTGAGTTTTCTGCATCAGGTGGGCGCGGTGGGTCTTGACGGTGAGCTCGCTGGTTCCAAGTTCATCGGCAATCTGTTTATTCAAAAGACCGGCAACGACGCGGTCCAGCACTTCCTTTTCGCGGGGAGTAACCGACTCAAACCGCGCGCGAATCTCGCCGAGTTCCGCACGGTCTTTCCGCAGTTCACGATCGCTCGCAATGGCTTTCTGCACGGCATCCAGCAAGTCCTGACCCCGCACGGGTTTGGTCAAGAACTCATGCGCTCCCTCTTTCATGGCGCGCACCGACATGGGAATATCGCCGTGACCGGTAATAAAGATGATGGGAATCTGGATACTCGCGTCCGTCAGCTTGAGTTGAAGATCGAGGCCGCTGAGGCCCGGCATTCTGACGTCAAGAATCAAACACGCCGGAGCATCGGGGAGCTTCGCCGCCAGGAATTCGTGGGCGGAAGCGAAGGTTTCCACACGCAGTCCCACGGACCGGATAAGACTTTGCAGGCCTTCGCGAATGAGCCGGTCGTCATCGATGATGAATACAATGGGGTCCGGCTCCTTCATGCGACAGGCCCTTCCTCGCCGGGCAGAGTGAACCGAAAAGTTGATCCATGGGAATCAGCCGATTCAGCCCACAACCTCCCCCCGTGCGCTTCAATGATCGAACGGCTGATGGCCAATCCCATACCAATGCCTTTGGACCGAGTCGTAAAGAATGGTTCAAAAAGCCGGGCCATAACCTCCGAGCTCAACCCGATGCCGGAATCCTCCACCGAAACGCGAATCTGATTGGCCTCCAGCAGTCGGGTGCCGACAACCAGCCGCCGCGGCCGGTCGGCAATGCTCGTCATGGCTTCGATCCCGTTCATCAACAGATTCAGAATGACCTGTTGTAATTGAATGCTATCGCCCAGCACGGTGGGAACGCCCGGCGAGAGTTCAAGCTCCAGCGAGACATTGTTCCGCGACGCTTGACCACCGGCCAGAGCGGCAGTTTCCTCGATCAGCCGATTGAGTTGAACAGGCGACTTCTCCGGGGCCGTTTTGTTAATCAAGGAGCGGATTCGCACGATGACTTCGGATGCTCGTGTTGCGCCTTGAATCGTGCGTTCCGCTGCCGCCCGCGCTTCCGCCAGATCGGGCTCCTGACGGGCGAGCCAGGCAACACACGCATCGGCATTGGCCACCACCGCCGCGAGCGGCTGATTGACCTCGTGCGCGATGGACGCCGTCAATTCGCCGATGGTGGTTATTCGAGCCACGCGCGCAAGCTCCGAACGGGTCGCCTGAAGAGCCTGCTCGGTGCGCTTCTGATCCGCCATTTGGTTCAAGAGCGCGTCGTTGGCATTTTTCAGCTCAGCCGTACGTTCTGCCACCCTCAATT
Organism: uncultured Acidobacteriota bacterium; assembly: GCA_964501985.1. GTDB lineage: Bacteria > Acidobacteriota > Terriglobia > UBA7540 > UBA7540 > Bog-366. The sequence continues at coordinate 1,394 of CAZCVY010000247.1, read as the reverse complement.
CCAGCTCGTCGCGTACCCGACGCAGGGACTCTTCCGTTTCCCTCCGCCATGCAATCAGCCAATTGGCAATCACCTCACAGGCGACAAAGGTGAGAAAAAACGGAACATCGCGGGGCTTCACTTGAAATGAACGGATCGGTGGAATGAAGTAATACAGAACCGCCACGGTACTGAGGCCGACGGCAAACCAGCCAGGGCCCCTTCCGCCGGTCCAAGTAGTGGTAATCACCGCAACGGGGAAGAAAAGCCAGAAAGGGTTGCCGAACGGAACTTGGAGAATAAGCGACAAGAATAAGGCCGTTGCGACGAGAGCGACCGCCAGCGCGTAGAGTGACAGCACTCGCAGCTTCGACGGTGCGGCGCGGGCAGATAACATATCGAGACAAAAACCCCAAAAGCGGATGGAATCATGGTAAGAGCCTCCGTCTGCGCCCGTCAAGCACATTGAGAAACCCCGTTTTATCCAGCATTCAGTCTCACTCGCTTCGCGCACCTCAAGACTTGCTTCGACCCAGGGCCGCGAACGCGCCAGCATCTACCCCAAGCGGGGTATGTCGATATGGGCCTATAGAGGCAGCCGAAAAACCCTTCATCTCGTGATGTGGGGCAGAGTCGACATCGGCCAAAGTGTCACCTGTAAGAAGAAACAAGACAACGGAGCGGGAAATCTGAAACGCGGTCCGCGATCGCAAATAAATTCGACAAGGAGAAAACAATGAACAACATGAATAGAGTGAAACATTTGTTAGGCGTTGCTTGTCCAAATGGCGCGGAGTTGCTACCTGGTATGCTTGATTCGGAAACGCCCGCTGACCAATCGAATCGAGAAGGCGGCAAGAGTCCACTACGCTTTGACCCATGCCGCTGTTCTTCGACTCCAAGATGAGCACATTTGACCAAACCAGTGAGCGATATTGGACTGCCATCGGGAATGCTATCAAGTACAAGTAAGAAGGCTGATCGCTGGAAACTATCATTTGCCAGTTGACGGCGTCGACAGATAAATCAGCCGACGAGCGGGGATCGCTCCACGAAAAGGCAAAAGGTGAAGGCCCGATGTTAATAAGTACTGCGGAGCGGTAAAGAAGGGCATTGCAAGTAAAGAATTGTGCTTCAGGGCGACTGCGATTCGCGATACCTGACGGCTCGCACGGTCGACGAGCAGGGTACCGGTGATCAACGCAAGAAACGATTAATGAAAATCAGTCAGATGAGCACCCCAACCCATTCAACAGAAAAAGGAGAATTAGCCATGTCAGAAACAAACGCAGTGGTTGCCATTTATGACAGCCACTCGCAAGCAGAGCAAGCTGTGAAGGAACTCCAGAAGTCTGGCGTTGATATGAAGAAACTGTCAATCGTCGGCAAAGACTATCACACCGACGAGCAAGTTG
>CAZCVY010000246.1:0-10177 GCA_964501985.1 uncultured Acidobacteriota bacterium | reverse complement strand
CGACCACCGGATCCTGCCCGCTTCTGACGACGACGGCTTCACAGGGGATATCCGGGCGAGCATTGATTTCCTGATGCGGAACGTAGGGCGGCACGTAAATGAAGTCCCCAGGGCCGGCCTCCTCGCAGAACTCTAACCCATCGCCCCAGCGCATGCGCGCACGGCCTCGGACAATGTAAAGTACCGTCTCCACTTCGCCGTGATGGTGGGGACCCGTTCTGGCGTCGGGCTGAACAACTACGGTACCCGCCCACAGCTTGCTCGCCCCGGTACGGGCGTGAGTAATGGCGGCGGCTCGGGTCATTCCGGGAGTCTGTGGCGTGTTTGGGTCCAGGTCACCGGCGTGCACGATCTTCACTCCCTGTTTTTTCCAGTCCAATGCCTCTCCCCTTCGCTTAACTGACTGCGCTATGAACGCAGTATCCCAGCACCGAGTTCCAGATACAAGTGCGCGAGAAGGGGATGCGGGCCGACCACACCGTCCCGGCGTTTTTATTGTCGCACACGAAACCCGGCGACGGGCGGAACGCTTTCCAGCATGCCATGGTGTTTGACAAAAACCGAAAAACCTGGTCTGTCCGAACCATCCAAAAATCCGGGTTAGAATCAATGAATGCGTTATTCTATGGCTCTTCTTGCTTTCCCGGTCCTGTTTGCATCGACGGCTAAACCTCAAACCATCGGCGTAATCCACCGGCTCGACGGGTCGGAGATTTCGGTCCGGGACGCGGATGCATATGCCCGTAAAACGCTCGCCGCGGAACGCGTCACCGGGGCGGAATTGGCGGTCCTCAACAAAGGGCGGTTGGTGTGGAGCGCGGCTTACGGCATGCGGCGGAAAGATCCGCCGCTCGCGATGGATCAGGAGACGACGACATGGGCGGCTTCCATTACCAAGAGCGTTTTTTCCACTTACGTGATGCAGCTTGTGGAGCGAGGCGAGTTCAACATCGACCAACCCGTCGCGACCCAACTGCCAAAGCCGCTCAACGCGTACGAGCCGTATAAAGACTCGGCCTCCGAACTCGTGCGCGATCCGGCATGGCCCACGGTCACTCCGCGTATGTTGCTTTCCCACTCATCGGGTCTCGCGAACTTCGCATTCATCGAGCCGGACAAAAAAATGCACCTGCACTTCAAGCCCGGAACCCAGTTTTTGTACTCCGGCGAGGGCTTCAATCTTGTCCAGTTTCTCATCGAAAACAAGATGGGGAAGCCCCTCGACCAACTGATGCACCAGGCACTCTTTGATCCGTTGGGAATGAGTCGCACCGGGATCATCTATCGTACCGAATTTGCCGACGACGTCGCCGACCGGTACGACTTGAACGAGAAATTCCGATCCCAGACCAAGCGCTTCCCGGCGCGGGCGGCGGGATCCATGACGACAAGTGGCGGCGATCTCGCCAAATTCGCTTCGGCATTGCTCAATGGCAGGATCCTGAAACCGGCTACCCGCGCTGAGATGCTTCGCCCCGTACTGCGCATCAACACCGTGCACGAGTTTCCTCACCCGAACGACGGAACAGGGCAAGAGGCGGAATCTGTCGGACTGGCCTACGGCGTTGGGTGGGGCCTTCTGACTCACACGCGCTTCGGCCCTGCCTTCTTCAAGGAGGGCCACGGCGATGGTGCGCAAAACTACATGATCTGCTTCGAGCGCCACAAATCCTGCATGATTCTTCTGACCAATAGTGACAACGGCGAGTTGGCCTTCCGGCCGCTGCTCGAGACCATTCTGGGCGATACAGTTACGCCGTGGGAGTGGGAGGGATATACCCCTGCCGAAGTCGAGGAAAGCCGCAAGAACGGTTTTTAAGGATTTATTGTACACAAACCGGACTCGGCTACGCTGTCATGTCTGGCGTTTTTAGTGTCGAGGAAAAGGTTTAGGAGAAGAAAGGTACCTTGACCTGTAGCCTGTAACCTACTTTGCTCTTTTTACTTGTAAGCAATACCTAGAAGCCGGAGAATAGCGCGCGCATGAGTTCCTTGCGCACTTACTGGACATTCGCACGCCCTTTCACCCTGGTTCCTCCGATGACCGGGATTTTTTCCGGCGCTCTTTTGGGCTACGGCGCCACGCATGCCTCAGTTCATCCGCTGCGGATCACGCTGGCGGTGTTGGCCGCCGGGGTGCTGAACGCCGCTTCCAACGCGTTGAACCAAATTTGCGACCTCACGAACGATCGCATCAACAAGCCCCATCGTCCGTTGCCTTCCGGGCAACTCACAATGCGCCAGGCGTGGGTTTTCACTGTGGCAGCTTACGTTTTAGCCCTGGCGATGGTCGTGGTGGTGAATCTCCAAACTTTCGCCATCTACGTAATTGCCGCGCTCGGAACCGTCGCCTACTCCGCGCCCCCGGTGCGCCTAAAGCGGCACCCGTTGGGTTCAAACTTGATCATTGCGCTCATTCGCGGCTGTCTACTCAAGGTGGCGGGGTGGGCGGCGGTGGCGACGGTGCTCGCATCGATCGAGCCCTGGTACATTGGCTCCATCTATTTGGTTTTCCTGCTGGGCGCCACGACCACGAAGGATTTCGCCGATATCGAAGGCGACCGCGCGGCAGGGTGCATCACCTTGCCGGTGAAATACGGAGCCACTTGGAGCGCGCGCGCGATTACGCCATCGTTTATTCTTCCCTGGCTGATGTTGCCACTGGGCCTCGCTCTGCATGTGCTGAGCGGCAATCCGGCGGCCATCCTGGCGCTGAGCGTCGTTATGCTCGCCTGGGGAGCGTACGTCGCCTACCTGATTAACAAGGATCCCCACCGGCTTGTGACCGAGGGCGAAAACCATCCTTCCTGGCACCACATGTATTGGATGATGATGGTTGGCCATTTGGGCCTGGCTGGTGCATACTTGATTCATCTGGCCCGGTAGGGGGGCCCCTCAAGCTTCTGGGGAAACGAAATGGCACTTACCCCAGGGGCGGCTAAGATTTCCAGCAAAGTTTCATTGACAATCTGTTAATAATCGCAATAATACCACACACCCATGCTCTTGCTGACTGGTGCCACCGGTTACCTCGGTTCTGGAATCGCTCGTGAACTCATCGCACGGCGCGAGCCATTCCGCGTTTTGGTTCGGGATGCAAAGCGTTTGGGATTCGACCCTGCCGCGAGCCGCTGCGAGGTAGCCCTCGGCGACTTGCGCGACGGCGAAGCATTGCGTTCCGCGTTCCAAGGCGTGGACGCAGTGATTCACACAGCCGCAATGGTAAAGATGTGGGCGCCCGACCGCCGCGATTTCTGGCGCGTCAATGTCGAGGGTTTGCAGAAGTTTCTCGAAGCCGCCGACCGTGCGGGTGTGCAGCGGGTCATTTACACTTCATCCTTCTTGGCGCTCGGACCCTCCTGGAATGCGAGCGCCAACGAATTGCTTGGGCGCTCCGGTCCATATGCTGATCCCTATGAGGAATCGAAGGCGCGGGCGCTTAAGTGGCTGCGCAAGGACGGATTGCGTCGCTTTCCCGTTACGGTGATCTTCCCCGGCGTCCTTTACGGCCCAGGGCCGAAAACCGAAGGCAACCTGGTGGGGGGAATGATTGACCAATTCCTGGCAGGCAAATTCCCCGGCATTCTCGGGTCGGGCGATCAACGCTGGAGCTTCACCTTTGTCGTCGACGTCGTTAAGGGTCATTTGGCCGCTCTGGAGAAGGGCAAGGTCGGAGAAGAATATCTCTTAGCCGGGGACAATCGCTCGCTCAATGACTTTTTCCGTGTCCTGGCGAATCTCGCTCACCTCCACGGGTCCGTTCGCCATCTTTCGTTTCACTTTGGGAAGTTGGTGGGCGCGATGGAGTTGGCGCGCGCCCGCATGTTCGGCCACTCTCCTCAACTCACGCCGGGCGTTGTCGAGATCTTTAAACACGATTGGGTCTACTCGAGCGCCAAGGCGATGCGCGAGCTCGACTATTATGTGGCTCCGCTGGAGGAGGGCCTCTTGAAGACCCTCGAGGAGAGGAGGCCGCGCGCTATCCCCCGTTGAACCACATCAGGTCTACATAGTATCGTGACACTTCTTGAGTCGCGCCGGAATCTCCGGGTCCTGAAATCCACGAATCGGACCCGAAACTGGATGAGACGGCGCGTGAAAATTCCGCGGGAAAGATGGCCCTGCGAAGCATGCCTGAAACTGCCAAGGTCATAACGGCGCCGCACGCGCCGCTTTTCTCCACACGCAAGATCGTGCACATGTCCATGCTGATCTTCGCATTCTTGCTGCCCTATCTTACCTGGCAGCAGGCGGCGGGATGCGCGCTGCTGGCGTTGCTTTTCAATGTTGCCGTGCTGCCGCGGATCGGAGCGGACCTTCGCAAGAGTCCATCCAGCGCAGCCGGAGGCGGCGTTTGGACGGGAATTGTTATCTACCCTATTTCCGTACTGGCGCTGATTCTGCTTTATCGTCACGACCTGCATATTGCCGCCGCCGCGTGGGCCATCATGGCATTGGGCGACGGCACGGCGAGCGTCGCCGGCGGGGCTCTGGGCGGGCCGGCGCTCCCCTGGAATCGAGAAAAGACCTGGTCGGGGTTTCTGGGATTCATCGTGGCCGGCACCGCGGGCGCTTACGTTCTGACGCGCTGGGTGGCCGTCGGGGCCGCCCTGAGGCTTATTCATGGAGCGCCAGCTCTGGCCCCCGAGGTTGCCCCCGGCGTCGTTCTGAGGATTTGCGCGGCCGCAGCGCTGGTGGGCGCACTGGTCGAGTCCGTCCCCGTTCGCCTCGATGACAACGCCACCGTTCCGCTCGTGGCGGGCGGCTTCATGTATTGCCTGTACTTCGTCGAACGCAGCGCTCTCTCGAGCAACCTTCCCTTCCTTGGCCGCCGTATCCTGGTGGCCGCGGCGGTCAATCTTGCACTGGCAGCCGTTGCCCTAGGCCTGAAGTTGGTCAACCGCTCCGGGGCGGTTTGCGGATTTCTATTGGGCGTGGCCGTGTATCTAGGCTGGGGCTACAAAAGTTTCCTCATGATGTTCGCGTTCTTTGCCATCGGGTCCATGGCCACTCGCTTCGGCTACGCGCGAAAGGCCGCGCGCGGGGTGGCGGAAAGACGCGGAGGGGCACGAAGTTGGCGCGAGGCCCTGGCGAATTCGCTGGCGGGGGCGTTCTTTGCTCTGCTAGTCATCACCACCCACCATCAATACGCGTTTCTGATGGCCATGATCGCAGCGTTTGCTGAAGCCACAGGCGACACCGTTTCCAGCGAAATCGGCCAGTACCTTTCCGAACGCTCCTATCTGATCACAACCCTCAAGCCCGTGTCTGCCGGTGAGGACGGAGGCATCACAATCGGGGGGACCGTCGCCGGCGCGCTGGCTTCCGCGGTGGTGGTGGCGCTCGGCCTGGGCCTGGGCTTGTGTGGAAAAGGCAGCGCGCTGATTGCCCTGGCCGCCGCGGTGGCCGGGAACCTTTTCGATAGCTTACTCGGGGCAACACTGGAGCGCCGCGGTCTGGTCACCAACGGCATCGTGAACTTCGCCGGCACCAGCTTCGCCGGCGCCTTGGCGCTGACGATCGCACTCTGTATCGGGTATTAGCGGGGTATCCATAACGCCAAGTCGTCATTGCATTGAGCGGCCCGAGGTAGTACTCTTATCGCAGCAAACTCGCACAACCGAAATTGCGGCTTAACCGATTATGGAGAAGGGGCCTCGTGCTGGCGTTACTATCGCTTGCGGCGCGGAATAATGGCGAGGAGACCCTCACACCCCGTCCGCGCAAGGAGTGAATTCTGATGTTTCGAACACTACCGATCATCCTGGCTGCCGTGGCTTTACTGATCCCGGTAGCACGTGCCCAGACCGTGGACGAGATCATTGCTAAGAATGTCGACGCCCTAGGCGGTATGGACAAGCTCAAATCGGTCAAGTCCGTCCGGTCAACCGCAACGCTAAAAATGGGATCGTTCCGAGCGGCCATGGAGTCGGAGAACAAGCGTCCAGACAAAGTACGCCAGGAATTCATTCTGCAGGGGCTGGCCCAGGTTTCGGCATATGACGGTAAAACAGGTTGGCAGGTGAATCCCTTTCAAGGCCGCAGAGACCCCGAATTGCTTTCCGCGGACGACACCAAGGCCCTTCAGGTGGATGCCGATATTGACGGGCCGCTAGTGAATTACCAGCAGAAAGGCTCCACCGCCGAGCTCGTGGGCCACGATTCGGTGGAGGGCACCGACAGTTACAAGATCAAGTTGACGCTGAAGAACGGTGACGTGCGCATCTACTATCTGGACGTTGATTCGTACATGGTGATCAAGCTAGAGACGCAGACGATCATGCGCGGCTCCCTTCAGGAACGGGAGACCTATTACGGAGACTACGAGAAGGTGAACGGCATCTACTATCCGTTCAGCTCGGAATCGGCCCAAAAGGATCAGCCGGACCGCATCCAGGTTACTATCGATAAAATCGAGGTGAATGTGCCGCTTGACGATTCGCGCTTCACGGTACCGGGGGACAAAACGGATACGAAAGGGGCGGGCGGAGGCAAATAACAACGGGCCTGCGAGATGCAGGCCAACCGTGAAGACGCCCCGGCAAGACCGGGCATAGCCCGGCAATCCCGCCGGACCGCAAACACCAGGAATTCTCACGGCAAGGAGCAGGCGGAGGCATTCCGGTCCACAACTCCAGAGGGGAAACCGTTGGCATGCACAAAATGAACCCTAAACTCCTGATATTCGCGCTAATGCTCATGACAGGGCTCTCGGCAGCGAGCCTCGCGGCGCAGTCGCCGAAGTTTGACTCCGACACTATCTCAGGCCTGGGAGCGCGCAACATTGGCTCGGCCGAAATGAGTGGCCGCGTGGCGGCGCTCGCGGCCGTCAAGGAGAACGGCAAGCTCACCGTTTACATCGGATCCGCGAGCGGCGGAGTGTGGAAGTCGGAGAATGGCGGGACCACTTTCAAACCGGTGTTCGATAAGCAGCCGGTGCAGTCGATCGGGGCCATCACCATTGATCCCTCGCACCCGAAAACGATCTGGGTGGGTACGGGGGAATCATGGACTCGCAACAGCGTCTCGATCGGCGACGGTATCTACAAGTCGACGGACGGCGGCGAGAATTGGACCCATATGGGATTGAAGGAGTCCGAGCGAATCGCCAAGATCCTCGTCGATCCCAAGGATAGCGACACGGTTTACGCCTGTGTTCCCGGCAAGCTGTGGAGCGACAGCGACGACCGCGGCCTCTACAAGACCACGGACGGGGGGAAGACTTGGGCCAAGATTCTGAAGGGCGCGAACCCCTCGACAGGCTGCTCAATGATCACCATGAGCCCGAGCGATTCCAAAACCCTCTTCGCAGGGATGTGGGATTTCCGGCGCAAGGGGTGGACATTCCGTTCGGGTGGCGACACCCCGACCTCGGCGAGCGGCAGCGCCCTGCTCGAGACTACTGATGGCGGCGCCACATGGACCGACCTGAGTGAGAAGTCCGCGAAAGGCCTTCCACCCAAGCCCTGGGGAAGGATCGCCGTATCCGTTAGCCCGTCGAATCCCCAAGTGATCTATGCGCTGATTGAGTCTCCCCGCAGCGCCCTCTTTCGCTCGGCCGATGGCGGCAAAACGTGGGAGGAGCGGGATCGCAGTCAGTGGATGGTGTGGCGTCCATTTTACTTTGCCAACTTGATCGTGGATCCCAAAGACGAAAACAAGGTCTATAAGCCTGACGGGACTCTCATCATGAGTGAGGACGGCGGTAAGAGCTTCAGCACCATCGGAGGCGGCGCTCACGGAGACTTTCACGATGTATGGATCGATCCCGACAACACCAATCATGTCATCACGGGCGACGACGGGGGCGTGTGGTACTCCTACGACCGAGGCAACAACTGGTGGAAGGCCGGCAACCTACCCATCGCGCAGTTCTATCACGTCAGTGTCGATAAGGCGGACCCCTATCACGTCTATGGCGGACTGCAAGATAACAGCGTCTGGAAGGGTGATTCCGCTTACCCGGGGGGCATCTCCAACAGCCGTTGGGAGAATTTGGGCAGTGGCGACGGCTTCTTTGCCTTCCTTGATCCGGCGGATGCAGACTACGCCTACGTAGAGTCGCAGGGTGGATACATTACCCGTGTCAACCTCCGTACACTGGAGGCACGCGGCATCAAGCCCCAACCGGACTACGGCGAAGGGAAGCTCCACTTCAACTGGAACACCCCGATCCACCTGAGCCCGAACGAACCGGGCACTCTCTACATTGGGGCGCAATTCCTTTTCCGCTCGCGCGATCGCGGCCAGAGCTGGGACCGCATCTCTCCCGACCTCACTACCAATGATCCCGAGAAGCAGAAGCAGGAACAGTCGGGCGGCGTCACGGTGGACAATTCCGAAGCCGAGATGCACACAACGATCTATTCCATCAGTGAGTCGCCGCGCGACGGGAAGACCATCTGGGTGGGCACCGACGACGGCAACGTGCAGATAACCCGGAACGCCGGCCAGACCTGGACCAATGTGGTCGGGAACGTCCCCCATCTGCCCAAGGCCTCGTGGGTGTCGTGGGTGGAGGCGAGCAGGTACGACGCGGCCACAGCCTACGCCACGTTTGACCGGCACACCTTCGGCGATATGGCTACCTACCTTTACAAAACCACCGACTACGGCCGGACCTGGACGCCTCTCATCGGCCCAGACAGCGGTGTGCGGGGCTACGCGCACGTGATCAAGGAAGACGCGGTCACGCCGAACATGCTCTTCCTCGGCACAGAATTCGGCCTTTGGATTTCCCTCGACGACGGCGCGCAGTGGGCGCAGTACAAGGGCGGCCATTTTCCCGAGGTGGCGGTGCGCGACCTGGTGGTGCAGCCGCGGGACTCGGATCTGGTGGTTGCCACGCACGGCCGCGGTATCTGGATCGTGGATGACATCACGCCCTTGCGCAACCTCACTCCCGACGTGATGAACCAGGAGGCGGCCTTTCTACCGGGCCGGCCCGTACAACAACGGCTCAGCGCCAGCGGCGGCTGGGTGGAGGGCGACGCCGCTTTCAGCGGGGCGAATCCCCCGGACGGCGCCATGATCAGCTATTACCAACAGAAGCGGCACATTTTTGGCAAGATGAAAATCGAGATATTCGACGCCCAAGGCAAGCTCGTGGATACGCTCCCGCCAAACAACCGGAGGGGGCTGAGCCGCGTGACCTGGGCGATGCGGCTCAAGGCTCCGCGAGTGCCGCCAGCCGCCACTCTGGCCTTTGAAACAGCCACTGGCCCGCGCGTGTTGCCAGGCACGTACACCGTGAAAATGACCCGCGGCGATAAGACCTACACCACGGAGCTCAACGTGGGCCTCGACGCGCGGGCTAAATTCACCCTCGCAGATCGCAAGTTGGACGACGACGCCGTGCTGCGTGTTTACGGCCTGCTGGGGGATATGAGCTTCCAGGTGAGCCGGATTGACGGCGTCCGCGACGGCTTACAGGCGCGGAGCGCCAAGCTGGGTGGCGCAGACCCGCTCGGCAAGCAACTCGTGGACCTCGCCGGCCGCGCCGATGAAATCCGCAAGAAAATCGTGGCCACCAAGGAAGGCGGCAATGTCACGGGCGAAGAGCGTATCCGCGAGAAGACGTCGCAGTTGTACGGTGACCTGACAGGCTATGAGGGCCGGCCCGCCGACTACCAGATAGCGCGCATCGATTCCCTCACCCACGAACTCGACGACGTGGCCAAGGAATTCGATGCTTTCGCCGCCAAAGATTTGCAGGACGCCAACCGATCCTTAACGAAAAAGGGGCTGCCCCCCGTCGAGCCGGAGACCCGCGAGACGTGGGACAAATCGAACACCCGTGCGGATTCAGGCGGTATTCCGGCCACGTATGCCTGGCACTTACGCCCCTAGCCCGCGCGGCCTGCCAAGGTTCCTCCCTTGAAGATTGCCGATGACGATTGTGGATCCGCGGGCTGTCCTTTGACGATGGTCGACTTTTGATTGGCTTATTCGACATTCGGCAAGCACCGAACACCCGGGCCTGCGAAGCAAGCCCGCGTTACTTCGCCGCCCAGAATCCCGTTTACAATATTCCGACTCCAACGCTAGAATGAATTGAAGGCTTGTGCACGGTTCGGGCACTTTCAATTCATGGATGAGATCGTTGCAATTTATCCCGGGTCTTTCGATCCGATCACGAATGGTCACCTCGATTTGATCGAGCGCGGGAGCCAGATTT
>CAZCVY010000245.1:0-10182 GCA_964501985.1 uncultured Acidobacteriota bacterium | reverse complement strand
CTTCATGAAACGAGAACTTCTTGTCGATCCCCTCGAAGGGCTTTCCGTCCACTTCCACGTAAGGGTAAATGAAGTAGTTCCGGGGGCCGCCATCCTGTTTCGGCTGGAGCGTCAAATCGCGGCCGACCGTGAACTGCACCCGGTTGGCGTCCAAGGCGCCAAAAAAGTAGTCATGCTTCTTGGGATCTTTCCACGCCTCGGAAATGTCGATGGGGACCCACCCCACGCCACTCGCGAAAAACTCGGCCCAGCAATGATAGCCAGGAATGGTGCCCTCCGTCCCTCCGGGAACCGGGAATCCGATTTCGAAGCGCGCGGGGATGCCTTCCGCCCGCGCCAGGGAGATGAACAGCGAGTGGAAATCCGTGCAGTTGCCATGTTTGGCGTCGCACACCCAGAGCGAGTCGCCGCGCCCCCAACCGGTGCCCGACTTATCGTAACGGACGGTCTGGAAAACATAGTTGTAAAGGGCTTGCGCCTTTTCCACGGTGCCTTGCTTGCCTCGCGTACTCTCATCCGCCAGCTCCTTGATCCTTCCATCGATCGGAACCAGGCGGTCAGGCGCGAGGAATCGGGCCAGATCTTTCGGCGCGGGCGTGGTTCCCTGGGCGGCCTTCAACAAGCCTTCATAATCCCCTTTGGCGTATTCCTTGCGCGTCACTTGGTACTCGACCGTAAACTCCGCCGGGCCGGGATGGGGGTGCAGGATTTCCCCGTAAAGAATATGGTTGCCAAATGGCGGCGCCAGCTTCTCGCGGAGGGGAACGGGTCCACTGACCCTCTTCAAGGTCACGCTTTGGTTCGAATCGGTCGAGGCGCGCGGAATCCACACGCGCACGCGCTGCGCTCCGGCCGGAAGGTCCTTCAGGGTTATCTGATAGGTGAACAGAAACGTTCGCGAAGGCGGGGAGAATTCACCCGGCGCGCCCGCTTCGAGGGGCAAGGAGATCAGAGCAGAAAGGCAAAACAGCACGAGCGCAGGTTTCGGCTTCATGGATTCCTCCGAGTCGGTATGAAAATGGGGCAGCGCTGGCAATCGGCACGCGATCGGAAGCGTCACCCTCAGGTGAAGCCGCGGTGGAAGGCGGGAAAGTGAAGAGGGGAAGTGTTCATGACTCGGCCCTACATCCAGAAAGGATCATTGTTCTCTTAGTTCCGAGGCGGTGTCAAGACGGAGTGCGCTTACTGGCTGCGTTGCCCGCCGTCCGTAGCGCGGGCATCTTGCCCGCTGTCGCGGGAGCGTCCCGCTCCCGCCACCGCGCGGGCAGGATGCCCACGCACCAGCGGGCGGGACGCCCGCGCCACAGCGCACGGGATGTCCGCGCTACGAAAACTGTTCGCCATGTTTTGCAGTCCTCAATAGGGACTTTGCGATCTCCTGGTTCTTGCGCAATCATGCGGTGCAGGTCAAGAAGGCATGAGGGCGCTGCAGACGAGCGAAAACCGGAGTAGAATGCTGGGAGCGGAATCCGGGCGAGACTTCAAACTTCCAGAAAAGGAGACATAACATGGCAGGGACCTATAAAATCATTGAGCTGGTAGGCACATCCCCGACGAGCTTTGCGGAGGCCGTGCGCGCGGCCGTTACTGAGGCGGCAAAATCAGTGCGCAACATGTCGTGGTTCGAAGTTACCGACGAGCGTGGGCGAATCGATGACGGCAAGGTGACGGAATTTCAAGTTACCGTCAAAATCGGATTCAAATTGGAGAGATAAATGTTCTGTTGCGACCTGCTGGGGGACGCGGTTGAACGCGGGGCGTTCTATTTTGGCGCCAAGCATCGCATCGATGACGGGCGCATTCTGAACGACGTGAACACGGAGTATTTCATCCGCACCCCCTCGTCGCGTGGCTACGATTATTGGGGGGTCAACTACTGTCCGTTCTGTGGCCGAGCCGTTTCGCTTGGTTTGTGGCAGGCGGAGAAAAAGAAGTAGGAGCGCGTAGCGAACTGTCGGTCCGAACTCGTGCGGAGCACAACCGTCGCCGGTCTATTCAAACGAGATTATTTTCAATTGGGAAAGCGGCACGGAAAAATCAAAAACCTCGTGACTGGCGGGGTCGTACTTTTCCGTGATACCGAGGACGCGGACTTCGGCGGGTTGAGTGGTGGGCATGATGAATTTCCCCGCCACGGACTTTCCCTCGCGCAGGGTAATGTTGAGCCTGTCGCCCAGGGTTTCCACGCGGTCGACTTTTTCGAATTCGAATTCGTCCGGCCCGTCGCTGTCGATCTGGATGGGAAAACTTGTGCGAGCGGGAACTGACTCCAGCAGGGATCCGTGGCCGCCGGGCGGATAGAAGTCAAGGTAGACGTCGAAGACGTGAGTGATCTTGCCGGCCAAGTCGGTGATGGTTGCTTTGTACCCGAAGCGCTTCCAGGTCTCCACAATTTGCGAACGCCCGCCGGCATCGCTGGTCTGGACACGAAAGGGCAAGCTGCCGCGGTTCAGGCTCACCACCTTGACGCGGCGTTCCTTGAGATCAAAATGTTTGTAAACGACAATGGCGAAATCTTGCTGAATAACAATGGCGTCGCGCTGCAGGACAATTTCCTTGCCTTGCGAATTGGTCTGAAAGATGGTGTCGCCGAAAAGCGGCTGCGCCAGCAGCGCCAAGCCTGCACAGATCAGCCAGGATGCCTTCATTCGGAATCCTTGGGAAAGCCCCGCAGCGAGGCTGCTGATGGAACTGCGGGGCTTGCGGTCAGAGGGATGAATTACTTTTTGGTCTTCTTGTACTCCAAGTTTTCCTTGCCCTGGAGCGAATCGATGCTAGCTTGCGCCTGCGGGGCCCAGGGTCCGCTGGGTTGGAGCTTCAAATAGGTTTGGAAGGCTTCGATAGTGCCGGGCGCTGGAACCATCGTCCCATCGGGCTTCACCTGCGCCTTGCCCATCAGAGCCATGCCGTACCAGTACCAGGCGTTGGCGTTCTGGGGATCAAGATCCGTAGCCTTCTTGAGTGCATCCGACGCCGCATCCATCTGCCCCTTGTTCACCATGATGGCGCCCAGGTTGTAGTAGTAACTCGAGGCATGAGTGGGGTCCAAATCGGCTGCCTTCTTAAACTCCGCCGCGGCGTCCTCTGGTTTCCCCTCATCGGCGTAAAGGTTGCCAAGATTATTGTGGATGCTCGCCTCGTTGGGGTTCGTCGCCAGAACCTTTTGGTAATAGTCAAGGGCTTTGGCCTGGTCTTCCTTGCGCGTGTCGGCATTGGTTTCCACGCTCGCCGCCTTCGACCACGTGTCCGCCAATTGGGTCTCGACGATCGCAACATTCTTGTCCTTGGCGAGAGGCATCGCCTTCTCGAAGACCGCGGCCGCTTCTGTGTAGCGCTTCTGGTTATAGAGATCGCGTCCCTGGTCGAACATGGCCTTCAGACCCGCGCTTTGCTTCTGCTCTTGCACTTGCTTTTGGTACTCAGGGTTGGACTCCTGTTCCTTCTTGGCCTGCTCAACCACCTGCCCCATGTCAAAGTCGACGACGGTGGGGTCGCCGATCCCCACGCGCTTGGTAATGGGATACCATGGGGTTTTGCCGTCTTCCTTGAGGATCGTGACCTTGTAATCCCCGGGCGCCAAACCGATGTACGTGTACTCACCCTTTTTGTTGGTCTTGACATGTGAAGTCCATTTGATTTCGGTGCGCTCAATTAGAATCGTATAGCCCGCCAGTGGCGCGCCGCCTTGCCCCACACACTTTCCCGTCAGGCCTCCCGTCTGTGCCAAGGCCGGAATACAAGTCAATATCGCCGCGAAGAAGATACCAACCCCCAGCATTCTCCGCGTCCAAAAACTAGCCATAAGTGCCTCCTCCGTTTAGCTTAAGTCAACCACATTCTAACTGTTTGGAGCCCAGGACTCAACAGGTTCGATATTTTTTTAGACGGCTCGGGATCCCTGCTTCCCGGCGTAATGAGGGCGCTGCAAATAGGGGATGGGATCCTCGATTCCTGCTTCCTCGAATGCCCGCAAGCGCAACGCACAACTATCGCACACGCCGCATGCCACTTCCTGCCCCTGGTAACAGGACCAAGTAAGCTCAAAGGGCGCGCCCAACTCGCGACCGCGGCGTACGATTTCACTCTTCCGGAGATGGATCACCGGGGTCACGATCTCCAAGTGTGTTTCCGGTTTCGTCCCGGCGGCGATAACCCGATTGAACGCGGCGTAGTATTCCGGCCGGCAATCGGGATAACCGGAGCTATCCTCTTCCACGGCCCCAATAAAGATCTTTCGCGCCCCCAAAACCTCGCCCCAAGAAACCGCGATGGAAAGGAAATGCGCGTTCCGAAAGGGAACGTAGCTTGAGGGGATATCCTGCCGCTCGAGATTGGCGAGCTCAACCGCGATCTTACTGTCGGTCAGGCTCGACCCGCCAATTTTCTTAAGGTGATCGAGTTGGCAGATCAGGCGATGCTCGGCTTGATAAAAGTCCGCCAAGGCGTTGAAGGCGCGAAGTTCGCGCGCCTCCGTCCGCTGGCCGTATCCGACGTGCAGCATCGCGAGACGGTAATCAGCATTCGCGATCGCGGTGGTCACACAACTATCCATGCCGCCGCTCGCGAGGATGATGGCGAGAGCTTTGTCCTTTGTCCTTCGTCCGTTGTCCGAGGGCGGTTGGTAGTTTCCAGTCATCGGTCGTCGGTCTCCGAGCCTGCGCCGCAAACGCTCACAGGGTCATCATTCATAACTCACAATTGGTCTTTCACGAATCGCTTGTCCCGAATCCCGTGTCCCGTGCCTCACACTCCGTGGGTGTCGGGGTCCCAAATGAATTTGTGAATCTGGAGGCCCAGGCGGACGTCCAATCCGTCGCGCAAAATCCACTCGGCCAGTTGGCGCGGGTGCAACTGCCCAAAGACAGGTGAGAGGATAACCTCATCAACCCGTGCATGCAAATCGTGCTGGACCATGAAATCGCGAGCGTAACGATAGTCATTCTCGTCGAGAAGCACAAATTTGACTTGATCTTTCTTCTCCAGCGCTCCGAAGTTGTCATGACAAAAGGTTCCGCTTTCGCCGCTGCCTGGGCATTTGACGTCGAGCACTTTAATGACCGCCCGGGGCAGGCGGTCGATGCAGCGCTCCCCGCTGGTTTCCACCAGGACTTGATATCCCTCGCCCAACAATTGGTCCGTTAGGGGGTAGACCTCGTTTTGAAGAAGGGGTTCACCCCCAGTCAGTTCGACGAGGTTTCCACCCAATTGGCGAACCTTTGCCATGATCTGATCTACAGTCATCCTTTTGCCGCCATGGAACGCGTAAGCCGTGTCGCACCAATGGCATCGCAAGTTGCAGCCAGTCAGGCGAACGAAAATACAGGGCAAGCCTGCAAAATTGGACTCGCCTTGAATCGATTTAAAAATTTCCGTAATAATCATGCGATTGTGTGGGCTGACGTTGGCCGCAACCCCATCTCATCTTAACCTAATTCTCACCCAACTGGCGGACAGCGCACTGCGAGGAACCGTGTTACAAAAGTGGAATTATGGTCCCGAACTGGGCCAAAATGCATTCAAAATGTCCTTTTCGCGCACTTCATATTTGACCCAAGTCAATTCTAAAGCTGCTGTAATCAATTGAATTTAATGAACTTTATGCCCTCACCGATATTAAGCAGGTGAGTACCCCGATGATGGCCCCCAGGTTGCTTCGGAATAGGTAGGAGCGAGGGAGGCGGGTTATGCTCAGCCACGACGAACTCGAAAAAATCCGAGAAGAACGGGAAGTGATGGAAACCTGGCGCAGTTTCTCCCGGCACGCGGTCGCGGATATGCTGGAAGCATGTGCAATCTGTGGGACGATCCGCGAAAAGGTCCACCTTGACCGGTGCCGCTGGTGCGAGGACATTTACATCTGCAAGGACGGGGTCTGCGCCCAAAAGCACCAGGCGGAATTGCATCCCGCAGTGGCCTTCTGGACGTGGTGAAGAGAAGAGGGGGAAGAGCGACGCCAATAGCGAATCTGGCCTCCCGTCTCGGCTTGAAACTTCTAACTCCTGGCCCTTAAATCCTAACTTCTCATTTCGGTCGATAGGTGGCAGAAGTCGTATCCGTCTCCCAAATCGTTACGCCCTGCACCTGTAGGCCTCTGTCCCTGATCTGAGGTTCCAATTCGTCACAGAAATACTTGGCGATATTCTCCGCCGAAGGATTCAGCTTATCGAAAGGCGTGATGTCATTCAGAAAAGTGTGATCCAAGCGCTCCACGAGTCCTTTAATGGTCTTACGCACCTCCACGAAGTCCATCAACAAACCCGTTGAATCAAGCTGCTGCCCGCCCACTACCAATTGCACCTTATAATTATGCCCGTGGACGTTTTCACACTTGCCCTTATATCCACGCAAGGCATGCCCTGCCGCAAAGGTGTACTCGACGGAAATTTCGAACATCTTACCCCCAAGTAAAAGTTAACGATATCGATGCAAGCCCTTCCAAGTCCGAATCGGTACTGCCAATGGAGAGAGATTTCGATAAAACCATTCACTCTCTGCTTAACATTCTCGCATGAAGGTCTTTACATCCTCCAGTTGATTCGTTTTATGGTAAGGGGGAAGGCTATCCAAGAACACGCGCCCGTAGGGCATGCGCATCAGTCGTTGGTCCAGCATCACCAGGATGCCGCGGTCCGTTTCGCTGCGGATGAGCCTGCCGAAACCCTGCTTCAGGGTGATGACGGCTTGTGGCACCTGATATTCGCTAAAAGCATTTCCCCCCTCTTCGTTTATTTGCCGGATGCGGGCAGCAGTTACCGGATCCGAGGGCACAGCAAATGGCAGGCGGTCGATCAGTACCGCGCTCAACTGATCGCCTTGCACATCCACCCCCTGCCAGAACGAACTGGTGCCGAAGAGGACGGCATGGGGCGTGGAGCGGAAGCTGTCGAGCAATTGCGTTCGCGGCATCGAGCCTTGTATCAGCAAGGGATATCGCAAGTGGGGCCGGACGCGTTCGTAAACATCGCGCATTTGCGCATGGGAGGTGAAGAGCACAAAAGCGCGCCCGCGTGTGGTCTTCAGCAATTTGACGATCTCTTCCGCTGCCTGGCGCGCGAAATCCGGCTGGCGTGGGTCCGGCAAGTGCATCGGCGTGTAGAGCAGAGACTGGTGAGCATAATCAAAGTGCGAGTCGAGGACGCGTTCTTTGGCATTTTGGATGCCCAGCCGGCGCTTGAGGAAATCGAACGTTCCGCCCACCGCCAGAGTTGCCGAGGTCAGAATAACCGTCTCAACCTGTTGGAACAGCCGCTCGCGCAACAGAGTGGAGACGTCGATGGGGGTGGCCTGCATAAACACTCCCCGTCCCCGCCGCTCCCACCAATAAACCATGTTCCGTTCATGGCTTTCCATTACCAGCTCAAAGCTGGCGTGTAGCTCCTTGGCCCGCCGGCCGAGGTTGGTAATTTCCTCCGGGCGCTCCGGCACGCGGCTGACTTCGGTTTGGAGAAGCATCAATGCGTTGGTCAACGCGGAGTAGGCTCCGCGATGGACTTCCAGGAAGCTATCGCGATTGTCGAAATTGGACCGTCCCTCCGTGCGCGGAAAAACCTCGAAGAACAAATCGGCACGGCGGCGCAATTCGCCCACCGCGGCGAAAACTTCCTGGCTCTTGACGCCCTTCATGCGCGCCGTCACTTCGGTATCGCGCGCCAATTCCTCCACCCGGTAGCTGCTCACTTCCACACCGAAATACTGCGTGGCGACATCTTCCATTTCATGGGCTTCATCGAAGACCAGCGCAGAGTAGTCGGGAAGCAGCGCGGCGTAATCGTTCTGCCGGAGAGCGAGGTCGGCGAAAAATAGGTGGTGGTTTACGATCAGCAGGTCTGACTGCGCGGCGCGCTGGTGCATCTGAGTGATGAAGCAACGCTCAAACTGCTGGCACTTTTGCCCCGTGCACGCCTCGCGCCGGGCATCCACCTTTTTCCAGAGCTCGCTTGAATCCGGCATCCAACGCAATTCCGCGCGGTCGCCGGTTTCCGTGCGCTCCTCCCACTGGCGCAATTTTGGGTACTGCTCTACCTGGTCCATGCCATCGAGGGCTGGCTGGCTCTCCATGTCGTAAAGTTTCTGTCTGCAAAGATAGTTTTGCCGTCCCTTCATCAGTGTGACATGCATCTCGGGGAACATTTTCTTGAGGAAGGGAACGTCCTTGTAGAAAAGTTGTTCCTGAAGGTTCTTGGTTCCTGTCGAGATAACCGTGCGCAAACCGCTGCGCAAAAGCGGGACCAGGTACGCCAGCGTCTTGCCCGTCCCAGTGCCCGCCTCCACAATCAAGTGCTGGCGGTTTTCCAGCGCTGACTCCACACTCTCCGCCATATCGAGCTGTCCCGGCCGGAACTCGTAATGCGGATGGTGCCGCGCCAGCCATCCCCCCGGAGCAAAGACTTTCTCGAGTGGTACCTTTTCAGCCGGTTTGTTGGACGCGGTCGACATACAAAGCGGTCTAAGTTCGGAAGTCGAAGGTTGAAAATCGACGGTTGAACACGGCGCTGACCTTCCGTGCAGCACTTCGGTCGTCAATCAACTATCATAGTTCAGAAGTCGAGAGTCAGAGGTTTAAAGTGTAAGAGGTAAAGTTTGACACCGGTGGCGGGCCATCAAGCGTCCGCAATCAATCTCAGATCCGGCCCTTTGCTTAGGGGAAGACGCCAAACCTATGGAGGGTAGCGGGGGGCACTTCTCATACTGTTAGACTTGATTGGGCCTTCCTATTGCCGCGCACATGGTGTCCGGCAGAATTCATTGGACAGGGTCAACTTGATAAAGCGGCGTGCCTGGCATAGTGAAAGGCCGCCACCCGGATGCGCTCCTCCTGCGCCACGTTAAGGGGCGCTACGCACATGCATAGAGTGCACGAGCCGGATTACGGACCGGAACAGACGATTTGGCAGATGAAATGCGACTGCGTGGTCTGGCCTAAGAGCGTCTTGCCCCGAATCGCGTGCCGGAGGAGACACCTCCATCCGCGCGAATAGTAGCGCCGCGGTCATGATGGACATAACCACCAGAAACTGGATAAAGAAGAACATGAGCGCGACCCGGATGACAACTTCCATGCTAACCTCCCCACCGGCCCGTGACTCTGCTGACGACGCTGGAACAACCGGGCCGGCATTCAACCCCTTTATCGGCGGTGGACTGGAGGTGCATGAAAGTTTGTTAGCGCCAACGATGAAAAAACGAGATTACCGATGATCGAGCGTCACGTCGAGTTTCATGGCATTCAGTCAAATTGTCGGTGATACCCGTATGAGGTATAATTGCGCTGATCGAGGGGCACGGATGAGACCCATCTCCACAATGCGCAGAGCTGCATTTACGGCAGCGCTCCTATGCTTGGTCGGAGTCGTCCCACTTTGGACTGAGACTCCTCCCCCGCAGGCACTTCTACCCCCCACCCAATCTGCGACCCCTGCGGCGCCCAAGTCAGCGGTCGAGAAGACGAATGGAGCTCGCGTTTGGCACCACTTCGGCGAGACTCCCTCCGCACCTTCCACGGAGCCTTCCCAATCAAGTGGGTGGCGCCAATTTGGTGAAGGAGGCAACGCTCCGCCATCCCAACATGATGTTCCGAATTGGCGAAATTTAGGGTTGAGTCGGACCGGTGAGATGGAACAGATGATGTTGGAGTTGGTCAACCGTGATCGCGCCGACCCGGCAAATGCGCCCGAAACCAACGGCCGAGCTATGCCCTTACGGTGGAATGATCGGCTGGCGGCGGTGGCGCGGGCGCATTCCCTCGACATGCTGAATCAAGGGTACTTTGGCCACGTGGACCCGCAGGGTAGATCCGTCGCAGGTCGCGTTGAAGCCGCCGAAATGCAGTGGCAGGAGGTGGGCGAAAACATTGCCATCTACACGACCGTCCCGGGCGCAGAAGCGGCATTCATGCACGAGCCCCGGTTTGCCAAGAACCATCGGGCCAACATCTTAAACCCGGGATTTCCCGACATTGGCATAGGCATTGTGCAGGCGCCGGACGGTAGGATTTACATCACGCAGGACTTCTACAAAGGCTTGGCGTCCCAGGCTGCTCGATAACAGAAGTCGACGGCTACCGAAGTTTGTTTCAACCCGTACGATGCTTATCTAGCACCGCGACCGGAAATTGACTTCCCCAACATTCTAAGTTGACTATACTAAATATTGGGCGTAATTCGGTTTGGGTATACCATCCCT
>CAZCVY010000244.1:0-10217 GCA_964501985.1 uncultured Acidobacteriota bacterium | reverse complement strand
CTCATCGATGCCCGATTGCAGAGCCCCAGGCCCCCAAAGACCCATGGTGTCGGGGCCCTCGTGGTCGTGTGTGGAGGCCACAATCAGGTGCGTCACTTTCGGCGCCTGGGCCTTCACCAATTCCCGGATTTTCTCCACGTCGTCGTTGAAGAGGCCGATCAGGTCCGCGGAGCAAACCACCAGGGTCTGATCGCCCGTCGCCATGGCAAGGCAGCGCGCGTAAAGGTCATCGTGGATGCCCGTCGCAATCCGATTTTGATCGTAGC
Organism: uncultured Acidobacteriota bacterium; assembly: GCA_964501985.1. Lineage (GTDB taxonomy): Bacteria > Acidobacteriota > Terriglobia > UBA7540 > UBA7540 > Bog-366. Next base: position 9,951 of record CAZCVY010000244.1, on the reverse strand, counting down.
CGGCAATATAAACGCGGCCGGAATGGATGTCGGGGGTGATCACGATTTTGGCCGCACCGGCACGAAAGTCCCCGGCGGCAAGCGGCATCGCACTGGCGAGGGTGACGAAAAATAACGCAGAAAGTGAAGAAAGGTATTTCCCCATGGGATTGGCGAACTCCTCCTAACGATAGAGATACAGTAGCCTCACTGCGCGCGCAGATGTAGGTCAGCGAAAGCCAGGAACTGGTCCCAATCGTATGCCGTCACCGCGTGTTTTCCCGCCCGAAGATGGAATGCGATGGTATGCATGATGGGTTGATTGAGATCCGGCATCCGGTCCGTGCCCAAACCCTCCGCATGAAGCAGTTGATAGACGGGCCCCGCCGCGACTGCCGCCATAAACATGCCTCGCGGGTCCGCCCACTGGTCCTCTTGCGCGCTGGTAATATAAACGGGGCGGGGAGCGATCAACGCGATCAGCTCGTCGGAGTCGACCGGAAGCTGATCCACCTGGCCAACATATTTCCAAAGATTGGGGCAGAACCAAAACGGAAAGGCCACAGACATGCTTTCGAGAGTTTCGCCATAGCTGCGCCGCCAGGGGGAAGCGCCTCCTCTTCCAGAACAACTCGAGAGCACCATGGCGAAGCGCTGGTCTTGAGCGCCGGCCCACAGCGCGGTCTTCCCCAGCCGCGAATGACCCATGACCGCCACGCGGTGGGCGTCAACATTCTTTTCTGCTTCAAGGTAGTCCATAGCGCGGCTCAATCCGTAAGCCCACGCCCCGATGGCTCCCCACCCGTCGGGCTCAGGCTCGGTCTGGCCGGGCGAAAAGAATCGTTGGCGGAGGCCGCCCATCTTGTACCCATCCTTGAAATCGGGTTCGATCTCCTGATAGCAAACCGTAGCAAAGCCGTAACCGCGGTCGAGGAGCTTCGCAAGGACGAACTCCTTATCGGTTCCCCGCATTCGGTCGGGCGCCAGTTGCTGCACCGGCGGTTTACCGATCCAAAGGGTCGCAGCCTTGACCTCAGGATCGTTGGTGACGGATTGATTGCCAGAGAAGTTGATTTCGAGAATCAGTGGAACCGGCTTGGGTGCATTGGTAGGAGTGTAAATAAGCAGGTCTTCGTGCGCCTCGGAACTCGGCGTGGAGAAATAGATCGTCACCTGCTTGCGAATGGCCTTGCCGCCCAACGCTAACTTGTCGAGGTCAAAAACTTGAAAGCGGAGATGCTTTGGTGGCGGTGGAGTACGCCCATACACATTCGTCTCCAGAAGCCGGAGAATCTCGGCGCGACGGGCCTTACTCCATTCCTGTGCGGTCTTGACCGGCCTGCCGTCAGTGAAAATCAGCGGGTCGGGAAGTGTGAAAGTTCCGGCCTTGGACTCGTCGTAATTAGCGGAAACGCCTTGGCCCGCGCTGCCTGACCTAAGGGGCCATCCCGGAAAGCAGAAGTCCAAGGCAATGAACGACGAAATAATGAGAAGAGCGGAGGCGCGGGGCCGCATCGATCGAGGCAAGGCTGGCATGATTCTCAACTCCACAAGACCCGGAACACGATAAGGAAATTTTCGAACGGCGGCCAGTATACATGCACGCTGGCGACCGCGCCAGCAGACCCTGCTATTCTGCCGGGGGGAGTTAAGGGCGACCCGTGAAACGCAGCGTTCTTGCTCTACCACGCCAATTGAGGCAAATTATTAAGTGATACGGGCGCGGCAACGTGTCCGGACACCGCGGGGGCCTCGAGCTCCTAAAATGAAAATACAAACCATCGCGATCATCGGAGGCGGGCCGGCGGGCGCGACGACCGCCGAGAGCTTGGCGCAGGGCTGGGACTTGTGCGGCACAGGCGGCACTGGCCATCGCGTACTCGTCTTCGAAGAAAAGCTGGGCTGGGAAAAGCCCTGTGGTGGCGGGCTCAGTCACAAGGCCTTGCGGCGCTATCCGTTTCTAGCGCAGACAAGTGCTGGCGGCAATCTGGTCTACGACGCAGAATTCTTGGCTCCCACGGGGGCGGCCTTGCGTTTTCATCTGCGCGCGCCGCTCGCAATTTATTCGCGCGCCACACTGAACCACTTGCTCCTCCGGCGCGCCGAGGAAGCAGGTGCGGAGGTTGTGGCAGACCGCATTCTGCGCTTGCAGCGGAGGCACTCGACGTGGGAGATCACCGGCCGCGCGAAATCTTATCGGGCGGACTTTGTCGTATTGGCGGCGGGCGCGCGTTCCCGCCTGCGGCAGACGCTTGCGCCAGACTTTCTTCCTCGAGATTTCATGCTGACGTTCGGCTATTATCTTCCGGTCAGGGACGACGTCCTGCGTATCCAGTTTTACGACAAGTTTGAGGGCTACGCTTGGGCTTTTCCGCGCCAGGACCACGTTTCCATCGGCATCTGCGCCAAGGCCGGAGAGGAACCCATGGCGGCCCTGCGAGAGAGGCTGGACGCCTTCATGCAAAGGTTTGGCTATGCGCCGGATCCGCAACGCGTCTTTAGCCACTTGTTACCTTCGCTTTCCGTGGAAGGTTGGGAAAGCCTGCGCCTCCAGGGAGTGGGGTGGGGCATGGTCGGCGATGCTGGTGGCCTGGTGGATCCTGTAACCGGCGAAGGCATTTACTACGCTCTGCGGTCCGGCGATCTGCTCGCGAAGGCGTTGCTGGAGGGTCTGCCCGAACTCTACCCGGAGATCGTGCGCAACGAATTCGGTAAGGCCTTGGCGCTGGGGGCGCGCTTGGCGAAGGTGTTCTATCACGGTGAGTTTGTGGGTGGCAGTCTTGCCACGCGCATGATAGAGTTCGGCACGCACAGCCGCAAGTTTCTTGAGGTCGTGCAGGATCTTGTGGAGGGCTCGCAGTCTTATTTAGGTCTCATTGTGCGCCTTCATATGGGTCTGGCCCGGGCACTGGTGGCAACGGGTGTGGGCAAGCTGCTCGCGGGGCCCGAGCTGCCGCAGGAGTAATGCTGATGCCCGCTTTTTGAACCAGGAACCAAATCCATGCCAACCCAATCCCAAGTGCTATTCGCGAAGGCCCGGAAACTAATGCCGGGCGGAGTGAACTCACCCGTGCGCGCCTTTCGTGCCGTTGGCGGTGACCCTGTATTCATCGCCAGTGGCAAAGGCTCGACGATGACCGATATCGATGGGAAGAGTTATATCGACTACGTACTCTCCTGGGGACCCCTGATCCTGGGCCACGCTCATCAGGAAGTGGTGGAAGAGCTGGCGAAGGTGGTCGAAACGGGGACAAGTTTCGGCGCCTGCACTCCTAGAGAAGTGGAATTGGCTGAGCGTATTTTGGAGGCTTATCCCTCCATCGAGCGGGTACGCTTGGTGAATTCCGGCACCGAGGCCACGCTTTCGGCATTGCGCGTGGCGCGCGCAGCGACGGGGCGCGATAAGATCCTGAAGTTCGAGGGTTGCTATCACGGGCATGGAGACAGTCTGCTGGTCAAGGCTGGCTCGGGAGTGGCTACCCTGGGCTTGCCCGACAGTCCCGGCGTGCCGCGCGCCCTTGCCGAGCTCACGGTGACGGTGCCGTTCAACGATACCGGGGCTCTCGAAGAAGCCTTCAGGGTTCATCGCATGGAGCTGGCGGCGGCCATCGTAGAGCCGGTGGTGGGCAATATGGGCTGCGTGCTGCCGCGCCCGGGATTCCTGCAGAAGCTTAGATCCCTGACCGAGGAGCAGGGGACCATTCTGATTTTCGACGAGGTGATGACGGGCTTTCGCGTTGCTTACGGTGGCGCGCAGCGACTCTATAAGATCGATCCAGACATGACCACGCTAGGCAAAATCATCGGCGGCGGCTTACCCGTGGGCGCGTACGGAGGCAAGGCGCGACTGATGGATCAGGTGGCTCCCACCGGGCCGGTCTATCAAGCCGGGACACTTTCGGGGAACCCATTGGCTGTGGCCGCGGGGCTGAAGACGCTGGAAATTCTGCGGCGCCCCGGACTCTATGAGCGTTTGGATTTGCTGACGGCCAAGCTGACCAATGGACTGATGGCGGAGGCCGCGCGTCAGGGCGTGGCTTTGACGGTCAATCGCGTCGGCTCCATGTTCACGGCGTTCTTCACCGCAAATCCGGTGGGTGATTACGCCAGCGCGAAGAAGTCGGATACGTCAGCTTATGGAATCTTCTTCCGTGCCCTCCTGGAATCCGGCGTTTACTTTCCTCCGTCGCAATTCGAGGCGGCATTCGTTTCCACTTCCCACAGCGAAGGCGACATCGCTGCGACCCTAAATGCGGCGAGCGCCGCCTTCGCAGGCTTGCGGCCTTAATGTAGAGGCGGCTTGACGCCGCCACCACTGCCCAAGGGAGACGCGGCCGTGCCAGGCGAGCAGGATGCCCACGGTCCCCGGCCAGCTAGGAAGCTAAGCCTTCCAGACGGCGGATGCACTCATCCAGAATCTCCCCCGTGCGGCTTGCTCCGACTCGCGTCACGCCGAGGGCGCGAACCTCCAGCAGCTTATCCAAATCGCGAATGCCTCCGGCGGCTTTCACCTGAACGTGCGCGGGGGAGTGGGCGCGCATCAGCTTGAGGTCGTCGATGGTGGCGCCACCCGTGCCGTAACCTGTGGAAGTCTTCACCCAGTCAACGCCCAGGTCTCCGCCGATTCCGCAGAGCTTGATCTTGTGCTCGTCCTTCAGGTAGCAGTTTTCGAAAATCACCTTCATCTTCTGCCCGCGGCCATGGGTCACGTCGAGCACGGCCTTGATGTCCTGCCGCACGTAATCCCAGTCTCCGCTCAGGACCTTGCTGATGTTCACGACCATGTCGAGTTCTTGGCCGCCGTCGTCCAGCGCGCGCTTGGCTTCAGCAACCTTAATTGCCGTCGTATGGCCGCCGTGGGGAAAGCCGATCGTGGTGCTCGCATACACCGTGCTGCCCTTGAGGATTTCAGCACACCGCTTCAAGTGGTAGGGCATGATGCAAACGCTGGCGCAGTCGTAATCCAGCGCGAGGCGGCAACCCCGCTCCAGCTCAGCGCTGGTCAAACTGGGGTTTAATAAGGAATGATCAATCATTTTTGCGATGTCATCATACGAGTAAGTCATATCACGCTCCGTTGCAGGGTATAGGTTCTTGGAGGTTCATCTGGATAAATCAATTTCCGAGATTTCCGCCTTTCATGGCCAGGGCAATGCCTCCGAGCGTTCCGGCGTGTTCCCCGAGCTCCGAAGGTTTGAGTTCGATTCCCTCGGTAGGGAACATATGGACGCGCTCGTGAATCGTCCGGCGAACGGTTGAGAACAGGAGACCGCCGATGAGCGACACACCTCCTCCAAGAACGATAAGATCGGGATGGAGGGTCACCACGACGTTGACGATCCCAATTCCGAGATACTCCGCGGCGCGGACGATGGCCTCACGCACCGTGTCGTCTCCGACGGACGCCGCTTCCGCCATCTCCTTTGTGGTCACCCGCGAGGCTTCGCCTTGGCAAAGGTCGTAGAGCTTGGGCGCGAGCCCGGTTTGCATCAACCGGACTCCCTCGGCGGTGATGGCCGGTCCGCTGGCGAGAGTTTCGAGACACCCACGGTTTCCACAGCCACAGCGCGGACCGTCGGGCAGGATGATCTGGTGGCCGAGTTCGCCAGCGGCGCCTAGCGGACCGAGATGGATCTTGCCGTCGATAACGACGCCGCCCCCGATTCCCGTCCCCAGTGCGAAGAAAGCCATCGTGCGCGCGGTGCGTCCGTGCCCGAAGGTAAGCTCTCCCAGCGTCGCCGTCCGCACGTCGTTCAACAAGTAGACCGGACATCCGACCTGGGGGGAAAGAATCTCGCGCACGGTAACGTCGCGCCACTTCGTCGGGAGGTTGGGGAAGAATTTCGTGACGCCGTTTTTCACGTCGACGAGGCCGGGGCATCCCATCCCCAGCGCGGCGGGCGGCGAGCCGGCCTTTTGACTCAGCGCGTTCACCAAGCTCGCAACGCGGTCAAGCACACCGCGCGGGCCTTCGTGGGATTCGGTCGGGGTGGAATCAGAACAGATGATCCGCCCGGACGCGTCGCCAAACGCGCATTTGATGTTTGTGCCACCCAGATCAACGCTTGCGTAAACCGCTGGCATTCAGACCTCTCTCATCGGTAAACTATCGGCCGTCATGCTGAGCCTCCACAGAAACTCCAACTCGCCGTTGCATGATCAGGCGTCCCTCGCAAACGCGGGGGCACTCGCGATTCCGAAGCGCCATTCCCTCCGCGGACTGGGTCTTGGTGGGGTGTCGTTCGTCCTTGCCTTGGCGTGCACCGCCGCGCAGTCGCCCGACCCGCAGCAATTGTTTCAGGAGGCAGACCAGGCCCAGCAACTCGGCGACACGGAACTGGCGATTCGCAAGTACCAGGAAGTCATCCGGCTGGATCCAAAAATGATTGGAGCGCGAGCTAATCTGGGAATCGTGCTGGTCTCGGTGGGCCGTTTCGATGAGGCCATCGCCGAGTATAACGCCGCTCTCGTGCAGGCTCCCAACGACCCGATCGTTCGGCTCGACCTGGCGCTGGCATGGTACAAGCAGGCCGAGTTTGCAAAGGCGGCATCGGAATTGGAAACCTTGCGGCGCGAACAACCCGACAACCGGCAGGCGCTCTACCTTCTCGCCGACTGTTACTTGCGGCTGGGGAGAAATCGCGACGCGGTGGCGCTTCTCGATCCCGTTTACCAAGCCCATCCTGAAGACCGCGCGGTGGACTATGCTCTGGGGACGGCGCTCATTCGCGACGGACAAGCCCAAAAAGGCGAATTGGTCATCGATCGTATTTTGAAAGACGGCGACGCCGCTGAGGCCAACCTGCTGATGGGGGCGGCGCAGCTTTCGGCAGGAGACAGCAAGACTGCGGCGACTACAATTCACAGGGCTCTCAATCGCGACCCCAAACTCCCGGGTGGCTGGTCGTTGTACGGGCGGGCGCTGATGGATAGCGGCGACAACGAAGGCGCAAAAGCCGCCTTCGAACGCGCGATCAAGGCGGACCCGAGCGATTTTGAGGCCAATTTTCATTTCGGACGTTTGCTCCGCGTGGGCGGCGACAATGCCGGCGCCGCTCCGTACCTCGAACGGGCCTTGCGGCTTCGGCCCGATTCCCTCAACGCGCGCTTCCAGGTGGGTGCCCTAAACCTCGCTGTGGGACACCTGGAGGAGGCCGAAAAGGACCTCGAACGCGTGGCGCGCGAGTCTCCTGACTTTCAAGAAGTTCACGTTGAGCTGGCTTCGCTCTATTACCGTTTGAATCGCAAGCAGGACGGGGAGCGCGAACGCCAGATCGTGCTGCGCCTCAACCAGAAAGCTCGGCAGCAGGGCCCCCAACCCGAGCCGTGAACGCCCAGCCCTATCGCGGCTCCTTGACCTTGAGGACTTGATCCGCCGGAACGTTTTTGAGCACCTGCGTGGTTCCGGATGGCCACCGGATCTCGATTTCGTCTACCTTGTTTGCGGGGCCAAGCCCAAAGTGAATCGGCCCAGCGCTGGAAGAGGCGTAGCCGGAAGCGGTGCTCACGTGATCGAACTGAGCGTGGCCGGCCACCGAGATGCGGATTCGCGCGCCGATAGCGTCGCGGTTACTTTTTGTGCCTTCCAGCTTGAGCTCCAGCCAATGATTTGCCCCAGGGCTGTCGTTCATCCAGATCTCCGCAGGAGCGCTGAGCGCCGTCACCACCAAGTCGAGTTTGCCGTCATGATTAAAGTCGCCAATCGCCGAGCCGCGATGGCGACGCGGCGGTTGGGCCCCAAAGCCGGCCTCCTCAGTGAGCGCGGACCATCGGCCATTGCGATTGTTACGAAAGACCGTGTTGGGCTGGTCGATTTGGGCGCGGTCGGCCATGGCCGGCGATTGCACGTCCCCGCGGCTGACGAAGATGTCCTTCCAGCCGTCGTTATCGAAGTCGGCGATGTTCGGGCTGTATCCCGACATGGAATTGCACAGCGACGTCATGCCGCTTTCCGCCGTGATTTCCTCAAACCCTCCTTTGCCGATGTTCTTGTATATCGGGAAGGTCTCGCCAGCCAGCGCCACCATGGCGAGGTCGGGAAAGCCGTCGTTGTTGAGGTCGCGAAAATCGACGCCCATGTTGGAAATCAGGTTGCCATTTTCCGGCAACGCGACACCCGCCTCGAACGCCACCTCTTCAAACTGGTTGTTTCCCTTGTTGTGAAACAAAAAGTTGAACAGCTTGTCGTTGCCGACGAAGAGGTCGGGAAGGCCGTCGCCGTCATAATCTGCAACTCCCACGCCCATACCTTTACCCGGATGCGCGCGGATGCCCGATTCGGCCGAGATGTCGGTGAAAGTGCCATTTCCGTTGTTCAGGAACAACTGGTTGGGGAGTTCCTTGTAGAACTTCGGGTGACAGTACTCAGGCTTGTCGTGGTAGCGGCAGTCCGGCTCCTTAGTGACGTCCCAACTGAGGTAGTTCACCACGAAGAGGTCCAGCAAGCCGTCGTTATTCACGTCCACCCACGCGGCGCCCACCGACCACAGCGGCCCGTACTCTTTATCGAAATGCGCAAGGCCGGCCTTCTCCGTGACGTCCGTGAAAGTTCCGTCGCCGTTGTTGTGGTACAGGGTGTTGCGATGAACGCCGCCGACGAAAATATCTTCATAGCCGTCGTTGTCGTAGTCACCGATTGCCACGCCGGTGTCGTAGCCGGTTCCTGCGAGGCCGGCCTTATCGGTTACGTCGGTAAAGGTGCCATCTCCGTTGTTGTGGAAGAGCCGGTTCCGGTATCGGGGCGAAGACTTCTGAAGGGTCCTGATGTCGGCGCCGTTGGTGAAGAAGATATCTAAATTGCCGTCGTTGTCGTAGTCGAAGACTGCAACCCCGCCTTCCATGGTTTCCGGCGCGTGCCTTTCCGGGGTCTCGCAACTATCGAGCGAAAAATCAATTGGCGCGAAAACAAAATGAATGGGAGCGCGATTCGGCTGCGCAATGGCGGTGACCTTCCAAAGCAGCGCGACCGCACCCGAAGCGCCCAGTAAAACGTAGATCAACAACCGCGCCGGCATCGGGCGCAACCTCGAGTTTCCACGGGCAAAGGTCATTGAGGCGATCCCGCCTTCGTGAGTTTCTCTATGGCCTCTTTTTCCGTGGCGGCATCTTCGCTGCGGCCCGCGGTAGTATAAGCTTTGTACAGCGCCCAATGAATCTTCATGATCTCCGGCGCCAAGTCCCGCGCCGTTTCCAACTCACGAGTGGCAGCGGGGATGTCCCCCTTGGCCGCGAGCGCGTCTCCCCAGGCCAAGTGCGTTGTGGCGTCTTGGGGATCGAGCTTCACCGCTTCGGCAGCGAGCGGCAAAGCACATCCCCACTGCCCCTCCGTCACATACTCTTCCGCCATTCGGACGCGCGCCGGCACGTGAAACGGCGAGATTTCCAGCTCGCGCTGCATTTCCTGAATGCCTTCTTCGGGGTTCGCGGTCATCAGGAACGCGCCAAAGAGAAAGTGAGTTCCCGGTTCGTTGGGGTACGTTGCGATCATTTGGCGGAACAGTTTCTCAGCGTTGTCGGGGTGCTGATCGCTCACCGCGAATGCCGCCTCACCGGCCAGACGCACCAGTTCACGGCGGTCGGAAGGAACTTCATCGGGAAGTAGGGGTATGCGCAGCGTAGCCAAGCCAAGTGGTTCCACCAGGAAGGATTCCGCCTGCCCCGAGCGCGCCATTTGAAAAAGCAGGCTCTGGCTTTGATCGTACATTTCGAATCGGGTCAGCAAAATAGCGGCGTAATAGGAGACGGACCGCGCCATGCCCTGGCTGCCACTCGTGCCCAGCGTCATCCCTTGACGGAGGTGGTCAAGCGCGCGCGCATATTCATGCGTCTGGGTCTCGGTTAGGCCCAGCAAGCTCCAACCGATCCCGGCTTTCGGCTGGTCGGCCGCGAAGCGGCGGAGCAGGTCGCGCGACTCGGCGAATTTGTCCTTCTCATAGAGAAGGCTGGCCGAGTCCCAGAGGCCCTCATCCCACT
>CAZCVY010000243.1:0-10246 GCA_964501985.1 uncultured Acidobacteriota bacterium | reverse complement strand
TCGAGTATCTGAAGCGGTTGTGCGCTCTTTCCGAGCTTTCCGACGATGCCATGGCGAGCGAGTTCCAAACCCATCGGCTCGTTGCCAACGCGGCTGCGCCTTCCATTGAGACCCTTTCGCACGCCTATATCCCGGCGAAGTATATCGACCATACTCATGCCGACGCGATCCTGGTGCTGACGAACCAGCCCGATGGAGATGAGTTGATCCGCGATGCGCTGGGCGAGGGAGTAACGCTGGTCGATTACGTGAAGCCCGGCTTCAAGCTGGCCAAGGCCGTGATCGCCGCCTACGATGCGCATCCCGGTTGCAAAGCTCTCGTCTGGATGCAGCACGGCGCCATGACCTGGGGCGAAACGGCACGCGAAGCTTACTCCGCCATGATCGATATGGTCACTCGCGCGGAGGACTTCGCCGCACGGCGAGCTTCGAAGCCCCTCGTCGTGGTCATGCCGGCATCGCTCGCCGAGGCTGAGAAACGGCTCGCGTCCGTCGCGCCCGTGGTGCGTGGACTGCTGGCCCAACCCAGCGGCGACCCTGACCGCCCTTACCGCCGCATGATCCTCCAGCCATTGGTGAACCATGATACCCTGGATTTTCTTGGCTCAGATCGCGGCAAGGAATTAGCGTTGACCCCCACGCTGACCTCTGATCATCTGGTGCGTACCAAGCCTTTGCCGCTGTGGATCGATGACCCTGACTACAACGACCCGGCAAGCCTGCGAGATCAGTTACTGAAGGCATTAGAGGCTTATGCAAGGGCGTATCAGGCTTACCTTGACCGTAATGCCGCGCTGATGCCTCCTGGCATGAAGCCGTTTGATTCCCTGCCCCGCGTGGTTTTGATGCCTGGACTTGGAGCGCTGTGCGCGGGAAAGGACGCTCGCGCCGCCCGCATCGCGCACGACATCACCGCACAAACACTTGCCGCCAAGGCGCGCATTGCTGCGATGGGTACATACCGTGGTCTCGCCGAGGAACATCTGTTCGAGGTGGAGTACTTCACCCTGCAGCATGCCAAGCTCCGCACCGATGAACCACCGCTCGGGCGCGAGGTCGCAATTGTAACCGGTGCCGCCGGTGCGATTGGATCAGCGATTGCCGATGGTCTTCTCCAGAGCGGATGCCACGTCGCGCTCACGGACTTGCCCGGCGCAGCGCTGGACAATCTCGGCGAGGAGCTAAAAAAGAAATATGGCGAGCGCGTGATTACCGCTCCCCTTGATGTGACCGATCCTGCCTCCGTAGCCAACGGATTCGCGGCCGCCATCAAGACCTGGGGCGGCGTCGACTTGGTGATCGTCAACGCCGGCGTGGCCATGGTCTCGTCACTTGAGCAGATGGATCTCGCGGCGTTCCAGCGTGTCGAGCGCGTCAACACGGACGGAACCCTTCTGTTGTTGCGGGAATCCGCTCGGCACTTCCGCTTGCAGGGAACGGGGGGCGACATCATTTTGGTCTCCACCAAGAACGTCTTTATGCCCGGCGCGAAATTCGGCGCCTACAGTGCTACCAAGGCCGCCGCGCATCAATTGGCCCGCATCGCCAGCCAGGAAATGGCCGAGGTGGGCGTGCGCGTCAACATGGTCGCTCCGGATGCTGTCTTCTCTCACGGAAGCCGCAGGTCCGGGCTGTGGGCTGAGGTCGGCCCCGATCGCATGCGTGCCCGCGGTCTGGATGAAAAGGGCTTGGAGTCGTACTACCAGTCGCGCAATCTTCTGAAGGCCGCAGTGACCGCCGAACACGTTTCGCGCGCGGTTCTCTTCTTCGCAACGCGGCAAACACCCACCACCGGAGCGACTATCCCCGTGGACGGCGGCCTGCCCGATTCGACGCCAAGGTAAAACCGTCATGCGTTTTCCGTTATCAGTTTCATTCGATCCCGCTCCGTAATTCTGCCGCTCAATGCTACAATCCTTCGAAGTCGAGTGTGGGTCGCTTGACTGATGACTGAGAACTGATAACTTGAAATGAGCAGTACGTCCCAGGAGCCAACACGCGTCATTGGAATCGACCCGGGCTTGAACATCACTGGGTACGGCGTGGTCATTAGCCGCGGGAGTGACGTCAAACTGCTGGAAGCGGGCGTAATCCGGCTTCCTCCCAGCCAAGGCCAGAATCTGCCCACGCGCTTGGAGTCGCTCTTCCACGAGCTTCAGCAGGTGATGAAGGAGTTCAGCCCGCAGGCTATGTGCCTGGAAGAGGTTTATAGCCATGCGGATTACCCACGAACCGCGATTTTGATGGGCCACGCGCGCGGCGTCATTTGCCTGGCGGCCAAACTGGAAGGGATTCCCGTGCTGAGCTTTTCCGCCAAGCGCGTAAAGCAATCCGTGACAGGCAATGGTAACGCCTCGAAGCTCCAGGTTCAGCGCGCCGTCCAGCACTACTTCTCGCTCGAAAGCACGCCGCACCCTCCCGACGTGGCCGATGCTCTTGCCGTCGCGCTGTGCTACGTCAACGGGATACGGTTTGCCCATCTGGGACATGGAGAGCGACGAAGCTCGAAAATCGAAATTCGAAATTTGTGACCGCCTTCCGATTCTCAAATTTCAAGTTTTGCCTTTAACCTGGCGACTTACGACGGACTAAGGACCACGGACTCGGAACATGATCTCTGAAATCACCGGTGAAGTAATGTACGACCGCATTCAACGCCATTCATTGCTGGTTCGCGTGCAGGCGATGTGCTACGAGATCTTCGTCCCCTCGGGAATCGCATCTCGCCTTCGCAACGCGGCGGAAGCCGAGCGCCGCAACCCCCTCACCTTTTACACGATCTATTACATCGATGGCGGCCTGGGCGGCGGGCACTTGACTCCGAAGCTGGTGGGGTTTCTCGACCCGCTTGACCGGGAATTTTTCGAAACCTTCACCACCGTTCCGGGCGTGGGATTTATGCGCGCATTGAAATGCCTTATCCGGCCTCTGAACGAAATTGCTATGGCCATTGAGGGAGGCGATGCCGCCTTTCTGAAAGAGCTCCCCTATATCGGCGCCAAAACTTCCGAGAGAATCATTACCGAATTGCGCGGCAAGATGGCTAAGTTTGCTTTGGCGCGCACGGAAGAGCCGCTTTCCGTCGAGCAGGAATCTGCCGTGGGACTGAAACAAGAGGCCCTCCAGGTGCTCGAACAGTTGGAGTACTCGCGCATCGAGGCGGTGCGCATGGTGGAAGAAATCTTCGCCAAGAACAAGAATTTGAAAACGACCGAAGACTTTTTGCGCAAGGTCTTTGAACAATTGCACCCGAAAACATAGGGAACAGTTCCCTATAACCTGTTCCCTGTAACCTGTGACCTGCTTTCCTATGCCCAGAGAACGATTAGTTTCGCCCGAATTGATTTCCAAGGAAGAAGAGACTTTCAATCGCACTCTTCGCCCATCCAATATCGACGAGTACGTGGGGCAGAAGAAGGTGGTTGAGAAGCTCTCCATCGCTTTGCAGGCGGCCAAGCAGCGCGGCGAATCGCTTGAGCACGTGCTCTTCTTTGGCCCGCCGGGCTTGGGCAAAACCACGCTTGCGTATGTCATTGCCAATGCCATGGGGTCGAAGATCGTCACGACATCAGGGCCGGCGCTCGAGCGGACCGGCGACCTGATGGGCATCCTGACGAATCTCGGCGAGGGCGACATCCTCTTCATTGACGAAATTCACCGCCTCCCTGCCAACATTGAAGAGTTCCTCTATCCGGCCATGGAAGACTACAAGGTGGATTTTGTAGTCGACAAAGGGATGTTCGCCAAGACCATCAACGTGCCACTCAAGAGGTTCACGCTGGTGGGGGCCACGACTCGCGCCGGCAGTCTTTCCGCGCCGCTGCGCAACCGCTTTGGCCTCTCCTATCACCTCGAGTTCTACGCGGTGGATGACTTGCGGAAGATCATTCGCCGCTCTGCCGGAATCCTCAAGGCTCAGCTTGATGAAGCCGGAAGCACTGAGATCGCCCGCCGCGCCCGCGGCACGCCGCGAATTGCCAATCGCCTGCTTCGCCGAGTTCGCGATTATGCCGACGTCAAGGCCGACGGCGCCATCAACTCCGGCGTCGCCATCGAGGCATTGAAACTCGAAGGCGTGGACGACTCTGGCCTCGATGACCTCGACCGCAACTTTCTCTCCACAATTATTCGCATCTACAATGGCGGGCCCGTCGGAGTCGAGGCCATCGCCGCAACATTGAACGAAGAAGTCGATACGCTGGTGGATATGGTTGAGCCCTACCTCCTCCAGCAGGGCTTTGTTAGCCGCACCAAATCAGGGCGAAAGGCCAACGAGCCCGCGTACCGCCTATTGAATTTACCCTTGCCCGGTGTTGGCCCTCGAACCCTGTTCGATTGAGCCCAGCAGCCGGCCGAGATGAGCGCTATGCTGTCTGAACCGAATCCTGGCTCCTCCCTCGAGCGCGCAGGCTCACGGCCCAGCAAGCAGGTCTACCTTTCCCTCGGTTCAAATAGAGGAGACCGAGTGTCCAACCTTCTCCGCGCCATGGATGCACTCGGCAAAGCCGGGGTCAGTGTCCTGCGGGTTTCCTCGTATTACAAGACTGAACCTGTCGACTTCGGACCTCAAGCGTGGTTCTTGAATTGCGCTGTGGAAGCCACGACGGAGCTGATGCCGATGCAGCTTCTCAAGGCCGTCAAATCGGTGGAAAGGGCGCTGGGGAGGCGACCGGGAGTTAACAAAGGCCCACGACCGATTGACATTGACATCCTCCTTTACGAGAATGTGGTGGTCCGGACGGCGGCTTTGACCATTCCACACGAGCGCATGAACGAAAGGCGATTTGTCTTGATCCCTTTGCGAGAATTGGCGCCCGCGGTCCGCCACCCGGTGAGCCGACGGACCGTCACGGAACTGCTCCAGAATTCGCCGGACCTGAGCCAGGTGGTCCGGTACAAGCCGGAGGAATAACGTACCGCTGATGAAACGCGAATCGAAACTCGAAATTCGAAACTCGGCCGCGTTTTCAAGTTTCGAGATCCGGACTTCAGCTATTCCGCGTGTTCCGGGCATTTCCATCTTCGTCGCGATGGCGCGATCGCGTGAGGGTACCCATGCCTAAGCCTCAGGCTCACGAGCCATGGCGCTTCATCGCCATCGAAGGCCCCATCCGTGTGGGGAAAACCACTCTCGCCGACCTCCTCGCGGACCGCCTGCGCGGCACGCGCATTCGCGACGACGAAGACAACCCCTTTCTGAAAGCCTTTTACAACGACAAACCTGGCGCAGCATTGCTGGCGCAATTGCACTTTCTTATTCAACGCTTCAAGCAGTGGCAAGCTCTCGATGCGGCGAAAAAAACCGATAGCGTCATCATTAGCGATTACATCTTCGAGAAAGACAAAATCTTTGCCTATCTGAACCTCACCGACGAGGAACTTCGGGTCTACGATTTGTATCACGATATGTTCGCCGAACAAGTGCCCATCCCGGATTTAGTGATATACTTGCAAGCGACGCCGGAGGCGTTGAAGAAGAGGATTGAAAAGAAGAATGTGCCGTTTGAGCCCCGCATTTCCGATGATTATCTGGAATCGGTGGTAAATGCCTACGAACACTTCTTCTTCCATTACAAGTCCAGTGACTTGCTGGTGATCGAAACGTCCGAGATCGATTTCGTCGACCGGAACGAGGATTTGCAGGAGCTCCTGCGCCGCCTGAGCCAGCCTGTCACCGGAACGCAGTATTTCTTGCCGCTTGGATCCGCATCGTCGGACTGAGACGGAGACAATGAGCAGCTCGCGCGCACGGTTGTAAGACGCGCAAGCTGGAAGTTTGAAGACCCTCTCCGTCCAGGTGGGTGGAGGTCCTCCCGGGCCCCCAGGCGCTACGCGCTTAGCGCCGGAATAGCCTCCTGGTACTGAGAGGGTCTTCTGTATTTAGGTCATTGGGTCATCGGATCATCGAGCCATCGGAAGAATTGGAGAACTGGATTCTCGCTCATTTGGCGCGAATCGAGAGCTCGACGATTGTTCCAAATTTTCAATGGCTAGATGACCCGATGGTTCGATGATCAAATTCACGGAGGTGAAGCCATGGACCCGAATTCTCAGGCCGTGAGCAAGGTCACTGTGCCCGTTATCCTTGAACGGAAGTTGCGCGGAGAGAAAATTTCCTGCGTGACAGCGTACGATTATCCTGCCGCCCGCCTTGTTGACGAAGCGGGCATCGAACTCATTCTCGTTGGTGACTCTCTTGCTCAAACTGTTCTAGGTTATGACTCGACAGTTCCGGTTACTGTTGATGAAATGCTCCATCACTTAAAGGCCGTGCGACGGGCCGTCCGACGGGCCCTGCTGATTGTCGATCTGCCCTACGGCGCCTATCAAATCAGCGATGAGCAAGCTTTGGCTAACGCGATCCGATTCCTCAAGGAAGGCGGTGCGGAGGCGGTTAAGCTCGAGGGAGGAGTAAAACGCGCACCCCTGGTGCGAAGACTTGTGGAAGCGCAAATTCCCGTCGTGGGGCACATCGGATTGACGCCCCAGTCCGTACTCGCCTTGGGGGGCTATCGAGTGCAAGGCAAAACGCTCGACTCCGCTGCCGAGATTCTGGCCGACGCCGAAGCGCTGGAGGAAGCCGGAGCCTTTGCCCTCGTGCTGGAAGGAATCCCGCGGGAGCTCGCCGCCATCATCACCCGCCGTCTGCGCATCCCCACCATCGGAATCGGCGCCGGTCCTGACTGCGATGGCCAAGTGCTGGTGTTCCACGATCTGGTGGGGCTTAGTTACACGCCGCCCGCGAAATTCGTGCGCCGCTACACTAACCTTCGTGAGCTGCTCAACCAGGTCTTGGTCAATTTCCGCACCGACGTTGTGGAGGGCCGCTATCCCGACGACGGCGAGTCGTATCACTGGACCGCCGCCATGCGGGAGCAGTTTGAAAAGGAAACCACGCGCTCTGCCTGACCTGTTACCATTCCACAGCGCGAGGACTGCCACGCCTCCCGAGCTATCGGGAGGCAGAAATCCATGCGTGGCGTTTAACAACGCCTCGTCACGACTTGAGCGCCGCCAGAATTTCCTGAGCGTGGCCCTCAACCTTTACCTTGGGGAAAACATTCCGGATCTTCCCCTCGCGATCAATCAGGTATGTCGTGCGCACGATTCCCATCAGTTTTTGGCCGTACAGATTTTTCTCCTGCCACACGCCGTAGGCTTCCAGCATGGTGTGGGAGGTGTCGCCGGCCAGCGGAAAGTTCAGCTTGTACTTGGCGCGAAATTTCTGCAATTGTTCCACGGTATCGCCACTTACACCGAGAACTCTTGCCCCGAGCTTGTCCAGTTCTTTTTTGGCATCACGGAACTGGTTCGCCTCGCTCGTTCAACCGGGCGTGTCGGCTTTGGGGAAGAAAAACAGGATTACAGTCTTGCCCTTGAAAGCCTCCAGCGAGATCTTTTCCTCCGTGTCGGACGGCAATGAAAAGGCCGGGGCCATGTCGCCAATCTTGAGCATCGTTCACTCCTTAAGTGCTGTACGTTGTCAGTCGTCCGTCGTCAGTTGTCCATTGCCTGAGGGCAAACTCGAAGTTGGAAGTTCGATGCACGGGTCACGAGTTTCGAATTTCCAGTTTCCAGTTTCTTCCCTACCCAGCGCTGGCAACTGGGATCCGGTTACCCTAGTTCTTTCTTCAAAACTTCTTGCACCACCTGGGGACTGGCCTGGCCGCGGGTGGCTTTCATCACCTGCCCCACCAGCCAGCCGAGGGTGGCAGTCTTGCCGCCGCGGTATTGCTCCACTTGCTTGGGATTCGCGGCGATCACCTCCCGCGCCACGGCGGCGATCCGGCCCTCGTCGGTGATCTGCGCCAAGCCTTTCTCGCTGACCAGCGCGCCAGCAGTCTTGCCGGTGGAATACATCTCCGCGAGAATATCTTTTGCCATTTTGCCGGAGACCGACCCTTTGGCGATCAGGCCCAATAATTCCGCCAGGTGCGTGGCGGGCACAGGCGATTCGCCGATTTCACGATTCGCCTCGTTGAGGAGATGAAGCAACTCACTCAGCACCCAGTTGGCGGCAAGTTTAGGTTCCTTAGAGCCCTTCGCGACTTCCTCGAAGTAATCGGCCAGTTGCCTTGACAACGTCAATTGGCCGGCATCGTACTCCGGCAGCGCGTACTCGCGAACGAAGCGCTGGCAGCGGGCGTCGGGCAATTCCGGCAAGGAGGCGCGCACTTGCGCCTTCCACTCGTCGGTAATCACCAAGGGCAGCAAGTCGGGTTCCGGGAAGTAGCGGTAATCGTGCGCGAACTCCTTCGAGCGCATTCCGTACGTGCGCTGCTCGCGGCTGTCCCAAAGACGCGTTTCCTGGTGGATGGTTCCGCCCCCTTCAAGAACATCAATCTGTCGGTCAATTTCGTAGGACAGGGCCTTGTGAAGGAAACGGAAGGAGTTCAGGTTCTTGACTTCGGTCTTGACCCCGAATTCCGTGACGCCCGCGGGGCGCACGCTCACGTTCGCGTCGCAGCGTAGACTTCCCTCCTCCATGTTGCAATTGGAGACGTCGAGATAAAGCAGCAAAGTCTTCAGACGCGTCAGGTACTCGAATGCTTCGTCAGGAGTGCGGAGGTCAGGCTCACTCACAATCTCAATCAGTGGCACTCCCGAGCGGTTCAAATCGATATAGGACTTGCGGTCGGAGTCGGGGAATCCTTCGTGGAGGGATTTGCCCGCGTCCTCTTCCAGGTGGACCCGCGTTACGCCGATGCGCTTCCGGGTTTTGTCCACCACAATATCGATCCACCCATCCTGTGCCACGGGTTCGTCGTATTGCGAAATCTGGTAGCCCTTGGGAAGGTCGGGATAGAAGTAGTTCTTGCGCGCAAAACGCGAGTGGGTATTGATGGCACAGTTCAGCGCCAGAGCCGTTTTCATCGCCATCGTCACGGCTTCCTGGTTCAACACCGGGAGCGCGCCCGGCAGCCCCAGGCAGACAGGGCAGACGTTGGAATTCGGCGGGTCGCCGAAGTGCGTCGAACACGCGCAGAAGATCTTGGTTTTCGTCAGAAGTTGTAAGTGCACCTCGAGGCCAATCACCGCCTCGTACTTTGTGCGCGCCACGGTTGAAACAGTCATTACCAGATTCCCTTGTCGCGAATTAACCACCCCAGCCGTCCATTATACACGGTTCCGGATTAGCCTTAGCCGCGCGCGCCTGGGATCGAGTCGTCGGGCGGCAGGGCGACGGGATCATTGGTGATTAGCGATTGGTGATTTGCGATCTTCGAGTTTCCAGTCTCGATTTCAGATCTTCTACTTCAAACCTTCGCTTTCAAGCCTTCGCTTTCAGACCTTCGATTTCAAGCCTCCGATTTCAGATCTTCGATTTCAGATTTCCGAGTTTCGTTAACCGGGTTTGGCGGGTGGCGCATACATCGTCCTCCAATGTATGTGCCTCCCGCGTGGCGCAGAGCTTCGACGGGGATTATCCCCTCGAAAAGCCGCAGGACCGGAGAGCGGGTCCTGCGCTCCGTGGCGGGGAAAAAGTGCGGAGCGCTTTGGGACCATGGGCGCGCGGGCGGACAATATATCGCTTTTGGCTACAATTCTGCGGTTTGTCAGAATTTTTCTTCCTACCGGTAGGAATTTGGTTACCGTTATCACTTGACAACTGATACCCGCCTGAGCTAGAATGGTGCCATGAGCGCAGTAATCTTCGCTCGCCCTCCGCGCCCTGGCATATCCATTTCACACCCTGCTTTGTGCCCACAAGAGGTTCCCCAAACCGCACCACCCGCCTCCCTTACCCAGTCTTCCGAATTCCGCAGCCCGCGTCCCGTACCGCATATCGAGTATCCAGCATCCCGACTCCCGAATTTCCAATTCGCATGCCCCGTTTTCCCGTACCCCGTGTCCCGTATCCCGTATCCCGTATACCGAAAGGACTTTCTATGGCCCTCATTGAGCAAACCATGACGGAAAAGAACCTGGCGGCGCACCAGCGCAATGCGCAGCAATCGCACGGCGCCGCGACGCCGGAAGGCAAGGAGCGTGCTCGCGCTGCCAACCTGCGCCACGGCTACTATTCCGAACTGCGCGAGCAGGCGCTGGTGGCGCTGGGCGAAGACCCCGAGGGTCTTGCGGCTCTGGCGGAGGGCGCGCGCCAGCAGTTCCGCCCCGCCAACGCTTACCAGGAATGGATCACCGGCCGCATCTCGAGCCTGCAATGGCGCATCCAGCGCGCCGAGCGCTTGCAGGAAAGCAAGGCGGCCGCGCACATCCGGCGGGCCGAGGCCAAGCGCCGCGA
>CAZCVY010000242.1:5979-10281 GCA_964501985.1 uncultured Acidobacteriota bacterium | reverse complement strand
TCGTTGGGCTCATAACCCAAAGGTCGCTGGTTCAAATCCAGCCCCCGCAACCAACGCCATCATAGAGTTACGAGTCATAGCGAAAAACCTATAAGTACCAGTTACTACCACTTGGGGCCGGAAACGGCCCCTTCTGCTTTTAGGTCTTCAAAACCACATTAAGACGAATAATCAATCGCGATGACCTCATGAAGGTCAATGGCCGGGATCTCCAGTTCAATGGATGAGTCGTTTTGCCGATAAGGGATCTCCCGCTTTGCCACCAGAAAGTGGACTTTGGCGATGTGCCGGTTGTTCGGAATGAGGATCCGTACCTGTTGGCGGGGCGCGGGAACGATCTCCCTCAGCGGCCCCTTCATCATCATGGGATTGGTCAGATTCACCAGATGGACGGTCATGGAGTTCTTCTGCGTCCAAATGGAGAGGTCAAGCACGCCCGCGCCCTTCACCGTCACCGGCGCGGGCTCACCCGTGGCCCACAGCACGGCGTTGCGCAGCAACTTGCCGTGGTCCACATCCAGCACCTCCCAGAAGGTGCGGTCCACATCCCAGGGGAAGTAGACCGCCTTGCCGTCCCCAACTCTCTGCAGGAAGACTCCCGCCTCTTTGATCGTTGTGGGACGCGGAAAGACCTCCTCCATAGGAAGGTCCGGATACGAGGGAACGACCGTGAGCGGCGAATACGCTCCGGGATCGGCCGGCTTTACGACCACCCGATTCACGCCGTTGATGATGCGGGTTGCATCTTCCAACCCATCCAACAGGGCGTCGAAATGCGTGCGCGAACTGTCCTTCTCCAGGGTCAAATAGGAGTTCAACATCGGCCCTTCCCGCCGGCCGGCGAACGAAGCGCCGAACAGGGAGGCGAGCCCGAAGTCCTGCCGGCGGACGCCCCATTCGTCGTAGAGCGAAGTTTCATAGGTGGCGACGACACTCCCGCCCTTATTCACAAATGCGGTAATCTGCTCGCATTGCTTGCTGGAGAGGGCCGCAATGTTGGGCAGGATCAGGGTGCGGAACGGCGCCACGTGCTCAGCATCGAGCAGCCCGTCATGCACCATCTCGAAGGGAATCCGCGCTTCCACGAGCGCTTGGTAAAACCCGAGGGCTGGATCTTCCACCTTGGCACGTGCCTGCTCTCCTCCGTAAAACTCGGCGGTTTGCTGCGAATACACCATCGCGACGCGCGCAAGGGAGAATTCATTGCGCAGGTATCGCTCATTCTGGTAATGCCAACCATAGAGTTCCTCGACGACGGGAAGCCATCGACGGTCGATCGGCTTGGCATTGAACTTGGTGAACCAGGGGCGCAGACCGTGCGCTATGCCGTCGGTCATCCAGATCCGGATCTCGTCGCCATTTTGCACCGAGTCCTTCCACCGGTAACGGTCGGTATTGCCGACGCTACAGATTCCGGCAATCGCCTTTCGCCCCAGAGTGGCGCGGTATTCCTTGGCATTCTTGCCGTTGGCCCAGGGCGGCATCACCCCGCTGCGCCCTTGGCGATCGGCGAAAAGCGTGGGCGCCAGTTCGCCGATGGTCTTCATGTCGAGTTCGCTCAGCGCCCCGCCGCCGGCGTTGGCGAGAAAGCTCGCGCCCGGATTGATCGCCTTGATCGCCGAATCCCAGAGGCGCCACAGTTCGAAGAGCCGCTGCTGGCGCCAAACGATGTACTGGCGGCGCGCCGAATTCTGCGGATCGTTGGTTCGCGGCAGATCCATTCCGGAGAACGTCCGGAAACCCTCCTGACAGTGAACGCAGTAGCACATGCCGGAACCGGCCCAACGGTTGGAGAAGATTCCATCGACGCGGTAGAGCCGCACGACCTCCGTCGTCACCTCCGTCATGAACTCAAAGTTGTAAGGGCCCAGCGCACAGGTAAGCCAAAAGTCCGGATCCGACTTGTGCCGCTGCTTCTCGCCCTCCGCGTCAACCATGATCCAGTCGGGATGCGCGTCATAGACATCCTGATGGGCGGCGTGAGGATCGGTTCGGCCAATCACATTCATTCCCAAATCGCGGCAACCCTTTACCATCTCGCCGAAAGGATACATACTCCCCAGCCACTTGCTGCGGTAATGAAGAGGAATTTGGGTGGGATAAAAGGCGACGCACCCTCCGGCGCTCAAGCATGCGGCGTCGGCGTGAATGCGGCGGAAATAGTCCAGCCAAAAGGCGGGGTCGTAGTTGCCCGGATCGTCCTCGACGAAGGCGAGCTGCGCCCACCGCATCGGACGGTCATACCATTCATTGGACTCCGACCCGGTTACTTCCCCCGAACTGCCTGGCCCGCTCGTCGCCAGCAAGGATCCAATGGCGAAGGTTTGCAGAAAGTCGCGCCTGTTTACCATGGCCAAAGCCTCCTCGCCTTGTCATCACGCTCCTCGGTAGTCCGTTCCGAGATGGGGTTGATTCGACAAATGCGAAACTCGATAAAGCCACGCCAGTGCGGCTCCCGGTCATTATACGGCACGATTATTTCGGAAATTCCGGTGCGGGGCTGTGTTATCTTCCTCCCGGCCTGCAATGTTTGCTTCCCGTGCGGCATGGTGGGCCGGACCGGAGTGCCTTTCAACCGGAGGAACCAATGGCCAACCTGACGCGACGAGGATTTCTCGGATCGCTTTCGGCAGCGGCAGCCGCGACGTCGTTGTCGGCTCGACCGGGCGGCCGTGTATCGCTCCCGGAACAGCGGACGGAGCATGTCTCCATCAAGATCACCGACTTGAAGTGCGCCATCATCGGACAGAACCCGGTGGTTCGAGTCGTGACCGACCAGGGCATTTCCGGCTATGGTGAGGCGGAGGGCGTCAAGAACTATCTCAAACCCATGGTGCTGTTCTACAAGCAATACCTTCTGGGCGAGGACCCGACCGACGTCCAGCGGGTGATGCTTAAGATCCGCCGCATGGGCGCCTTCAAGCCCTGGGGTGCGGCGGTGAGCGCCATCGAGATTGCTCTGTGGGACATCGCCGGACAGGCCGCCGGCGTACCGGTTTATAAGCTGCTGGGCGGAAAGATTCGCGACCGCGTTCGTGCTTATGATGGAGCAGTGCGTTTCCCCATGCGCGGCCAAACGCCCTCTGACTATGCCGAGACCATCCAAAAGATCAAGGAATCGAGGGAAGGCTTCACCCTGATCAAACAGGCGGTGGGGTTTCACAATCCGCCGATGATCGAAGCCGTGCCCGACGGCTGGTACGATTCGCCGGGGCGGCCAGGACCCGCGCACCCGAATCGGGGGATGCTGACCGAGCGCGGCATGGAACAGATCATCGCCTGCGCCGAAGCCATGAAGAAGGTCCTGGGCGATGAAGTGGGTCTGGCTCTTGACTGCGGGCCCGGCTGGATCCTCAAGGACGCCATCACGTTTGCCCGGGCCATGGAGCCGCTCCACCTGGCCTGGATTGAAGACACGCTCACTGGCGACTACTCGCCTTACCCGAACGCCCAGTTGTTCAAGGAGCTCACCGAGGCAACTTCCACCCCCATTCACACCGGGGAAGAGATTTACCTCCGCGAAAACTTCAAGGACCTGATCGAAAACCAGGCGGTCAATGTCATCGGCCCCGACCCGGAAGATGTGGGCGGAATTGCCGAGCTGAAGTGGATTGCGGAATATGCCGATCTGCACGGCATCCTCGTCGCTCCCCACGGGGTTTTCGACGGGCTCATTGGCCTCGCCGCGCTTGTCCAGATGGCCGCCGCCCTGCCGCAAAACTATATCGCCTTCGAGTATCCGATCGCCCAGCCGGAATGGTGGAGTGAAATTGTCGAGGGCCTGCCCGATCCCATCATGAAGAATGGTTTCATCGAGGTATGGGACGCGCCAGGATTGGGTGTCCGCTTCAATGTCCAAAAGGCCAAAGCGCGCCTGCGTGATGAAGATCGGGACTTTTTCGACTGAGGCGACATCGGTTCGCACCCATACCACGAGAATCTCTCCATCAACGCCAACGTGCCGACTCCAACCATCTGCCCGGCATCGCCCTGCCCGGCAGGCTAGCCCGCGGGGACCTGGTACAGCCCGCCCACCGCGATGCTGGCCAACAGCTCCTCTGCTTTGTTTTCATCAACATCCCCGGATGAACCTTCATTTTCGCACTTTTCCCAGGGGCCGACCCTCCCGTGGTCCGACGACCCATGCCCGATGCGCACCCTGACATCTGACACCCGGGACCTAGAACCTGCGTTTCTTTGTTTTCATCAACATCCCCGGATGAACCTTCATTTTCGCACTTTTCCCAGGGGCCGACCCTCCCGTGGTCCGACGACCCATGCCCGATGCGCACCCTGACATCT
>CAZCVY010000242.1:0-5879 GCA_964501985.1 uncultured Acidobacteriota bacterium | reverse complement strand
TCGGGGGCCGACCCTCCCGTGGTCCGACGACCCATGCCCGATGCGCACCCTGACATCTGACACCCGGGACCTAGAACCTGCGTTTCTTTGTTTTCATCAACATCCCCGGATGAACCTTCATTTTCGCGAGTACCGCCATGCTCTCCTCGGTCACGACGTCCGAAACCTGTGAGCGGTTCGATCGATCTGGCACGACCGGCAAAATTGCCCGATGAGGGCCTGGAGCCATCCAGTTGTCCGGCCGTCGACAGGTACCCAATCCGGCTCGACATTGAAGTGCCCAGCGAGGATCACCCTCCCCGCAGCCAACCGCAGGTTTTCAGCCTTCAGGTGGTTCTCCTCGGGTTGGCGTTCGACGTCTAGCACAGGGCAGTGGCCTCGAATATCGGCCAGCGGCACGTAGCCTTTCATTCTAGTAGATATCATCATGCTTTGTCAAGAGCTAAGTTGTCTGATCTAATATTATTTTGTAGAATTACGACAAAACGTCGGGAATTTGCCATGGCAGGAATGGCAACACCTTTTGCAGGTCCCTGACAAATCAGTGACAAGCCTGAAATTACCCGCTGTTAGTGTGACAGATGAATCGCACGAATTTAACGACGAGGAGATGCCTACCATGAATAAGTTGGTTTTGCGCACCTGTTACGCACTGGCCTGCCTATCCCTTTGCAGCGGCCTGGGCCTTGGGCAGGAAGTATCGTTCTTGCGGAACAACTCGGTTTTGGATTCGCTTCAAAGCATTACCGAGTCCACGATCCCTTCCAATGGGGACTTGAACCCCTACGGAATAGCCTTCGTTCCCGACGGATTCCCTTCCGGCCCTAACATCGCGGCGGGCGACGTGCTGGTGTCGAACTTCAACGCCAGCAGCGGCCTGGAAGGAACGGGCACGACCATCGTCAGCTTTTCGCCCACCGGCCAGCAGTCGCTCTTCGCCACCTCGAATCTCATCGGATTGTCCACGGCACTGGGAGTCTTTTCGCGTGGCTTCGTGCTGGTGGGCAATCTGCCCGTCACCTATCCCGGTGGCGTTGTGACCCTGGGAGAGGGATCGCTCCAGATTTTCGATCGAAACGGAGACCATTTGATCACGCTCAATGACAAAGAGCTCCTGGATAGCCCGTGGGATCTCACCGTCAACGATCAAGGGGGGACCGCACAGGTATTCGTGAGTAACGTGCTGAGTGGCACGGTAACGCGGCTGGACTTTTTGGTCGGCCAGGGCGGGGTGGCGCTGATCCGCAAGACCCGCATCGGGTCAGGCTACGGTCATCAGATCATTCCCGCCATCGTCGCGGTGGGGCCCACGGGCTTGGCGTACGATCCCGGCCGCGATAACTTGTACGTCGCGTCCACCGCCGACAACGAAATCTTCGTCATCACCGACGCCGCCACGCGAACCAGCAGTGCGGGTACGGGCTTTGTGGTTTTTGCCGATCAAACGCACCTGCACGGCCCCTTGGGATTAACCCTGGGCGCAAATGGCAACCTGATTACCGCCAATGGTGACGGGGTGAATGCGGGAGGCGCGCAGAATGATCTGGTGGAGTTCACCAAAGAAGGCGATCTCGTGGCGACCTACCAACTCGACAGCGGAGCCCTGGGCGCGGCATTCGGAATTGCCAATACCCTTTCCCAAGGCGCCGTGCGCTTTGCCGCTGTCGACGACGATTTGAACTCGGTAACCATCTGGACCCTTCGGCCGCCGTTTTGAGTTCGCGCCGCGCGCCAGAGCCGCAATTGAATTTGTAGGGCCGAAAAGCGTTCGGCCCTACGCCGCGCGGCAAAATATTTCCCAAAAGAACAAGCAACCGTAGCGCGGGCGTCTCGCCCGCTGGGGCGTGGGCATCCTGCCCGCGCGCCGACGGGAGCGGGACGCTTCCGAGACAGCGGGCAAGATGCCCGCGCTACGGATGACATTGTCACTGTCTTTCGCAAACCTCAGTAGACAGACCCCGCAACTCTCTGCTAACCTTCCCCATGCATAGACGTCTATATACTACGAGGTCTGAGTATGCCCAAGCCCGATTCCCTGCAAGGCTCGCTCGATTTGCTGGTGTTAAAAATTCTTTCGCGACGCCCGCGCCTGCACGGTTACGCCATCATGTCGTCCGTACAAAGCATGTCCGATGAAGTTCTGCGCATCGAAGAAGGCTCGCTCTACCCGGCGCTGCACCGGATGGAAGAAGCCGGCTGGATTCGCGCCCAATGGATCACGAAGGACACCGGCCGGCGCGCGCGGCTCTATGAACTGACTCCTGCGGGGAAGAAGCAGCTCGCCGCGGAAGAAACGCGCTGGCAAGCCGTGACATTTGCCGTAAATCGTGTCTTGAGGATGGCCTGAAATGTCCATTTGGTCCCGCGTTGCCAATATGTTTCGTGGCGATCGCCTGAACCGCGAAATCGATGAAGAACTTCAAGGGCATCTCGAACAAGCCATTGCTGAAGGCCGGGAACCGGCGGAAGCGCGGCGGGCGCTGGGTTCCCCGCTACGATTGCGCGAGGAGAGCCGCGACGCCCGGCTCGTCACTTGGGTTGAATCCCTGCGCGCGGATGCAATCTTCGGTTGGCGGCAGCTTAAGAAGAGAAAGGCGACCTCGGCCGCGGCGATCCTTTCTCTCGCTCTGGGAATTGGTGCGTGCACTTCCGCCTTCCGGCTAATCGACGCTCTGTTCTTCCGGCCGCTGAGCATCGCCGAGCCGGAACGTCTGTACGTTACCTCCTTCGCCGCGACGGATCTCGACGGCAAGCTGGATTCGTATGACTCTTGCTCCTATCCAATGTTTCGCCAGTGGCGTGCTGTGGTGAAGGACCAAGCTGAGCTGATCGCCATTTCGTATGCGGAGCGAGTGGACCTGACCTTCGGGTCGGACGATGTGATGGAGAAAGCCTACCGGCAATATGTTTCCGGCTGGATGTTCAGTTCATTCGGGCTCCAGCCCGCGGTGGGGCGCCTACTCACCGAGGGTGACGATCTCAAGCCCGGCTCAGCGCCAGTCGCGGTCATCTCCTACGACTATTGGGCCCGGCGCTTCGGGCGCGACCCACAAGTTGTTGGGCGTACCTTCCGCATCGGGCGCGACCTCTACGAGATTGCCGGTGTTGCCGAAAAGGGTTTCACCGGCACCGAGACCGGTACCGCCACCGATATCTTCGTTCCCACCATGATGAACGCGGGGTCCGTCAACAATTCCAACGCTTTCTGGTTCCGAACCTTCGTTCGTCCAAGTCGCGGTGTCGCCGTGGCGGCGTTGCAGAGCAAAATGTACACGGCATATCGAGCATTCGAGCAGGAGCGGGCGAAGGGATTCGTCAACTTCCCCAAGCGCCTTTTGGAGGGGTACCCGCGAACAAAACTCTCGCTTGCGCCCGCTGCTACAGGCGTCTCGGAGATGCAAAAGGACTATCGCACGTCGCTCGTTGCTCTCGCGGTGCTGGTGGGCATGGTCCTGCTCATTGCTTGCGCAAACGTCGCGAACCTGATGGCGGCCCAGGCCGCGGCGCGGGCGCGGGAGATGGCATTGCGCGTCTCGATCGGGGCGGGCCGCTGGCGATTGGTGCAAATGCTACTCGTCGAAAGCGCCTGGCTCGCCACGCTGGCGGCTGCCGTCGGAGGGGTGTTCGCCTGGTGGTCAGCGCCTGCCATTGTCAGCAGGATCAATCCGCCCGACAGCCCCGCGCGGCTGTTCCTTCCGGTGGATTTCCGAGCGGTAGTGTTCGGCGCGGCGCTCACCCTGGCTGTCGTTCTGCTTTTCGGCCTGGCTCCGGCGCTCCGCGCCTCGGAGGTCCGCCCGGCGGGCGTGCTCAGAGGTGGGGAGGAGCCGCACGCGCGGCGCCGCCTGATGCACGCCCTGATCGCCGTACAAGCCGCCTTCTGTATTCTCGTGCTTTTCGTGGCCGGCCTATTCGTAAACACATTTGAGAAACTTACGCATCAACCGTTGGGATTTTCCGCCGCGCGGCTCCTCGCGCTCGAAGCTGAAGCGCAGCCCGCGCAGTCGCCGTGGTACTGGAATCAGGTCGCCGATCGTTTGCGAGCCACGCCGGGGGTCGAGGCTGTGGCGCTGGCCGCGTGGCCGCTGATGAGCGGGACCATGTCAAATAATTTCGTTTCCATCAACGGCGCACCCCCATCCGATGTCCTCACCTACTTCCTGCGAGTCTCGGCCGGATGGACAAGCATCATGGGGATTCCCTTCCTTGACGGGCGCGATTTCCGCCCCGGCGAAACCTTTCCTGGAGTTGCGATCGTCAATACGACTTTTGCGAAGCGGTATTTTTCGGGCGACGACCCCGTGGGTAAGTCATTCGAGACCAGAACCGCGGCTGGCATCCCAGCCAGGTTTGAGATCATCGGTCTGGTTGGCGATGTGAAATACCAGGACATCCGTCAGCCCATCCTGCCGCAAGCGTACGTTCCCTTTGCCTCGACCGACCCTAAGGGCGCAATGGAACCGCGGGGTTGGGGAACTTTCATCGTGCGAACCTCTGCGACGGACCCGCTCGCGCTTGCGTCCACCCTGCGCCTCGCGGTGACGCGTGCCCGACCGGAATTCTACGTCAGCAACGTCCGCACCCAAACTGCGATCAATCAGTCGCACACGGTCCGCGAGCGCCTGCTCGCGTCGCTCGCGGCGTTTTTTGGTATCGTTGCGCTACTCCTTGCCGGCGTCGGCCTTTATGGCGTGCTCGACTATTCCGTGCTTCAGCGGCGGAAGGAGATTGGGATTCGCCTGGCGCTTGGGGCGCAAGCGGGCGATGTTGTGCGGCGCGTGACCGTCGACGTTTTCTCCATGGTGCTGGGAGGAGCGCTCGCGGGCCTCGCTCTGGGTTTTGCGGCGGCGCGGTATGTTCAGGCACTGCTTTACCAGGTGAAGCCGACCGACCCGAGCATGTTAGCGCTTCCCGCGTTGACGATCATCGCGGCGGCCTTGCTGGCCGCGCTTCCGCCGGCGATTCGCGCCGTGCGCGTCGACCCGGCCGAAACGCTGCGCGGGGAATAAGTTTACGAGGAACGTCAGCCGTTGTGCTCGATCGGGGGAGCTGTAACCGCGGCCGCAATTCATGCTTGAAGGATGGTTTGAAATGTCCATTTGGTCTCGCATTGCCAATATTTTTCGTGATGATCGCCTGAATCGCGAAATCGATGAAGAGCTCCAAGGCCACGTTGAGGAAGCCGTGGCTGAAGGCCGGGAGCCGGCGGAAGCGCGGCGGGCGCTGGGTTCCCCGCTACGATTGCGCGAGGAGAGCCGCGACGCCCGCCTTGTCGCCTGGCTCGAATCGCTTCGGGCCGACGCCACCTTTGGCTGGCGGCAGCTTAAGAAGAGAAAGGCGACCTCCGCGGCGGCGATTCTTTCCCTCGCGCTGGGGATCGGGGCATGCACCTCGGCCTTCCGGCTGATCGACGCTCTGCTGCTGCGGCCACTGCCGGTGTCGGAACCTGAAGAGTTGTACGCTCTCGCTCGCCAGGGAATCGGCCCCGAAGGCAAACCTGAAGTGTTCGACGCTTGGGCGTATCCGGATTTCGTTCTGATGCGCGCTGCGGCAAAGGACCAAGCCGATCTTATCGCCATCTCGTATTCCGACCGTACCGACCTGACCTATGGGTCGGACGCGGAGATGGAAAAGGCCTGCCGGCAATACGTTTCCGGGTGGATGTTTAGCGACTTTGGCCTTCGGCCCGCGGCAGGACGGCTCTTTATCGAAAGCGATGACTTGAAACCCGGTGCGCACCCCTACGCGGTGCTCTCGTACGACTATTGGACGAACCGGTTTGGGAGGGATCCCAAGGTGGTCGGGCGCACTTTCCGTATCGGCAACGACCTCTACGAAATCATTGGCGTCGGCCCGGAGCGCTTCACCGGCACGGAGCCCGG
>CAZCVY010000241.1:0-10458 GCA_964501985.1 uncultured Acidobacteriota bacterium | reverse complement strand
ACACATTTTCGCCCGACATCGTGGCCAGCTTTAACGGGATGATCCGCAACAACGCGAATCATTTCTGGTCCAACGAAGATTCAACTCCCATCCTGGTCTTCCAGCACAATTGGTTTGACGAGGGTTATTTCAAGGGAACGCTGACCGTTCGCCACGGCCAGCATGAATGGAAAGCGGGCGTCGAGTCCGACAACATTTTCCTGCATGAGAACTTCAGCTACATCATCCCCAGCCTCCCCATGGATACGAGCCAATTTGATCCGAGCACGCCCCTTACCTTTGCTTTCGCGGCGAACCGCCCGGACCTCGAACAAGCGGCGTTTGTGCAGGATCACATCAGCCTGGGGAATTGGACCATCAGCGCGGGGCTGCGCTGGGACCATTACCAGCTCTTGTTGAACCGCCAAGCCGTTGACCCGCGCTTCTCTATCGCGCACTACTTCCCCTCCGCCGACCTCGTGCTGCATTTTTCCTACGACCGAGTCTTTCAAACGCCTTCATTCGAGAACATCCTGCTTTCGAGTTCAACGGCATCCACGGCCCTTGACACGATCTCCTTGCAATTGCCGGTTCAGCCTTCCGAGGGAAACTACTACGAGGCGGGCTTGACCAAGGCTTTCTTCAAGAAATTCAGGCTGGACGCCAACTACTTTCGCCGCGACGTCAGCAACTACGCCGACGACAATCAGATCGATAACACCACCATCAGCTTTCCGATTGCCTTCCAAAAGGCCATCATTTATGGCGCGGAGGGAAAAGTCGACTTGCCGGATTGGAAGCGATTTTCCGGCTTTTTGAGTTATTCCTATACAGTCGGGAATGCCTGGTTCCCGGTGACGGGCGGCCTGTTTCTCGGCGACAACGCCGTGATACCCACCTCGGGCCACTTCCCGGATTCGCAAGATCAGCGAAACACTGTCCGGGGCCGGGTTCGCTATCAGCTCTCACGCCGCTTCTGGCTCGCTGGGGGCATTCAATACGACTCCGGCCTGCCATTTGATTTTGACGGCGTCTACGCTCAGGCTCTCGATGAATATGGCCAGCAGGTGGCGAACCGCCTTGATTTCCCTCGCGGGCGCATCGATCCTTCCTTCCAGGTCAATGCCTCGGCAGGTGCGGATATTTACAAGTCAGACCGATTGAATCTGCGGTTTCAGGTTGATGGACAGAATCTGACCAACATTTTGGATGTCATCGACTTCGGTGGCCTGTTCTCCGGCAACGCCATCGGGCCGTCGCGGAGTTTCGCCATGCGCCTTACGACCAGCTTCTAGCATGGCTCTCGCTCCCCCCACCCGAAGGCCGACGCCTGCGCGGCTTTGCTGCTTGCTGCGCTGGGGGCGTGGGTCGAGCTTTAGCATATCACCCGCGAATCACTCCCGCTCACAGTGCCCCTCCGGCTGGAGCTTGTGCCCAACCGGACCCCTGTCCCGTCACGGACACAACTCGTTTAAGTCTTCAAGGAGGGAGGCACTTCGACCCGTAGCCGAAGTGCCCGTCTGCTCTGGTCACGATATTTCAAGGCATGCAGAATTGAGGGGAAGTGCGGAGATTTATCAATCGATGATCGGACGAGAATTCGAAACAGCATAAAAAAGTTTCTCTGCGAAATTGATTATTGTCAGTTTAGCTACTGAGAATGCTCAGAGTCTGTTCAATATTGCTCACTATCAAGAATAATTCCGCTGCGTCTATAGCCAGGGCCGCCCGCCCCGTAACCCATTGATTCAAAGTCACTACCCCGTGGGGCCGGCCCTGCAGCCGGAAGCATCAAATAATCAAAGGGATGAGAATTGATGACATATTGTCAGACGCGGAGGTAATGCTGAGTGCCAAGCTCCTCACTTAATGCCCGGGAAACCGTTTCCCTGTGGGCCGGAATCTCTCACCAGCTTTGTCCCCGATGCCGGACCGGGCGGATTTTCAGCACTTCCATTTTTCGGCTCTTCCCGCGCATGCACGACCGCTGCCCCTCGTGCGGTCTGAAGTTTGAGCGAGAACAAGGGTATTTTCTTGGCGCAATGTACTTCAGCTATGGGATTGGCGCCGTCGCCATCTCCCTGCTCGCCTTGATAGTCTGGAGCTTCTTCGGCTGGGACCTGCCCGCGTGCGTTCTTGCGGGCTTTCTTCTCTTCCTGCCCGCCGCCCCGGTGTTAACTTTCTTTTCGCGTGTCTTGTGGATTTACTTCGACCAGTCCATTGATCCCGATTGGAGTTAGGCCCACACTCTCGCCCCGCGATCGGCGGGCGTTTGATTTCGTCGCGGCACACGTCCCTTGATTTCGTGGCGGCGAGTTTACCTCGCCATGGGCGGCGTCTAGCCGCCCCTCCTTTGCCCCCCCGATCCGCCAGCCATCCTGCCAGAGCCGTGGTAAAGTGATACCGACCATTTGAGGTTCAACTCGGCGGGGGCGGTAGTCCCCGGCATCGCGCTGGCGGCCATCGTGCCGACAGGAAAGTGGCAGGCCATGAATGCGACTTTTGATTAAGTTCAATCTCCTCTTGCTGATTGTCTTTGCGGTGGGAATTGCCATCACCGGATACGTCGCTCACAGCTTCTTGCAAGAGAGCGCCATCGAAGACGTGGTCCAGCACGCTCGATTGATGATGGCTGCGGCTGGGGGCATGCGCACTTACACTTCCAAGCAAGTGGATCCCCTGCTGGCGGCGCAGGCGGGCGAGTCCAAGAATTTCGCTCCCCAGCGTGTTCCGGCCTACTCGGCTACGGAAGTATTCAACTATCTCCGCCAGGATTACCCCGCCTATACCTATAAAGAGGCGACGCTAAACCCCACCAATCCTCGCGACCGCGCCGTGGGCTGGGAAGCAGACGTGATTGAGACGTTTCGCAACAATGCCGCGAAGAAGGAGCTAATTGCGCAGCGGTCCACGCCCGTGGGTGACTCGCTCTTTCTTGCGCGGCCCATCGCCCCCGCTCCCGAGTGCCTCGTCTGCCATAGCGTTCCCTCCGCTGCTCCGGCTGCCATGGTCGCGAGTTACGGCAGGGACAACGGCTTTGGTTGGAAGGCCGGCGAAGTGGTGGGGGCGCAGATCGTTTCCGTTCCCATGTCGTTGCCGCTCGGATTGGCGGACCGCGCGTTCAAGACCCTGCTCATTTCGCTGACGGGAGTGTTTTTGTTCACGCTGGCGCTGCTTGACATGGGGTTGATCTTGATCGTGGTCCATCCCGTCGACCGCCTCTCGCGCCTGGCGGAGGAAATCAGCCGCGGGAATCTTCAAATCTCCGACTTGCCCGATAAGGGCTGGGATGAGATTTCACAAATGGCTCGGTCGTTCAATCGCATGCACCAGAGCCTGATGAAGGCGCTCAATCAGAACCAAGAACAATAGAAAAGGGGAGGAAACCTTTGCGACGCAGAACCTTTCTGAAGAATGCAACGCTGGCAGCAATCACACCTCCATTCATAAGATCTGGCGTCGGTGGAATGGGCCGAGCCGCGGAAGCCAAGCGGGTGGCCTTCGGCGGCATCCAAATCGAATGCAGCACTTATAGCAACATCCGCGCCCGCATGGAAGACTTCCGGGTGCAACGAGGGCAGGAACTGGCGGACGCACCTTTCTTCCGCCACTTGAAGACTTATCCCTATCCCTTTCAGCCCACTCTGTTAGCGGCGGCCGTGCCGGGAGGGCCGGTCGAGCGAAAAACCTACGACGACCTCAAGGCGGAGTTTCTTCGCCGGGTCAGCGACTTACTCCCGCTGGATGGGCTTTATTTGCCCATGCACGGCGCCATGTTTGTCGAGGGCATGCAGGATGCCGACGGCGATTGGATCGCGGCGGCGCGTGGCGTGGTGGGGAAAGATTGCTTGATGACCGCGAGCTTTGACCTGCACGGAAGCCTGAGCCGGCGTGTCATCGATAACCTCGACATGCTCTCGGCCTTTCGCACCGCTCCGCATATCGACCGCGAGGAAACCGCGCAGCGTGCATGCGACATGCTGGTCCATTGCCTGGATCAGCAGATTCGACCCACGATGGTTTGGGCGCCGATTCCGGTCCTGATGCCGGGTGAGCGCAGCAGCACGCTCTACGATCCAGCCAAACGTCTGTGGGCGCAACTGCCGGGCATGAACGCCGTGCCCGGCGTGCTGGATGCTTCTCTGCTTGTTGGGTACGTTTGGGCGGACGAACCGCGCGCCACCGCCAGCGCCGTCCTGACCGGTACCCAGCCGGATCTGCTGAAGCGGGACGCGCTCTCACTGGCGCAACAATACTGGGACGCACGCAAGGAGTTCCAATTCGGCGTACCCACCGGCACCTTCGCCGATTGCGTGGATAAGGCCCGCCATCTCGAGACGCAGCCGGTAGTCATTTCGGACTCAGGAGACAATCCCACCGCCGGAGGAAGCGCTGACCGGGCTGACGCGCTGGCGGGACTCTTGGCGCTAGAAGTTAAGGATGCCTTGATCGCCGGCATTGCCGACCGGACCGCCACCGAGGCCTGCTACCAGGCAGGCGTGGGCGCAACCCTCCCTCTCACCATTGGCGCCACGCTCGACCCGGCGGCGAGCAAGCCGATAAGAGTCGGCGCGAGAGTGGTCTTCCTACTAACTGCCAGCGACCCGCCCGAGCGCCAGGCCGTGGTGGATATTCAAGGCATCAAAGTTGTCCTGACCGCGCGGCGGAGGCCGTTCCACGAAATTGTGGATTTCACCTCGCTCGGGCTCGACTCCACGAGCTTTAAGATTGTCGTGGTGAAGGCCGGTTACCTGGTTCCGCCGATTGCCAAGATTGCGAATCCCAATTTGATGGCGCTCACGGAGGGCGCGGTCAATCAGGACATCGTCAACCTGCCCTCGAACAAATACCGGATTCCGAGTTATCCGTTCGTGCCGGATTTGGATTGGAAACCGTTTGCCATCGTTTCCGCGCGTTCGCCGCAAGGGGCGTGATTTGACGATGTGGCACAGGCACTCCTGCCTGTGCCCTCCGGAATCGTGAGCACGTTCGAAGATGTCCGGCGCTTCGTCGAGTTCGCGAGTGAATTCCTCCCCAGACTCGCAATACTCAATTGAAACGTAACGGCGAGTTTACCTCGCCATTGGCGCGCCGTTGGCGGGGCACGCTATCGGCACGCTCCTCAACTGACGTTTGCAAAATATAGTGACAATGAGGTCCGTAGCGCGGGCATCTTGCCCGCTGTCCCGGGAGCGTCCCGCTCCCGTCGGCGCGCGGGCAGGATGCCCACGCACCAGCGGGCGGGACGCCCGCGCTACGAAGCAAACTCGACACTATATTTTCCAATCCTGAGTACGCGGGATTCCCTCGCCTGAGATTACCTCTCCTATGGCGGGGTAAACCCGCCGCTACGCAAATCCTTCACAGCGGCGCGCACCTTGGGAATCAGCTCGCCGTAATCCTTGGGGGAGGCCTTCGCGAGGAACTGCTGGTAATAGTGCAGGGCCTGGGGTTTATTGCCCGCCTTGTCGAAGAGTATTCCAAGGTTCAGGATCGGCTCGACCTCGTTGGGGTCCAGCTCGATGGCCTTCTCGAAATCGTGCTGCGCCGTGTCGCTATCGCCGCGCTGAATGGCCACGAGGCCCAATCCGTTGTATGCCGCGCTGTGACGATCGTTTTGGAGGGTGATGGCCTTGAAGGCCTTTTCCGCCTCATCGACGTGTCCCAACTGCAATTCCGCCGTGCCCAGATTCCGCAGATTGTCGAGGTTGGTGGGATCGATTTCCCGAGCGTGCGTCATGGCGTCCACGGCTTTATCCAGTTGGTGTAGACGTAAGTAGAGCTTACCTAAGCGTGAATAAATAACTTCGGTAAGCATGTGCAGCTTGATCGCGTCCTGATAAACCTCGGCGGCCCGCTGGTACTGGCCGGCGCGCTCGTAGGCCGCGGCCAGGTCAACGCGAGCCCGCGGATTTCCGGGGTCCAGGCGGATCGCCTGCTCCATGGTCTCGGCGGCGCGCGCGTTGTCCTTCGCATTCAGGAAGTCTTCCGCCCGCTGGATGAGCTTCAGAACCGGGACGCGGTCCTTGGGGTCAGGGGCGCCCGATCCGAGCTGAATCTCATGCGGCACACCCCCATTGACATATCCCAAAGACGCCAGCTCCTGGCGCGTCTGCTCGTCCACCGGGACGGTGGTCACTTTCTCCGCCTTCGCCTGAGTGCCCGCGATCTCCCAGATTTTCCTTTGCAGTTGGTCCGCCTCTGCCGGACGGTTGGCAATCAAGTTCTGAAGTTCACCGGGATCGCGCTGCAAGTCGTAGAGCTCGGGATGTGGCGCCAGGATGAACTTCCAAGTGTCGGTACGCATCGCGCGCAACTCCGACCATCCCATATAGGTCCGCGGATAGAGCGTTTCCCCGTAAGAATAATTCGACCGCACGTGAGTTCCCTGCCCAATCAGCGGCCAGAGGCTCACACCCTGCGCTTCCGGCGAGGGCGTAAGGTGCAAGAATGCCATCACCGTCGGGTGGAGATCGATGGATCGCACCTGGTCGTCGATTACTTTGCCACTGGGGGCATCCGGGCCGGCGATGATCAGCGGGACGTGGAGAGTGGCGTCGTAGAGGAAGATGCCGTGGGTCGCTTCGCCGTGCTCACCCAGACTCTCGCCATGGTCGCCGATGGCAATAATGAGCGTGCGTGAAGTGAGTCCCAATTGGTCGAGCCCTGCGAGCAGGCGGCCGATTTGCTCATCCATGTAAGCGATCTCGCCGTCGTAGAGGCTCTTGGCATACAGGTGCCGGTAAGGTTCGGGAGGATCATAGGGCTCGTGCGGATCGTAGTAGTGCGTCCAAAGGAAGAACTTCCTCCGGCCATTCTGCTTCAACCAGTCGAGGGCGTGGTCGCTCACCACACTGGCCCGCCGCTCGGCGAAGACTCCGGGAAGCTTCCCCTCTTCCGTTTGGGGTCCCATGTCATCGTCGTAGGTATCGAAACCGTGGGAAAGGCCGAAATGGTGGGAGACGGCGCGCGAGCCCACGAACGCGGCGGTTTGGAACCCCGCCGCCTCGGTGATCGAAGCGATGGTGGGATGGGATTTGTCGAGGACGAAGCCGCCCATGTCACGCAGGCCGTGGACGGTGGGATATGCCCCCGTCATGATGCAGGCGTGCGAAGGAAGAGTCAGCGGCACTTGCGCCGTGGCGTGGGCGAACCGAATCCCGCGCGCGGCCAGCGCATCCAGATTGGGAGTCTTGGCGTGCCCCAAAGCGTAGCAGCTCAGGTGGTCGGCGCGGGTGGTGTCAATGGTAATGAGAAGGACATTCGCATCGCGCGGCGCGGCCTGAGTTTGCTCTGGCGCTCGATGACGGCAACCGCCGACGACCAGCATCAGAACGACCACTGACGCCACGGCCACGTTTCTTCCACGCATCCGAAATTCTTCCCCCTCATTCATGATCGCGAATCATCTTACACCGAACCGCACAAGCCGTGTTCCTGAAGCGAAGGGGAGCGGATGTAGCGCGGGCAGGATGCCCACGCCCCAGCGGGCGGGACGCCCGCGCTACGTCCAATCATCGACAAAATGGGAAATCGTACGTCCTGGTGCGAGGGACATATTGTCTATATTGTACAATATTCAACTTGATAATTTTATGCGCCAGCAGTAAAAGAGTGGTGCCGTTCAAACCGGAGATTTGCGGCGCGGGAAACGCCCGCGGGGTATCCCTGATTCACGCCGGCAAATTCTTTCCGCTGGTCGAGGTACATGATGCGAAAGCTCTACACGATTGTTATGCTTTGTTGCGTCGCGTTCATAGGTACGTGGGTGATGCTTATACGATCTGCGGTAGGCGCCATCAACCACACCGCCCCGAACCGGGTTCCCACTTCGCGCTACGGAGCCCCTCGTTCTCATGAAGCCCAGCTCGGAGTAAGCTGGGAAACCACGACGCGGAGTGCCACCAAAAACCGACATGACCTGTCCCCGTTAAGCTACGATGCCGTCCCCAATCCCCGCACGCTATTCCGGTCGCTGCTATCGGTCCCTGGGCACGCGTCGAGAGAGGTCGAGCTCAAGGTCTCCTGCACGTGTCCGGGATGCATCTCCGCCATCTGCGAGGGATTAACCTATCCACATGGAAAGACGTATTGGCGCCCGGGAGAACAGGTTGATATAAGCGCTTGGGACGGATTTGGTGGGTACTGTCTGAACCAGTCAACTCCCTGCTTCGTAAAGTGGGAGGGTTCACCTCTTCGATGGGGCGGCAGGTACTCAGGCACAGCCGCGAATGCAACTGTCACCTTGAACGGGTCGGGCACTATGAACGAGAAGGCTACTTTTGAGTGCGTCCGCGCCGAGAGCGATTGCCCGCAGTGAGATAACAACGGAGCGGAGCTTTAGAGCGGCAGCTTGCTGGCTGCGTAAGGTGCGCGGCTTCGATGTTCCCGCGAGCAAGTTCAACCCGCGGAAAGCGGCAGCAAGCTGCCGCTCTAAAGCTGCGCACCGCATTCCGGCGGCTCTTGCATCGCAAAACCAAAAAACTCAAGCTCCGGTGGCGGACGGCTGGTTGGGGGCGCGAGGAAAAGCCGCGGACGTCAACGAGAGGTCGCCGTCGACCGGCTCCGGTCAGGCGACCTCCATCGGGAGGAGACGCGAATACAAGACCCGCGGCTGACCAGGAGGGAGCCAGGTAGCAAGCAGGTCCGAGCCGACGTGTACCCAACCTGACTCCGCGATGGAAGCTGGTCCGCTAAACGCCCAGGACCTTTTCAACCTGGCCGACCTTTTTCTGGACCCTGCCGGCAGTCTTCTCGGTAGCGCCTTCGTTTTCTAGATTGGGATTATGGGTGACCTCTCCCGCCTTTTCCTTGATCTTCCCCTTCACTTCGTGAAACTTTCCCTCGGCTTGGTCTTGGGTACTTGGTTTCATGGTATTTTTCTCCTTTTGATTTTTGAACATGTTTGTCCGGGGCCGCGCGCCCACTGGGCACCCGAGAATTAGCATGGTGCTCTCGCGGCATCCACGCCCGTTATACCGTTACTGATGCACCAGCGGATGCTATCCTCGCCAGCGAGAATACCCCCAGCCTCCACCACCCAACAAAAACAACACCAACAAAACAATCAATATAGTTTCCATGCCTTACCTCCGTTGTAAGAAGAAACTGCTGAACTCATCCAAACCGCAGCCCTCTTGTTTCTCACTTGCAACATCATGATGAGCGCGAAGAAGGGGGCTGTCTGCCCCAATGTGACCACGCCTTAGTGCACTTGTGCACACGCCGGATTGGCTGAGCGCGCGAAAGCATCGCAGCGCCCGTGCTGAATCATTTTGACCAGAGCCGTGAGCAAAGCGTTACAGACAATGGAAAGCAGGAGGGACAAAATCCAAGTTCACGGAGTTGGACTTCTGGACAAAGCGAGGTGGCGTAATGGCGGAACTGAAGATAAGAGACGGGGATTTTACGGCGGCTAACATGGCAAGTTACGGCGTGGTACCAAAGCAGCCTGACGGACCTATGCTGGTCAGCGCCCAAGAAGCGGAAATTCTGGTGAGACCGGCTGAAGTCCCAGGGCCGATGCCCTTGTTTTCTGCATCGGAGATGGCAGATTTCCGCTCGCAGTGGACCGACGTGCAAACTGCGTTCGTGGATGATCCGCGCCGGACAGTCACCGATGCAGACAAGCTAGTAGCCTCGGTGATGCAGCGCCTTGCGCAAGGGTTCGCCCAGGAACGATCAGGCTTGGAAAAGCAGTGGGACAGCAGTGACCACGTCTCAACTGAGGACCTGCGGGTTGCCCTGCAGCGCTATCGTTCCTTCTTTGACAGACTGTTGAAGTTCTAACTGCGATCGCGACATCACGTGCTGGAAAGAGAGTACCTCAATGTTTCTCATTCTCTTTTTTGTTCTATTGGCGGCTTGGTTTTTGGGCTATCTCGCATTCAACATAGCAGGGGCGCTAATTCACCTGCTGCTCATTCTGGCCGTCATTAGCTTGATCCTCGATTTCGGGCGAGGTCGAAGCGTCGCGTAAGACATAACCATTCGTTACCGCTCCGAGGCGACCGGTGAGGTGGATTCCCAGACCCGAAACGCAGTCGGGCAGGATCAGCAGTCGGCAAACCTGCGGGACACCGGAGGCCTTGATAGCGAGACAGCGGGCAATCGGCGAGTGGGACTGGAGTCTGCGAGAGGCGATCTCAAAGCTGACGGCAAAGAGGTGGGAAGTTACAGCGTAAGATGTCGGCCACGAAAGTACCCGCATTAAAGGCAGTGCGAGCACGATTGCGAACGGGAGACTAGAATGGAACGTCTCATCACATTATTTCTGCTTTTGTCGCTGTTTTCCGGGACAGGTCAGGCCCATGCGGGCCGTGCGCCTACGAACGCCATCGCGAGTGCATCTTCTGCCGCGTCCATTAATCACGCCGCCACCACTCGCGTGGGACCGGGATCGAGCGGGCCCGCGGTGCTCAGGGTGGAAATCCTGCTTGACCGTGCTCACTTCTCGTGCGGCGAGATTGACGGCCGCTA
>CAZCVY010000240.1:0-10543 GCA_964501985.1 uncultured Acidobacteriota bacterium | reverse complement strand
GACGAGTGGGTGTTCAGCGAGGAGTACGGCGCGCGCCTGCTGCGCGACCATTTCCGCGTGGCCACCCTGGCGGGTTACGGACTGGACGGTCACCCCTTCGCCGTGGCTGCGGCGGGCGCCATCCTCCATTACGTTCGCGAGACTCAGCGCGGTTCCTTGTCGCACCTCGATGGCATCCGTTTCTATCAACAGCAAGATTCCTTGGTGCTCGATCCCGCCACTCTGCGCAACCTGGAACTGGTGGACCCGGCGTTTGGTGAAGCGCGCGCGGCCACGCTGCTCGGCGTCCTCGACCACTGTGCCACCTCGCTCGGCGCGCGCAAGCTCAAGGCTTGGATGCTGCGGCCTTCCGTTGATCGTGACGAGCTCAACAAGCGCCTGGATGCCGTCGAAGAACTTGCCAGGAATACCATCGCACGCGAAGAACTACGCCGCGTGTTGGGCTCGATTCAGGATCTCGAACGCTTGCTCAGCAAAATCACGATGGAAACGGCCAACGCCCGCGAATTGCTGGCGCTGAAACAATCCCTGCGCCCGCTTCCAATCTTGCGAACCTACCTGCTGCACCTTCAGGCACGCCGCATCGGCGAATTGCATGAGCGCCTCGATGAGCTGGCGGACATCCATGAGTTGCTGGAGAAATCGATTCACCTTGAGCCGCCGGTAGTGCTGAACGAGGGCGGCTTGATCCGTGCGGGTTATCACGCCGAGCTCGACGAACTGCGCGACCTCGGCCAGAATTCCAAACGCTTACTCGCCCAGATCGAGTTGCGCGAACGCGAACGCACCGGCATCACCTCGCTCAAGGTTCGCTTCAACAACATCTTTGGTTACTACATTGAAATCTCCAAGGCCAATATGCGCCTCGCGCCCGCGGACTACGAGCGCAAGCAGACGCTGGTGAACGCCGAACGTTTTACCACCCCGGAGCTCAAAGAACTGGAAGTGAAGATACTGGACGCGGAAGAACGCAGCCATACGCTTGAGCGCGACCTCTTCACCGGCATTCGCCGTCAGGTGGGCAGCGAAGCATCGCGCATTCGCCAGACTGCCGCCGTGCTGGCGGAGCTTGATGTGCTCTGCTGCTTCGCACATCTGGCCGCTGAGCGTGAATACCATCGCCCGGAATTTTCCGATGACGCCGAACTGCTCATTCAGGAGGGGCGCCATCCGGTGATTGAGCGCATTGTGGAAGAGGGTCAAACCGGAAAATTCATTCCCAACGATCTCTACATGAACGGCGGCACCGACCTGCTCTTGATTGTCACCGGGCCGAACATGGGCGGGAAATCGACGTATCTTCGTCAGGCAGCGCAAATTGCTCTGATGGCCCAAATGGGCAGCTTTGTGCCCGCCGCACGCGCCAATCTTCCCATTTTTGACCGGATCTTTACCCGCATCGGCGCGTCTGACAACCTGGCGCGCGGCCGTTCAACTTTCATGGTGGAGATGACGGAGGCGGCGGCTATCTTGAATACCGCTACGCCTCGCAGCCTGGTGCTGCTGGACGAGGTTGGCCGCGGCACCGCTACCTTCGACGGCTTGGCGATCGCTTGGGCCGTGGTTGAGTATTTGTTGACGCACACGCGTGCCAAGACCCTTTTCGCCACCCACTACCACGAGTTGACGGAGTTGGAGGATCTGCTTAAGGGAGTGAAGAACTACCACGTGTCGGTGAAGGAATCCGGGTCGAATATCATCTTCCTCCGCAGGGTTGAGCCTGGGAGTGCGGACAAGAGTTATGGCATCGAAGTTGCGCGCCTGGCGGGTTTGCCCCTCACTGTCATCGAGAGGGCGCGCGAAATCCTGACCCGTCACGAGCAGAATGAGCACACCTTGAGTGAGCGTCTGGCGAGCCGCAAGGAGGCGCCGGAAACCGGACCAGTCCAGCTCACTATTTTTACGCCACTCAATGCCGAGGTGGTGAGAGCCATCGAGGAAGCGGACCTTGACAACCTGAAACCCATTCAGGCGCTCAACCTTCTTGCTGAATTGAAGAAGCAGATTCAATCATGAAGGCCGGATTTCCCATTGCGACGAGTTAATTGCCGATGTTGCGGCTTGTTGCCCCCGATGAATTTCCTCGATCGAGCGGTGGCTCTTCCTATGTGTTAACATTTGTCTGGAGGCAACCTTATGAGCGGAATTTCGGCCCTGAATGTGCCAGAAGAACTGAAGGAGAGAATTGAGCAGGCCGCGCGAGAGCGAGAGCAGAATCCTTCGACCTTAATTGCCAGTGCATTGGATCTGTTGCTGGAGACGGAAGCGCTTCAAACAGAAGAAGCCCAACGCCGCCTTGATTCTCGCACCGGAAGGACTGTCCCTAACGGGCGGGTCATGGCGTGGCTTGACACTTGGGGCCAAGAGGGAGAGATTCCTGCCCCAGAATGCGAATAATATGGGATGCCCGCGCCGTCCAGGACCTCCGAGAAATCCGTGCATTTATTGCGGCTGACAAGCCCGCTGCAGCGGCCCATGTTGCCAAACATATCAAGAT
The DNA here is from genome assembly GCA_964501985.1 of uncultured Acidobacteriota bacterium. GTDB lineage: Bacteria > Acidobacteriota > Terriglobia > UBA7540 > UBA7540 > Bog-366. The sequence goes on along the minus strand of CAZCVY010000240.1, from coordinate 8,046 downwards.
CTCCGTTCGCCGCTTGAGTAAATTCCCCTCCATGGGGAGACACACCACGCGCCCTAACATCCGGAAACTGTCGATCCCGGGAACTCCGTTTGCGGTGTATTATCGTCTTCTCGCGGATGCAGTCGAAATTCTGGCCGTCTTGCATGGGGCGCGTCGGCGCTTCCCGACTTAAATGTCGGGGTTAGTCAGAGACGCTTTGGGTTTCATTTCACCCCAAAAAAGGAGACGACGGGTGCCTGAAGGGTCTTCGCGCGGGTCACGCCTGCTGGTGGGGCTGATTTCGGGCACGTCGATGGACGGCATTGACGCGGCTCTCGTGCGCATCTCCGGCCCCGCCACGCAACCCCGCGTGCGTCTCTTGACGTCTTCAACGCTCCAATACTCAGCGCTGGTACGCCAGTCGGTTTTGCGTATCGCTGCGGGTGAGCCAGCGACGGCAGGCGAAATCAGCCAACTCAATTTTCTTCTGGGAGAACTCTTCGCGGAGGCGGCTCTGCGCGTTTGTAAGAAGGCGCGTGTCTCGCCCGCGCGCCTCGCTGCGATCGGCTCACATGGCCAGACCATTTATCACCAGGGTGCACCGACACGTGAAGGTGGCAGGAGCATCACGAGCACCTTGCAAATTGCCGAGCCTGCGGTGATTGCGGAGCGCACCGGCGCGCCGGTGGTGGCGGATTTTCGCACTGCTGACATGGCTGCCGGCGGGCAGGGCGCGCCGCTGGTGCCGATGGTGGATTATCTGTTGCTGCGCGATGAACGCGAAGGGACCGTGGCGCTAAACATCGGCGGCATCGCCAACTTCACGGTGATTCCCGCCAACGCGAAACCGGAACAGGTTTTCGGATTCGATACCGGCCCCGGGAACATGATCATCGACGGACTGGTCCGGTATTTTACCAAGGGCCAGAAGTCCTATGATGCTGGAGGACGATGGGCGGCCAAGGGGCGAGTGAATCAACCGCTCTTCGAGGAAATACTACGTTACCCATTTTTCGCTCTTGCACCTCCCAAGAGCGCCGGACGGGAGCAGTTTGGACAGACCTTCATCCGTAAATTCTTTCTGAACGGAATATCTTCGGATTCCGCAAGAGGAACCGGAAAACGCAGGCTGGGGGGAAGAATCGGCAGTCGACAATCGGCAAGCGCCAATGATTTGCTTCGCACCGCGACTGAGTTGACCGCCCGCACCATCACCGACGCGCTCGAGCGCTTTGTGCCCGCAAGGATCCCCTTCCACCGCCTCATCATTTCCGGCGGGGGGGCGCATAATCGTTTCCTGGTAGCCCGCCTCACCGAACTTCTGCCCAGCATGCGTGTTTGCCAATCCAGCGAATTTGGCCTCGATGTGGACGCCAAGGAAGCCATCGCCTTTGCCGTCCTCGCCGACCGAACGATCCACGGGTTGCCCGGCAATCTCCCCGCCGTAACCGGCGCGCGCCGGCCGGCGGTTCTCGGCAAGATCTCGCGGCCGTAAGGTGGGCTGCGAATCAAAAAATTGATCAAGTCACTGGTCCAAACGGTATAATAATCCTTCAACCAATTCCGGAGGACACACAATGACACCTGATGAGCGGCGTTTAGGTGACTTGGTATCGATTGGACCCGCGATGCTGCGGGACTTTGAGTTGCTCGGGATTCGTTCGGTCAAACAACTGGCGCGGCAAAAGCCCGAGAGCCTCTACGAGAAGCTGTGCCACGTGACCGGCAAAAGCCAGGACATTTGCGTCCTTGACACTTTTAGTGCTGCTGTGGCGCAGGCGCGGGACCCACGACTCCCATCGGAGCAACGCCAATGGTGGTATTGGAGCCGCCAGCGCAAGGCGCGGGAATAGTGAATTGCCGATTGTCGATTGATGATGGCTGATTTTCGGACCTGATTCCGTAATCGAGATTCAAAATTCGAGATTCCAGAATAACCAGCGGCGAACTTCGTGCCCCGTGTCACGTGCCCCGTTTTACAACTTCAACCCCAACCGCCACAGCGTTGTGACCCCCAGTTCGCGCAAGGAATACAGCGTGCGCAGGGTGGGGTCGTCTTCGATGGGGCTATCCGGGGCGGGAGAGGCGAAGGCAGTAATCCCCGATGCGCGAAACATCAGCTTGATCCGATAGAGGTGAAATCCGTCGCTGACGGCAATGCACGTGCGTGCGTGGCGCTGCTTGAGGATTTGGGCGACGGCCTTGACACTTTCGTATGTGGTTTCGCTTCGTACTTCCGAGGAAATTTTATCTTCTGCCACCCCCTGCTGAATCAGGTAGTCACGCCCTACTCCGCCTTCCGTGAAATGCGTATCGCCGCCGCTGCCGCCGGTGGTGATGATGGCGGGAGCCAAGTCGTGGTCGTCAAGTTCCAAGGCGTGATCCAACCGGGCTTTGAAAACAGGTGACGGCGAGCCATTGTACTCCGCAGCGCCGAACACCACGATGGCATCGGCGGGGCGCGCCTCATCGTCCCCCGCCTGCCAACGAATGGCGGTGTAGAGAAACCACTCTGCCCAGGCGCCAGCCACCAGCGCCACGACAAGGACCAGGAGAATTCCGTAACGGAAGCGCGCGCGAATCAGCCGAGATACTCCTTCAACTCAGACTCTGGGATAGCGCCTGGGCGCACGATGCGGCCGGTTTCACCTGTAAGCTCGACGACGGTTGATGCCAGTCCACCCCGGGTCAGGCCTCCGTCCAGGATCAGCGGCAGCACATCGCCGATCTGGCAGTCCACTTCATCCGCCGTCGAGCACGACTCCATATCGGAAAGGTTGGCGCTGGTGCCGGTGAGCGGACGCCCGGCCGCTGCAATCAAGGCGACAACGAATGGCGCGAGCGGCCAACGCAATCCCACCTTGCCAGTGTTGGCAGTGACCTTCAACGGGATCTGGGCGGAGGCGGGGACCACCAGCGTGAGCGCTCCCGGCCAGAATTTCTGGGCCAGGGTAAAGAAAAGGGTGGGAGGATGATCAGCGAGGTCGGCGGCTTGGTCGATGGAATCAGCGAGCAGAGGAATCGGCCGATCCGCAATACGGCGCTTGATGCGAAAGATCTCACTAACCGCCGCCAGATTAAAGGGGTCGGCGCCCAGGCCGTAGAAAGTGTCGGTAGGAAAGGCCACCACCTTGCCTCGCAGAATAAGGTGGACGGCGTATTCCAAAGCGTATTCGAGGGAACTGTTCTCTAAGTTTAGGATTTCGGCCATTGAACCGCCGAGCGAGCCAAATTCGGAAACTGACCGTAGCACAAGCATTCCATAGGGTCAAGAAGCCAATCGCGCTGAAAGCACATCAAAAAAGCGACCACAGGCTTGCGTCACGCGTTGGGAGCTGAATGAGGGAAACCGCTCGGCTTGGGCACTTTCGACCTTTCATCATGACATTCACTGTAGAGTCGGAACACGAAAGTGGAGACGAATTGTCGTGATGAAGGGCAAACGGAAAACTCCCTTCGAAAAAAAGCCTCCTCCCTGTAATAATCGGGCTAGCGGGCCGTCCTTAGTGTGAAGGCAACCATCGGGAGGCGCTCATGCTATCGGCCCCAGTGGAGGAAACGATTCCCGGTCTCATCGATGGAGTCGAAGGACTGTTCCGGGCGCACCACGGCCTGGTGTTCCGCACCGCTTACCGCATTACGGGCAATGCCACGGACGCCGAGGACGTGCTGCAGACCGTCTTTCTGCGCCTCGTGCGCCGTGACGAGTCGGCTCCCGCAATGGAAAATTCCGAAAGCTACCTTCGCCGGGCGGCCATCAACGCCGCCCTGGACGTGGTTCGGGCGCGACGGACGGCGGAGACGGCCCCCCTGGCGGATTCCCTGCCGGCAGGCGGCGGCTTGGACCAGCGGGAATTGCGAGAGTGTCTGCGGCACTCGCTTGCAAGGCTGAATCCGCAATGGGCTGAAATCTTCGCGCTACGCTTCTTCGAAGGTCACACCAACCCGGAAATCGCCCGGATGCTCGCCATGTCACAAGTGCGGGTGGCCGTGACCTTGCACCGGGCGCGGCGGCAGATGCAGAAGGACATTCGCTCCTTCATGGGAGAAAAGTTATGAGCCAAGGAATGAAGCAACGCGATCCGTCACTTGATGAAATCATCGCCGGAGTCCGGCGTGAAAATGTGGATGAGCAGACCGTCGAGCAGGCGGCGCACCGCGTTTGGGCTCGGATCCGCGAGCACTACGCTTCACCATCGATGGCGACTGCTCCGAACGTGGAGAAGATTCGCGGCTGCGGGGATTTCCAGGCCTTGGTGCCCGCTTACCTCGCGAGGAATCTCTCTGCGGCGCGAACGTTGCTGCTGGAAGACCATTTGCACGGCTGCGTGGCCTGCCGGCACGTACTGGAGGAGGCGCGCCTGGGCGCGCCGCATGCCGCCCCTACGGGCGTTGAAGGTTTTGCCCCCGCGCGCGCGGCGGGTCGCGAGCGAGTCAGGTGGAACGTAGCTTGGGCATTCGCCGCGGGCGTCGCCGTCATAGTCCTGGGCGTGCTTCTGGGGAGCGGACGTCTTACCAGAGTGCTGCGCGGCTCGGAGGTCCAAGCGGCCGTTCAAACCGTTGACGGCACGCTATATCAAGTTTCTGACCGGGGTGGCGCAGCGCTTCTGCCGGGTGGCGCCATCCGCGACGAAGAAGAGATCCGGACCGCCAAGGGCTCTTCCGCCGTCATCCGGCTCGTGGACAGCTCCACGATCGAAATGAACGAGCACACAGCGCTGTGGGTATCCAAAGGTTGGCGTGACACGACCCTTCACTTGCAGCAGGGCAACATTATTGTTCGGGCTGCCCCCCAGCGCCACGGCAGGCTCTACGTCGCCACCAGGGACTGCCTCGTTTCCGTAAAAGGCACCATTTTTGCTGTGGACGAAGGATTGAAGGGCTCGCGGGTATCCGTTGTCCAAGGAGAAGTGAAAGTCGAGCAGGGGCGGAAAACTCAGCTTCTCCATGCCGGCGAGCAGGCCGCGACGGAAGCGAGTCTCGCGCCGGTCGCTGTCAATCAAACTGTCGCCTGGAGCCGGGATTCGGGTGAGTACCTCGCGCTGCTGGCCGAGTTTGCCGCCCTCCACAAGCAGTTTGAAGCCATTCCGGGGCCTGCCCCACGCTACGATTCGACCCTGCTGAATTTGGTGCCGGAAGACACCGTGTTCTTCGCCGCCATCCCCAATATGGGTTCCACCCTCATCGAAGCGAATCGTCTTTTGCAGGAACGCATTCAGCAAAGCGAAGTGCTGCAAACGTGGTGGGACCGGCAGCAGGCCTCAGGGGAAGCCCACAAACAGGCTGAGATGCTGGACCGGATTCGGACTCTAAGCAATTACCTCGGAGATGAAATCGTCGTCGCGGTTCCGGCCGACCAGCATGCGTCTGTCGTGCTGGCGGAGGTTCGGCGGCCCGACTTCCGCGCCTTTCTGGAAGAGCAGCTTGACCAGATGCAAGGCGACGCGACGCATCTGAAGGCCCGGATCGTCGATAATCCACTTTCTCCCCCGGCTGCAACCGGGCGAGACACCGCTTTGGTCTACGTACGGAATAACGTTGTGGCGATAGCCACGGACGTCCGCCAACTGCAAAGAGTTTCCACGTTGATGGAGCATTCCTCTCCGAGCGGTTTCGTTTCGACTCCCCTGTACGGGACGATCCGGCAGGCATACCAGGCGGGCGCCGGCTTTCTTATTTGTGCGGATATGGAACAAATTCTCGCGCATTCCGTAAACAAGAGTGAGAGCCGGGGCACGCACGTCGATTTTTTGCGTGACGAGAGGACCGGCCTTGCGGACATGAGATACCTCGTTATGGAGAGCAAGGACGTAAGCGGCCGGACGGAGAATCGCGCGACATTAACTTTTGCCCAGAAGCGACGGGGCGTGACTGCCTGGCTGGCTTCGCCGAGCCCGATGGGGACTTTGGATTTTGTTTCACCCGATGCCGGCTTTGCGGTTTCCTTTGAAGTGGAGGACCCTCGCGAGATCGTTCAGGAGATCTTCAGTATGGCCGGCAGTCAGGACCATGGAGTCAGCCAGGACTTGGGGAAGTTCGAATCCGAGACAGGAGTGAATGTGTCAGAGGATTTGGCGGGCGCGATCGGCGGCGAAGCAACATTCGCACTCGACGGGCCGGTCCTGCCCACCCCGAGTTGGAAAGTAGCCCTGGAAGTCAATGATCCGGCGCGCCTGGAAGGGACCATCGAGAAGCTGGTGGCAAGACACAATCAGCGAACGGACTCCCATTCCACCCCTCTGAGTGTGACCAAAGAGGATGCCGGTGGCCGCACGTTTTACTCCTTGCAGACCGGCCGGGCGGCGGCGCCGGGCGCTCCGTCTGAGTTCGATTACACGTTCGTGGAAGGCTATATGGTGGCGGCGCCCAGCCGCGCCTTGCTTCTGAGCTCGATTCAGAATCGCACCACGGGATACACCCTCGCGCGCTCGACGGACTTCACCAGCCGTCTGCCGCGCGACAACTTTAGTAACTGCTCCGCCCTCGTGTACCAAAACCTGGGCGCGGTGCTGGGATCGGCGGCTGACTTTGTGAAGGCCAGCCCTCTGCTGACTCCCGCTCAGCGACAGTCCATCGAGGCGTTGAGGCAGAACAGCGGTCCTAGCCTGACCTGTGCTTATGGGGAACCTCAAGACATCGTGGTCGCCAATACGGGGAACCTGTTTGGGCTGGGCTTCGATTCGTTGTTCGGAACGAAGGGAGCGGGCCTGTGGGAAATGCTCCGGATGATCGAGAGTGCGGCCCGGACCGCACCCAAAGGGTAGGAAACGGTAAGGTGGTCGGCGCCATGGAGCCGGTGATCGATCTCGATGGATTGGGTGTCACACTGGGAGGGCGGAAGATCCTCGCGGATCTGAAGTGCTCACTCTCCGGCCGCGCCATCGGGCTGCTAGGTCCGAATGGGGCGGGGAAATCGACTCTCATCAACACCCTGCTGGGATTTTACCCAGCGGTTCGAGGCACGGCGCGCGTTTTGGGGTTCGATATCCGCACCGGAATGAAACAGATTCGCGCCCTCGTCGGCTACATGCCGGAGTCGGATTGTTTCATTGCCCATATGACCGCGGTGAGCTTCGTCCGCCTGATGGCGGAGCTTTCCGGCCTGCCTTCGGGCGCCGCCCTGGAGCGCGCCCATGAGGCGCTCTTTTATGTGGGCCTGGGCGAAGCGCGATACCGACTGCTCGGCACCTACTCACTGGGCATGAAGCAACTTGCGAAGCTCGCCCAGGCAATCGCCTCCGGTCCACGGCTTTTGATCCTGGACGAGCCTACCAATGGCCTCGATCCTCCTGCCCGCCAGCGGATGATCCGCCTGATTCGGGAAATGCGGGACAGCGGGGACCTTCACATTCTGCTCTGTTCGCACTTGCTGCACGACGTGGAGGAAACCTGCGAAGAAGTGCTGATTCTGAAGGACGGCCATCAGGTGCATTACGCGAACCTGGAGGAAGAACGCAAAGCCAACCAGCGGTTTCTCGAGCTGGAGACGCTCGGCGGCGACGGGGCCTTCGCTGAGGCGGTCGAGCGCCTGGATTGTGAATGCGCGACCGCGGGTAGCAGGCTGAAAATGATCCTGGGCCAGGACTTCGCCATCCGCGACCTTTACCGGTTGGCGGAGGAGCACGGCGTGCAGATCCGGCGGCTGAATTACCGGCGCGACAGCCTGGAAGATATCTTCCTCAAAGCCATGGAGAACCATAATGGCCGTCCATAAGCGAAGCTACCACGCCTATGCGGGAGAACTCACGGCGCGACGGTCCCGCTTTCTCATCTTGAGCCGGTATGCTTTTCGAAAAGCATTGTCTTCCCGATTCCTCTCCGTTTATTTCGCCCTTTGCTTCATCTATCCACTCGCCTTCGCGCTAGCTCTCTACGCGAACCACAACCAGCGCCTGCTGGCGCTTTTCCATACGAGCGCATTCTTCGATGTGAGTGCCAGGGTGTTTTTTCAATTCCTTGGCGTTCAGGGCACGATGGGTTTCATCCTCACCGTCTTCGTGGGGCCCGGCCTGGTTTCTCCTGATCTCGCCAACAACGCCCTGCCCCTGTATTTCTCCCGGCCTTTCT